>NZ_JBZCMS010000014.1:0-95887 GCF_058267595.1 Paenibacillus mobilis
CTGCTTGGTTAAAATGTTTCTTACTCATGTCATCCCCTCCATTGCCTCTTCCAGTATACAAAAAGTACCCATAGCCCAGACACCTTTTTTTCAAAGTGTCCAGTCTATGGGTACCAGTTTATTATAGGTATTTTTCTTGTATTTGGAGCAAAACGATGGAATTTTAATAAGGGCGAATTGCAAAATAATAAATAAAAAAGCACAGAAACATTCATAAATTTTAATTAAGATAGTTTCCCCAAACGACAGTTGTAAACGGGGGCATCGACCCGTGAATCTTTTGTGACTATTTACTAACTCAATTAATGCTTAATATCTAAAAGTTGTGAGTCTATAAATTGGCCTTATATGCTATTAGTTGATGATTCTTATATTAGTTGAGATTCATCCCTTTATGGTACTAAAGGTCTCATCCACATCTTCTTAATGATGCAATCAAATCCGCCGAAACGCCTTATAAGGCAGCAGACAAAGCGACATCACGGCAATCATGATGCCCATAGCGGCGTACAACACCGGTACCGGAATAAAGTCGGCGGCAAAACCGCTTAAGGTGGCGCCAAGCGGCATGGCGCTTAAAGCGACCATACTGATTAAAGCTGAAATGCGGCCGAGAATCGCTCCGGGGGTGACTTCCATGATATAGGAGCGGAGCGGGACGGAGGCCATGCTGACGGAAACGCCAAGCAAAGCCATAAGCAGGGCGGCGAGTCCCCAAGCCAAGTAACCGTGCAGCAAAGGCGGGAACGAGAGCAAGGCCATGCTGCAGCCGAGCAGCAGAAAGGCGGTGAGGATCAGCGTGCTTTTCCGAAAAGCGCCGCCCCATTTGGCCAGGCACAACCCGGATACGATCATTCCGCCGGTTAAGCTTGCGCCGAGCGCGCTCAGCATGCCGGCATCGGCATGAAGATGTTCTTTTACGTACACTGTCTGGAGCACGTTGATCGGCGCCAAACCGAAGTTGACGATCCCGGCCAGCAGGATGGAAGTAAAGATGAACAGGTTGCCTCTTACGTAGGCAAAACCTTCTTTCAAATCGGACACATACCTCTTGATAGCGGAGCAGGCAGGGGAAGGCTGGCGGTTGGCGGCAGAAGTGATCTTGCTATCAGGGGAGGAGGCTTTACTTACTCGATCCCTCCCGGCCCGGACAAACCCGAGCAGTAAACCCGACAGCAGGAAGGTGGCGGCGTCCACCCACAATGCACCGGTGCTCCCGAAGAAAGCGATGATCCCGCCGGCGGCAGCCAGACCGATCAGCTCTGCGCTCTGCGCGACCGAGCCGGACAAGGAGTTGCCCTTAAGCAGCTGGGATTTGCCGAGGATGGAGGGAATCCAGGCGTTTTCCGCCGGGGAAGCAAAGGCTTCCAGGGAGGAAATCAGCACTGTAAACAGAAACAGGTGCCAAACCTCAAGCAGGCCGGTCAAATAAAGCAGGCCCGTCAGGAAAACGATCGTTCCGCGCCCGTAGTCGGCGGCGATGACGATGATTTTTTTCGGCCAGCGGTCCACAAAGACCCCGGTAAATATGCTCAGCACAATGGCTGGAAGGGTATTCACCGCAAACAGGGTGCCCATCAGCAGCTTGGAGCCGGTCAGCATGTAAACGATCCAGCTGTAGGCAATGGAGTCAACCGAGTCTCCGAACCGGGAAATCGCTTTGGCGCAGAGGAGCAGCAGAAAATCTTTATTTTTAGACAGAGGTAAAGCCTGGGGAGTGACCGGAGAAGCCATAGAAACTGTCGATGCTAGAGAAGCCGGGGAAGCAGCCTGAGCGGCCAAGGGATCCATTTTAAACACCGCCTCATTCAATTTTTATAAACGTTAAAATAATTTTAATGTTAATATTATTTTAACGACGGAGCGTAAATTTGCAATCCTTTTTTTGAAATTTGGGCATTTTGGGCGGTGAGTAAAAATCCCCGCTGAAAGCGGGCTGTTTTTCCGGCGGAATGTACGGCAGTAGAGGTTTATCTTATAATAGGGAGTATGGGTTTAAAGAACCAGGTTCGGAACAGGAATGAACGCCGAGGAGGATTCGGATTGCTTAAAACGGCTGGTATTCACCATATCACGGCTTACGCAAATGACATTCAGTCTAGCGTTGATTTTTATGCGGGTTTTCTGGGCCTGCGTCTCATTAAACAGACGGTTCATTTTGAAGCGCCGGATGTTTATCACTTGTATTTCGGCGATGAGCTGGGCCGTCCGGGGACGATTGTCTCCTTGCTGTGCCGCGGGGATTTTCCGGCGGGAAGGCTGGGCGGAGGCCAGGTGGGCGTCATCGTGTTTGCAGTTCCTGCCGGAGGTCTGCTGTATTGGCGCCAGAGGCTGAAAAAATACAAAATCGACTTTATGGAAACCCGCCGTTTCGGCAGGGATTATGTCCGCTTCACCGATCAGGGCGGTCTGCTGATTGATCTGGTAGAGCAGGACCAGGGGCCGGACGCGGCCGCCCGGAGCGCAAATCCGGGACCGATCCCGGAGGTTTATTCGATTCGGGGGATTGACGGCGTTCTGCTGTTCAGCAGGCAGCCCGAGGGGACGGCGGATGTGCTGGAGCTGGGGCTTGGACTGCTGTACAAAGGCAGTGAAGAAGGGCTTGCCCGCTTTGAAGCCCACGGCCGGCTGGGAGGCAGGATCGATCTGAATATCGAGCCGATGCCTGCCGGTGCTTCGGGTGCCGGGGTCGTCCAGCATCTGGCCTGGCGCAGCAATGATGCGAGCGAGCAAATTTTATGGCAGGAGCAGCTTAAGGAAGGCGGGCTCGATCCGACGCCTGCGATCAATATGGAATATTACAAAGCGGTGAGCTTCCGCGAGCCCGGGCGGATTCTTTTTCAGGTGGCGACGGATATCCCCGGCTTTCAGACGGACGAAACCGCGGGGGAATTGGGACGGGAGCTGATGCTGCCGGACAAGCTGGAAGCGCAGAGGCCCGCCATTGAGCGGAGACTGCCCGGTTTTCAGCTGCGTGAACTGAGTTAGGCCGAGTTAAGCTGCAGAGGTCTGCCCATTTTGCCCCCGGATGGAAAGAAATTTTTCCTCCTGTCCCGGCATGGTGGTACAATAGGAGTATTAAGCAAAAATGGTGAATCAATTATCAGATAACCGGAGTGTGGAGACCAAGATGAAACAGACAGACAACCCGAAAACCGCTTCTTCCGCGTCCGTCGGGATGGAAGATATCGTACGGGCGCATCATGTGCTGCGCGAGGTTATTGTGCGTACTCCCCTGCAGCGGGATGCGGTTTTATCGGCTAAATATGACTGCAACGTGTATTTGAAAAGGGAGGATCTGCAGATCGTCCGCTCTTTCAAAATTCGCGGGGCCTACAATATGATCCGGAGTTTGACTCCCGAGGAAACCGCCCGCGGCATCGTCTGCGCAAGCGCGGGCAATCACGCGCAGGGCGTGGCTTTTTCGTGTAATGCGCTGGGGATTCAGGGGAAAATCTTTATGCCGGCAACGACCCCCAACCAGAAGGTTAAGCAGGTGAAACGGTTCGGCGGCTCCCATGTCGAGGTGATTTTGACGGGCGATACTTACGATGATGCTTACGAGGAATCGATGAAAACGTGCCGGGAGCAGGGCATGACGTTTATCCATCCGTTCGACAATGCCAAGATTGTGGCGGGCAACGGCACGATCGGCATGGAGATCATGGAGGAACTGAAGCAGCCGGCAGACTTCGTGTTTGTCACGATTGGCGGCGGCGGTCTGGTGTCGGGCGTAGGGTCTTATTTAAAAATGGTGGCTCCCGCAACCAAAGTGATCGGCGTAGAGCCGCTGGGCGCCGCTTCGATGACCGAAGCGCTGAAGCAAGGAGAGGTCGTTACGCTGGAGACTATCGACAAATTCGTCGACGGCGCTGCAGTGAAGCGGGTCGGAGACCTGAATTTCGAAATCGCCAAAGAAGTACTGGACGATGTAATTAAGGTGCCCGAAGGCAAAGCCTGCACAACGATCCTGGAGCTGTACAACGAAAATGCCATTGTCGTGGAGCCAGCCGGTTCGCTGCCGGTGGCCGCGCTCGACATGTACCGCGAACAAATCAAAGGGAAAACCGTGGTATGCGTAATTAGCGGCGGCAACAATGATATTGACCGGATGCAGGAAATGAAAGAGCGTTCGCTGATTTATGAAGGGTTGAAGCATTACTTCATGGTCAATTTCCCTCAACGGGCCGGTGCGCTCCGCGAGTTTCTTGCGGATGTGCTGGGACCAAACGATGATATTGCCCGCTTTGAATACACCAAGAAAAACAACAAGGAAAATGGCCCGGCTCTCGTCGGCATCGAGCTGATGAACAAGGAAGATTATCTTCCGCTCATCCGCCGGATGGAAGCCAAAGGGATCATATATACGGAATTGAACCGCGACCTGAATTTGTTTAATTTGCTGATTTAAGCGGAATTGAATAAAGGGATTTTGCGAAAAAGGAACAGCACCGGCGGGCCGGTGCTGTTTTTTTGTGCCCTTATTTTCGAACCAAGCATCCTCTCCCCTTTACACGCATACATTATTAGTGTACTATTTAACTATAACAGTGATACAACGTTGCGGAGTGACCGACAGATCATCATCCGTCAACGGAAGAGAGGAGCGGCGAGCAGGTGAGCCTAGAATTGGATAACAACCTTCCGATCTATCTGCAGATCATGAATTACATCAAGCGGCAGATCGTAAGCGGTAGCCTTGCGCCGGGCGATAAAATTCCATCGGTGCGGGAACTGGCGGCCGAGCTGCAGATTAATCCGAACACGATCCAGCGGACCTTTCAGGAGCTGGAGCGGGAAGAAATCGTGGAAACCCGGCGCGGACTGGGAAGATTCGTGACAAGCGAGGGAACGAAGATTATGGAGATCAAGAAAGAGATGGCCGGAGACCTGCTGGAGAAATTTGTTCAGGGCATGAAGGAACTTGGCTTTGCGGAGAAGGACATCGTAACCATCGTGTCCGAAGCAGTTGAAACCGGGCGGAAGGGAGAAGCGAAATGAACACGATGACGAACGAAACCTTGAATGGAAGCAGCCTGGCTAAGAATCCTTCGGGCGTGCCCGTCTTGAGCATCAAGCAGCTGTCCAAAACCTACGGAAAAAAGCAGGCTTTAAACAATGTTTCCTTTGACATTCAACCGGGACATATCGTGGGTTTGCTGGGCACGAACGGCAGCGGCAAAAGCACGCTGATGAAGATCGCGGCCGGCCTCGTTCAGCCAACTGCGGGTGAAGCAAAGGTATGCGGAGTACCGACGGGGACCGGAACGAAATCCCTTGTTTCTTTCATGCCAGATGCGGCGGTGACCGAGGACTGGATGAAGGTGCAGGATGGGGTTGCTTTTTACCGGGATTTCTATCCGGATTTTGATCAGGCTAAAGCCGCCGAAATGCTGCAGTTCATGAAATTAAACCCGCGTGACCGGGTGAGCTCCTTGTCCAAAGGGATGTTGGAGCGGCTGCAGCTGACGCTTGCTTTGTCGCGCCGAGCACGGCTTTATTTGCTCGACGAACCGATAGGCGGGGTGGATCCGGTGGCCCGGGGCCGAATTTTGGACGCCATTCTCGAGTTTTACGACGAAGAGAGCAGCATCGTGATTACGACCCATCTGGTGCGGGATATCGAACGGATTTTTGATCAGGTGGCGTTTATCCGGGACGGGGAACTGGTGTTGATGGATGACGTGGAAACGCTGCGGACGAAGACGGGAAAAGGCGTGGACGAATTATTTAGAGAGGTGTTTGCCGAATGATCCGGTTACTGAAATATGATTGGAAAAGAAATGCGGCGTTTTTGCTGAGCGCCTTCGCTTTGTTTGCCATACTGGAAATCGGGGTCGAGCTGTTCGTAAACGACAGCGAAGCCGCGCTGGCTTTGATGATTATGGGCTATGTGGCGATCATGGTGATCGTAACGGTCGTTTCGGTGAGAACCTATGCCAAGAACATTATCTCGACCAGCCGCCGCATGCTCCCGGTAGGCAGCCTGCAGCATATTTTGTCCCCTTTGGTGCTGGGGCTGCTGGGAACCTTGATCGTGGGCCTGATCTTCCTGCTGCATGTCTCGTTAGGCCGCACTTTTATAGCGTTTGAGCCTTTCCAAATTCTTAAGGATTTCAGCCCGGGAACCCTGATCCTGGTGGCTGTGGCCTGCCTGGAAGCCGCGTTTTTCCAGCTTCTTGTGTTCTTTCTTGCTTATACGATCGGGCGCAGCTTTCAGACCAAAGGCAGAGCCGCCATTATGGTGATCGCTTACCTGATTCTGCAGAACGGGTTATCCTGGATTGAAAACGCGCTTGGCTTCCGGCAGTTCGGGCTGGTGGAATTCGGATTGGCGGACGGTTACAATCAGTCGGCTGACCCGACTCCAGGCGTGTTTGACTCCATAAGCCATCAAGCCGTATACGGGGCTGCCGTATTTGAGCTGGTTTGCGGCGTTATCCTCATTTTCGTGATGGTGAAGCTGCTGGATAAACGGGTGGAAGTGAAATAACGGTTTTGCTGCCGAAAAAGAGGAAAAGGAACGTTCCTTACGGGTTTCCCCGTTACAGGAGCGTTCTTTTTTGATTCCATTCCCTCTCCAGCCCCTCTTATTCCCGATCCTGCCCGTTCACGAATCGCCTCTTTTCACCGCCAGGATATCCATGGTAGGCTAGGGGACAAAGATCAATAGGAAGAGGAGCGGGAAATATGGATGAAAAAGACGCCGCCATGCTGCGTTATCTGGCCGAAGGCCAGAGCCTGACCCGCACGGCGGAACGGCTGTACGTGACGCAGCCTGCGCTTACGTACCGGCTACAGCAGATGGAACGGGAGTTCGGCGTGCCGCTGATCGTCAAACATGCCAGAGGGACAAACCTGACGCCGGAAGGGGAGGCGCTGGCCGCGCACGCGCGTAGAATGAGCGAAGAGCTGTCACGGGTGAAGGACGAGCTGCAGGGCATGCGCGGCAGAATCAAGGGGACTCTGCGGCTTGGCGTAGCCAGCTATTTCGGTCTGTATATGCTGCCTCCGCTCCTGAAAAAATTCAGGGATTTGTACCCCGAGGTCCAGTTCGAAGTGACGTGCGCGCTCAGCTCGGAAGTGCTGGAGCTGCTGCACGGCCGGGAGATTCATCTCGGTATCGTACGTGGAAACTATCCCTGGCCGGAAGGACGCGATCTGCTGCATGACGAGCCGGTTTGTCTGATTGCTAAAGACAGGCTTGAGCTGGATTCGCTTCCGGACCTGCCGCAGATTCAATATGCCGATCCGAGAACCGGGGCGGCACGGCAGACGCCTTCTACCTTTGTGCAGGACATCCAGGCCTGGTGGAGGGAGCGTTACGCCGACCCGCCGCATGTTGCCATGAAGGTGGATGCGTACGAGACCTGCCGGGAGATGGTCCGGCACGGACTGGGTTATTCCTTTGTGCCGGGCGTGTTTGTCCCGCCGGAAAGCGGGCTTTATAAGCATGAATTGACCCGGCAGGACGGGACGCCGCTGAGAAGAAGCACCTGGATGCTGTACCGCGAGCAGTCCCGGGAGCTTGCCATGGTGAACCGGTTTATAGCTTTTATGCAGGAGCAGCACGGCAAAAACGGCGAATGAAGTAAAGCCGGCCAGCGGCTGGGAATGGAGCCTTCCGATTGAGGGAGGCTTTTTTGTTATGTTCGCTTCCTACTTCTACTATAAAATAATTTTAAGAGAACTCCGAAAAAATATTAATTTTACTTATCGACCGCCTGCACTTAATATAATTCATAAAAATGAATAAATATACGGACGGATATGCATGCAAACATCTGTTACATCAAAGGCAAAGGCAGGTTGGAACGATGGTGAACGAAGAACGCAAGCAGATAGAAGGATACAAGCAAGCAATGGAACAAAAGCGAAAAATTGAACAAGCCGTGTCGGCTAACGACGAGCAGCTGCGCTCGATTGCAAAAGAAATTCATGCCGACCCGGAGCTCAGCTTCCACGAGCACCGGGCGCAGCGCAGGCTGATTGCGCCGCTTGAAGCGGCCGGGTTCAAGATAGAGACAGGACTGGCGGGACTGGAAACGTCGTTCCGGGCAAGCTGGAGCGGCAAAGAGGGCGGGCCGACGGTCGCCCTGCTGGCGGAATATGACGCGCTGCCGGGCGTAGGCCATGCCTGCGGGCACAACCTGATCGGCACGTCCGCGGTCGGTGCGGCGCTGGCGCTGAAGGAAGCGTGCCCGGAGCTGCCGGGCCGGATCGTCGTGCTCGGCACGCCGGCCGAGGAAGAAGGCGGGGGCAAAATCATCATGAGCGAAGCGGGGATTTTTGACGACGTAGACGCCGTCATGATGTGCCACCCGCAGGAGAAAACGATGGTGCTGCGCGGCGGCTTGGCCTGCGTGGACGCCACGTTTACGTTCCACGGCAGACAGGCGCACGCCTCCTCATCGCCGGAGCGCGGCATCAGCGCGCTGGACGCGATGATCAACGCTTTTGTGGCGATCAATTCGATCCGCCAGTTCGTCAAGGATGACGTCCGCATCCACGGCATCATTACCAAAGGCGGCGACGCGCCGAATGTGGTGCCGGAGCTGTGCGAAGCGGTGTTTATTCTGCGGGCGGCGACGGTTGACGGTCTGCACACGGTGCGCGAAAAAGTATACCGCGCCGTGCGCAGCGCAGCCGAGGGGGTTGGCGCTACGGTCGACATCGCCGAAGGGCTGATTTACGCGGAGCGCAACAACAACCAAGCGCTGGCCGCTTTGTTCCGCAGCAATTTGGAGGCGATGGGCCTTGCGGTCAGCGACCCGCCGCAAAGCGGAGGCGTCGGCTCCTCGGATATCGGCAACGTCAGCCGGGTAACGGCGGCCATCCATCCTTATATCCGCCTTGGCGACGCCGGCACGCATACGCCGGAATTCGCGGCGCTCGCGGGCGGGGAAGAAGGCATGGCGTACCTGAACCAGGCGGCGCGTGCCCTGGCGTTAACCGCCTATGATTTGTTCGCCGATCCGCAGGCGCTTCAGCGGGTGCGGGATGAGTTTGAAGCCTGGAAGCTGGAAGGAGAGCAAGCCTAATGAATACGGAAACCCAAACCTTAAAACAACAGCCGCGAAAGTGGTTCAAGATGCCTCATACGTTCGTTATTTTGTTTATCCTTGTGCTTGTCGGAACTGCGCTTACTTATCTCATTCCTGCAGGGGAATTTGACCGTGCCGAAGATCCGAAGACGGGACAATCGCTGGTTGTTCCAGGTTCTTATCACCATGTAGCGAACAGCCCGGTCGGCCTGTTCGGCATTCCGAAAGCGATTGTGCACGGACTGGTGGATTCGGCGGACGTTGTCTTTTTTATCCTGATTATCGGGGGAGCTTTTCAAGTCATTTCGTCCACCGGGACGATCGAGGCGATTACCGGCCGGGTGGCGCGAAAGTTCGCGAATAAAGGCCTATGGGTGATTCCGATCTTTATTACGCTGTTTTCGGTCGGCGGATTTACGATGGGGATGTCCACGGAGGTTATGGTATTTGTGCCGATCGGCATCGCGATTGCCCGGGCGCTTGGGTTTGACGCGCTTACGGGAACCGCGATGATTACGCTGGGCGCAGCCTGCGGGTTCACCGCCGGGATCCTGAATCCTTTTAACGTGGGATTGGCCCAGGCGATTGCGCAAATTCCGATCTTTTCGGGCGCGGGGCTGCGGATCGTTCTGCTCGTCTGCCTGATCGTGGTCACCAGCTTGTACCTTTTACGTTACGCGGGCCGGGTCCGCAAAGACGCCTCGCAAAGCCTGGTTCGCGATCTGGAGCAGGAAGCGAGCGGGGAACCGATTGATTTTTCCAGCCTGCCTGCCATGAAACTACAGCATTATTTAACGATTATTACGATCGTTGCCGGTTTTGCCACGCTCATTTGGGGCGTTTCGAAACAAGGCTGGTGGATGGAAGAGCTGGCGGCTTTGTTCCTGAGCATGGGCGTTATTTCGGGCTTCTGCGCCGGCTTCGGACCGAGCCGGATCGCCTCCGAATTCGTGAAAGGTGCCAGCGCGATTACGTACGGTGCCCTCATTATCGGTTTGGCGCGCGGCATTATGGTCACGCTGGATCAAGGGAATGTCATCGATACGGTGGTGTACGGGTTGTCCACTATGGTCGACTGGCTTCCGGGCTCCGTTCAGGTGCTGGGCATGTATCTGTTCCAGAACCTGATGAACGTCTTTATTACGTCGGGCTCCGGGATGGCCGTTACGACGATGCCGATCATGGTGCCGCTATCGGACCTGCTGGGCATCACCCGTCAAACGACGGTGCTCGCTTACCAGCTCGGGGACGGAATTTCCAACATGATTTTGCCGACTTCCTCCGCGCTGATGGGCAGCCTTGCCGTCTCGGGTATCCCTTATCAGAAATGGGTCCGTTTCTTCTGGCCTCTTATGCTGATGTGGCTGATCATCGGCGCCATCTTTGTGGTTGCGGCGCATGCTTTCCATTATTAATATTAAGCCTTTAAACCTTCTTACCTGAAGAAGTAAAAAAAAATAAGCCCTCCTGAAATTCCTCTTTAAAGGAAAACAGGAGGGCTTTTGCCGTGCAGCCGTAACCGTTGTCCGTATTAACGCGGCTTGCGCAGAAAATAAAATTGTCCCGCAAAACCGACCGCAAAAAGAATGAGGCTTGTCCACGGGGTAACCGTAAAAGAAGGCAGCATCTGCCGCAGCATGACGTAAAAAGCAACGATAACGATGGCTGCTCCAATGGTAATCACAAACGTTTTGATATCGGCACGGACCGTTCTGCGTCCGGGGGGATTTCTGTCCGGATCCGGCGAACCCAGAAAACGGGTGACCAGCATGATCAGGCCGATGGACCCTGCGGCGACCAGCAGAAGGGCGGTGGTGTTCACCGTCAGTTCGCCCTTTCCTCCCTTTGACCAAACGCTGGAGAAACCCAGGATCATGTAAATGAAAAATACCCAAGTCAAGGCAAGCCAGGGAATCATCGTGTAATATTTGATTTTGTCCTTTGGGGTGCGCGGTTTGCGCATCTGCAGATCGGACAGGAGTTCCGAGGCATAAACCTCCGGATCGTAAGCATATTTCTCCAAAAAAGATCTCCCCAGCTTCTGCTGCTTCAGCATTTGCCGGGCCGTATCCAGCAGGGCGGCCTGAGCGGCGGGACCGTCAAAGTCGCTTTCTTTCACGCGCCGGACGATTTCGGCCAGAAAAAGCCGGTTCGCCTCCGTCAGCTGTCCGCTGATCCGTTCCGTTTCCCGTTCGGTTTGCTGCATGTTCATGAAATTCCGATTCTCCTTCTCCGTTTATCCTCAATGCCCCGAGTATACTGTACGGGCCGGGCCGCCGCAAGGGCAGTCTCCGTGACAGGGCCTTGCGGCGGAAATCCTGCCGCATATTCCGGGTTCCGCGGAGCAGGCTGTGTCATTTTGATGACAAGGGAATAAATCCCGGTCATCCGCCCAACAATAGCTATGATCACACGAGCAGGGAATGCGGCAGGTTTCACACCAAGAAACAGCCGTCGTCCCTGAACGCTTGCGAGATTACATGCTGAAGAAAAAAGGGAGTGGGAGAATGGAACGTTCAGGCGAAGAATTAACGCGGGCGATGCTCTTGAACAGCCAATCCCGCGGATCGCTGCAGGAAGTCGCCGGTGATGACGACCCAGTGCAGCTGGGCGGCCTGTCCGGCGAAAACGAGGATACCGCCGAGTATGCCGAATTTTCCGAGGAAGAGTCCCCGTTTTATGCCAAATGGGAAGGCCGGGACCTGACGCGGAAGATGTATCTTCAGTCTTACGATTAATCTTCCGTGAAATTGCCGCAAAGCCCAAAAAAATCCGACTGCCATTTTAGGCAGCCGGATTTTTGCCGTTCAGCGGCGTGTGAGGAGATTCGTTTATTTTCTCTACTCAAAGTCGAGCGGAAAATGCTCCTTGCGGTACTGATCCACCATGGGAGTCAGCTTGCCGCCGTTTGCGCGGACCACTTTCAGGAAAGCGGCAAGCTCCGTAAGATAGCCGCTGTTTGCCGGGTCCCGGTACAATAGCACGGCCTGATAACCTGTTAAGGCGTTTGGCTGGATCTTTTTATCGTCATAATCGAACAGCGGCGTATTGTTAAGCCCATAAAAGGTATAAATCTTGTAAAGCTTGAACAAATGGCGGATTTGGGCGGTGCGGTTGGAATTCGGATAGGTTTGGATAAAAAGCTCCTGCGCCACCGCACGCGCGGTGATCTGCTGGTAACCGATGCTCAGCGCGGCATCATTTGCGGGCGCCTGCCTGGATTCCTCCGCCATGATGTCCAGATAGGCCTGAATATCCGGATTTACATAAGGCCGGTAAACGGCGTACCGTTCATAATCCAGCACGGGATCAAACATGCCCTCTGCCGTGACGAGCTTGTAACCGGCGGAGACGGTTTCGTTCAGCAGGCTGCGGAGCGAAACGTTTGCCGTGCGACCGGCGAGCGAGGCCAGCGTATCCCCTTTTTTATAAAGCCTGGAAATTTGAGTTTGGATGGCGGGAGCGGAAAGCTTGGCAGTGTATGCCTCCAGCTGTTTCTTTTGCGCGTTTTCCAGATGCAGCGTCATGATCGTCGCCTCATACGGACCTGCTTCCGGGATGTGCTGCTTCAAATAAGAGACGGCGCGGCCAAGCTGTCCTTCGGCCAGCAAGGACTCGTAAGCCGCGTAAACGGGACTGAACGCGGCCTTCGGCAAGGCTTGCGCTACAGGCTGGGACTGCGCCGCCGGAGCTTCGGCAGCCTGAGCGGCCGCACGGCCGGCGAAACCAGCAGCTCCGCTGAGGGGAGCTGCGGTCAAGCTGACGGCCATTAAGAAGAGGGGAAGTTTTAACCTTACGGGCGTGATTTTCAAGGGAATCAACCTCCTTTAAGGGTCTGCTTCTTATTACCCGTTAGACGCTCACGGAATAGGGAAGGTTGCGTTGACAAAGGGGAGAAGGGGATGATAAACTTAAATTACATTAAACAACTCGGAATTATAAGTATTTTGTATTCCAGCGTAAAAACTAAGGAGGAACTGAAATGGAGCGGCAGATAACGATACAGTACGGTAAAGAAACGATTGCCGCCAGTCTGCATTATCCGGCCGGAACGGCGAAGAAGGAGGGCCGCTGCAAAGATCGCGTGCCTCTTGTGCTGATCTGCCACGGCTTCGTGGGAAGCCGGATCGGCGTAGACCGCCTGTTCGTCAGCGCGGCAAGGGAACTGGCCGAAGCCGGTTATCTGGTGCTGCGTTTCGATTACGTCGGCTGCGGGGAAAGCAGCGGCAGCTACGGCCGTGAAGGACTGAAATCGATGGTGGAGCAAACCCAGCGGGTGCTGGATTACGGGCTTAGCGTCAGCGACGTGGATCCGACGCAGGTCACCTTGATCGGCCACAGCCTGGGCGGGGCCGCTGCAGTAGCGGCCGCGGCGGCGGACCGGCGGGTGAAAAACCTGGTGCTGTGGTCCGCGGTCGGTTATCCGTTCAGCGATATTGTCAAAATCACCGGCAGGCAGCTTTATGACGATGCCGTCAAATTCGGGCATGCGGATTATCTGGGTTATGAGCTGACGCCGGTCTTCTTCGAATCGCTTGCCAACTATCAGCCGTTCCAGGAAGTAAGCAAATTCCACGGGAATGTGCTGGTCGTGCACGGGACGTCCGACGAAGTTATTCCGGTCGATTACGCTTTTCTGTATCAGAAAGTATTGTGGACGCGTCCGGAGGGGCGCTGCGACAAAGAAATTATTTTTCAGGCCAATCATACGTATTCCAACGGCGAACACCGCACTCATCTGATCCAAACGACGAAGGCATGGCTGGACGGCCAGGAAGCGCAGCAGGAAGAATGGCAGCACTGGATGATATAAGCCTGATGTTCAGCAGGTTGATTGTTTACGGCTTGAACCCTAATAGTTGAATCCGTTCGAAGGCGTCCCTCGGGGCGCTTTTTCCTTGTTCTGCGTTAAAACTGCCAAAAGGTTGCAAGTGGTAAAATCGGCGTGGAAGCGATAGAATAAACATATATACACTATCAAGGGATAAGGAGGTGGCCCGGATGACCATGCCATCCTTATTTATCGCGCACGGTTCACCGATGCTCGCATTAGAAGACAGCGCATATACCGCTTTTTTACAGCGGCTGGGCCGTCGCCTGCCTGTTCCCAAAGCCGTTGCGATCTTTTCGGCCCATTGGGATGATCCGCAGCAGCTGCTGACAGACGCGGACCGTTATGAAGCGATTCATGATTTTTACGGGTATCCTGAGGAGTTGTATCAAATTCGTTATTCCATTCCCGGCGACCGCAAAATTGCGCGCGACGTGCAGAGCCTGTTCGAGCAGGGCAACCTGAATTTCAAGGCTGTGCCGGACCGGGGGCTGGACCACGGGGCTTGGGTGATTCTGAGACGGCTGTATCCGGATGCCGAAATTCCGGCGCTGGAGCTGTCGATTGATTCCAGGCGTTCGCCTTCCGAGCAGTACGAAATCGGCAAAATGCTGGCAACGCTTAGAGACAAAGGCGTGCTGATCATCGGCAGCGGGGCTCTGGTGCATAATCTGCGCCTGTCCAGCCAAAACGGACCCGTTCCGCAGGTCGATACGTTTGATCAGTGGATCAGCGACAAAATCGGCCAGTGGAGTCTCTCCGAATTGTTCCGCTTCGACAAGCTGGCGCCCAATGTCCGGGATGCCGTTCCGTCGTATGCCGCGGAGCATTTCTGCCCTTTGTTTTACGCGATGGGAGCGGCCGACAATGAACGGACGGCAAAACGGCTGTTCCAGGACCGCAGGCCAGGAGCGCTGAACCTGGATGTTTGGCAGTTTGGGGGAAATGAGCTCGGCGAGATTTAACGGTTGGTTTCGTTTTAAGCAAACAGCACGAACTACGGACAAAACAACAGGACACACTGATAAATAACGGAGCCGCATCCTTGGGATGCGGCTTTTTAGGTTTTTCGCAGGTAAACGCAAGGCTGATAAACGCCCGATCCTCCCGATGTCTTCTCTTCCATGACGTATTCCGCCTATAATGGAACAATAAGCCAAACGGGAGGAACTGAATTTTGCCTATTAGAGCTTGGACAAAATGGACCGTCACCGCCGCGGCGTTAAGCACCGCGGCCGCCCTGCTGCTGTCCGCATGCGGCTCCCAAAATGCGGACGGGCCCGCTCCGTCGCAGCCGAACGCGACGGAATCTCCGGCGCCAGGTCCGGCGCCGGGCCCTTCAGCTTCCGCGCCTGCGGGAGCCTATACGTCACCGCTGACCGGCCTGCCGGCCGACACAGCGGTAAATCAACGGCCGGTCGCGGTGATGATCAACAACGCGCCGGCGGCCCGTCCGCAGTCTGGTCTGCAGGATGCGGACGTGGTGTACGAAGTGCTGGCCGAAGGCGGGGTTACGCGCCTTGTGGCGATTTTTCAAAGCGCGGAAAGCGGCAGAGCGGCCAAGCTGGGGCCGGTGCGCAGCATCCGGCCTTACCTGATCGAGCTGGGCGAAAGCTACCACGGCGTGCTGGTGCACGCGGGCGGGAGCCCGGACGCCTATTCGATCCTGCAGTCCCAGCACAAAGAGGAGCTGGACGAAATCGGCAAAGCGGGCGCCTACTTCTGGCGGGACTCCGCCCGCAAAGCTCCGCACAATCTCTATACAAGCCTGGAGAAGCTGCGCGAAGGCGTGGACAAGTCCGGCTTCGAAACGTCTGACGACGCCGTTCCGGCCTACACGTTCCGCCAGGCGGACGAACCGCCGACGGAAGGTACGGGCGCGGTGGGTGTGCAGGTGAAATTTTTGCAGGACAGCTATAAGGTGTCTTACCGCTATGATGCCGGGACGCGGCTGTATACGAGGTACATCGGCGATAAGGTGCATGCGGACAAGGAAACCGGCGAACCGCTGACGATGAGCAACGTAATAGTGATGGGGGCGGACCATAAAGTGCTGGACGATGTCGGCCGGCTGAGCGTGGATTTGGAGCTGGGAGGCAAAGCGCTGCTGTTTCAGCGCGGCAAAAAGATCGAAGGACGTTGGGTCCGCAAACAAGACGACATTATCCGGTTTATTAAAGACGGTGCCGAGGTCCCGCTGTACCCGGGAAAGACGTATTTCAACATCGTGCCGAACCGTCCCGATTTCGAGTCCCACGTTCAAATTCTGGAAGGCTCCTGATGCATGGAAAGTCCCCTTTTTCCTAATATTAGGGATAGCAGGTACTTGATGGGGTAATGTTAATTAAATATTGCCTGAAAGTTTTGATAATGCGTTTACATAGCCTTTACAATACGTCTTTCAGGTTGGTAAGATAACAAGGGTTGTCATCAATAGAGTTATTTCATCAAATTATTTAAAAAAGGGGATATCCAGGTGAGAGTCAAGAAGAAGGATATTTTTTTCCAGACACTCGAAAATATGGCGGATACGATTGTACAAGCCGCTGACTATTTTACCGCACACGTTTCGGATTTCGACAATATTTCCGATTTTGCCAAAGCTATGAAAGAGTTTGAGAAGAAGTGCGACGAGTTTGTGCATACGACCATTAAAGAATTGAACAAAACGTTTATTACGCCTATTGAACGCGATGACATTATGGGTCTGGTCACCACCATGGACGACGTCATTGACGGACTCGAAGCCACGGTATCCCGCTTCTATATGTACCACCTGGGCAACCCGGATAAATATATCGTGCAGTTTGGTGAAATCCTTCGAACCTCCGCTTACGAAATTCAAAAGGCTGTTCATCTGCTCTCTTCGAAAAAACTGCTGGCGATCCGCGAACACACGATCCGCTTGAACGACCTGGAGAACCAGGGGGACGAGCTGCTGCGCATCTGCATCAACGAGCTGTTCAAATCGGTAACCGATCCGATCGAGCTGATCAAGAAAAAAGAAATCTACGAACGCCTTGAAACGACAACGGATGCCTGCGAGCACGTGGCCAACATGCTGGAATCCATTATCATGCGCAATTCGTAAGGGGCGTTGACAATAACATGGATACAACTTTGCTTATTTTAGGCGTCGTCATCATCCTTGCGCTTGGTTTTGACTTTATCAACGGCTTCCATGATACGGCCAACTCGATTGCAACCTCCGTTTCCACGCGGGCGTTGACGCCGCGCAGGGCGATCCTGCTTGCGGCGGGAATGAACTTTCTCGGCGCGATCCTGTTTACGGGTGTCGCAAAGACGATCGGGGGGAAAATCGCTGATCCAACCACGATGGACAACGGTCTCGAGGTCATTATCGCAACGCTGCTCGCGGCGATTATCTGGAACCTGGTAACCTGGTTTTTCGGCATCCCGTCTTCCTCTTCCCATGCGCTCATCGGGGCTTTGGTTGGGGCGGTCTTCGTCGGGGCCGGTTCGGATCACGTGAAATGGTCGGGTTTCCGCGAAATTGTGGAGGGTCTTCTGATTTCGCCGCTGATCGCTTTTGCCGTCGGTTATATCGTCATGACGATTTTAAAATACATCTTTGCCAGAAGAAGTCCTCATACCGTAAACAAAGGTTTCCGTACTTTGCAGATTTTAACGGCGGCCCTGCAGGCTTTCACGCACGGCACCAACGATGCGCAAAAGGCGATGGGGATCATTACGTTCGCCCTCGTGACCTCCGGGCAGCTGTCCGACTTGACCGTTCCGCTGTGGGTTAAAATTGCGGCGGCCTTGTCGATGGCGCTTGGCACCTCGGTCGGCGGCTGGAAAATCATTAAAACGATGGGCACCAAAATCTTTAAAATCGAGCCGATCAACGGATTCGCGGCCGACATTTCGGCGGCCTCCGTCATTTTCTCGGCTACGCTGCTGCACCTGCCGGTCAGCACCACGCACGCGATCACCCCGGCCATTTTGGGCGTGGGCGCTGCCAAACGGTTCTCCGCTGTGCGCTGGTCGCTTGCCGGACGAATCGTAGTCACCTGGTTCATCACCATTCCGATTTCCGCCGTATTGGCCGGTTTGATCTTCAAGCTGCTGTTCGGCTGGTCTTAACTGGCAGGAATCAATACCAACGAATGAAGTTCTCCCGATCGATTAGATGGCGGAGGGCTTTTTTGTTGGTGTCGGGGTTGGAGTTTCAGTTTCAGTTTCAATTTCAGTCTTCCTTAGCCTCTAACGCATCAAAAATCGCTTTCCCCGTTTCCATCCGAATCGGCAGAGAGGAATGCTGATGCGAAATTTTCCAGCCGTCGCTTTCTTTTCTTAAACCGAAGGTAAACCGGTTGGTAATCGAGCGGATTTTTTCCCCGGAAGGTGTGTGGGCGGCAAACGACACGGCACAGCGGACAAAAGCCAACTCCGCATTTTCTTCAATGGCGACCTCGTCAAAGCTTACTTTCAGCCATTCGCCGTTCTTCCGTAAGCCTTCAAACCATCCCTGCGCCATGTCCCTTAACGGGGAAATACCAGTGTCTTGCCAGTTCTCCCAGCAATCAAACACATGAACGTCCGCAGCATAAGCCGCTAAAAATTGCTCAACGTCTCTCTCATAAACTGAAGTTTTGTAGTTCTCCAGAACCGCCTGAACCGTTGAAAAAACCTTGCTCATTCCCTCATCTCCCTGTTATAGGCGTATCCGCATGACGCGGCACTCCAAGTTATCAAATTCCATTTTAATCCAAGCCCGCCGAAAAAACTTGTCCTATTTGGACGTAAGGAACGGACATAAGAACCCTGAGGTTAGGTAATTCCGGGCGGATGGGCTACAATAGACGTAAATAGATGGCGGAAAAGCTGCGAGGCCGCTCTGCCCATACGACCGTGAAAAGAGGAATACATACCGATGATTCGCACGTTATCCATTCTGCAGAACAACCAGATTGTAGAAGGCAGCAGCCTGGAAAATTTCGACCTGGCCTCCGCCAGATGGGTTTGGGTTGATTTTGACCGGCCGACGGAAGAGGAATGCGTGCTGCTGGATCGTTATTTTCATTTTCACCCGCTGGCGATCGAGGACTGTGTGCTGCACAATTTGCAGCGGCCCAAGCTGGATATTTATGAGGATATCCGGTTTTATGTGCTGCACGCTATCGACCCGGACAGCCTGAAAGCCATGGAGGTAAATCTGTTTGTCGGGGAAAAGCTGATCGTTTCTTTCCATAAACACAAACTGGATGAGGTGGATCAGGCCTGGACGCAGATTATCAGCTGGGTCAAGCAAGGCCATGACGTGCAGCAGGGACCGATGTCCGCCGCTTATTCGGTGATGGACCATCTGGTCGATTCGTATTTTCCATGCCTGTATTCAATTGAAGATGAGCTGGCGGATATTGAGTCGGTGGGCAGCAAAGAGTCGGTGGAGCTGCTGATGAACCAGGTGTTCGACCTGCGGGGGCGGCTGCTGAAGCTGCGCCGTTCGGTGGTGCCGATGCGCGATCTGCTCTACAGGATCCTCAACTCCCAGCATCTGCAGGAGCATGGGCGTCACCGGGCTTATTTTGCGGATATTTATGACCATCTGCTCAAGCTGTCCGATATGATCGAGGCGGACCGGGAAATGACCGCGGATTTGCGCGACTCCTACATTTCGTTGAACTCGAACCGTATGAACGGGATCATGAAGACGCTGACGGTTATTACGACGATTTTTATGCCATTGACGTTGATCGCAGGCATTTACGGGATGAATTTTGACCATATGCCGGAGCTGCATTATGTTTACGGGTATTTTACGGTGCTGCTGTTTATGGCGGGCTTGTCCCTCTGGATGGTGCTTTGGTTCAACCGGCGCGGGTGGTTTAAGTAGATAAGCGGAAAAGGAATGAAGGCGTGCGGGGCGGTATCCTGCACGCCTTTTTGGTTTATAAACCCGTGTTCCGGTGCTGTCGGTTTGAAACAACTGAGCAGGGAAGAACGTCAGAAGATGTTGTCGTGTTGCTGTGTTGAATAGCCCCATCCTATCGCCACATTTACTGCCTGCACCTATTGAGTGTTCTTATTGACTGTTCCTATCGGCTGTCTTTACCGGCGTTTGGAGGAGCTGCTGCGGCGTTTGGAAGAGGAGCTGCGGCGGGAACCCGAGCCGCTTGAACGGCGTTTGCCGCCCGAGCTGCGGCGTTTGCCGCTGCCGGAGCTTTTTCGTCTGCGCGGACGGTATTCGCCCAGATCCTCGGGATCGGCCGTAACCCCGGCCGCGGCTTTGGCCCCGAAGGAGCCCATCAGCAGCTTCGCCATCGGGGCGAACTGCTGGAAGCCGCCGATGACCTTTTGCACGCGGCCGATATGGCCCATGATGCCGTCGATGCCGCCGAGCCGGTCGAAGATGCCTTTCAGGTTGCCGAGATTGGAGAGCAGCCCGCTGCTGGCGGCGGTTTCGGCGGCGGCTACCGGGGCGGCAGCTTCCAGCACGGAGCCGGCTGCATTATAAGGAACCAAAGCGGAGGATTCGCCAAAAGAGCCGACGGCCCCATAAGGGTTAACGCCAGGATAATATTGAGGGACGGAAGGCAGCTCCGGCGGGGCCGCGCTTCTTGGAGCGTTCATGCTCCGGTGACGGGCATAATCCGGATGGCGGTTCATGCCCTGCTGCGCATTCATGTTCCGGTGCGGATTGTTGTAATGAGGCAATTTGCATCACGTTCCTTTTCCAGTATTTGTGTCTATGAATGATAGACATTCGTGGAGGCCTTTTCTACAATAATGTATGATTTAGGCAGGAGCGGGGTATAGACGAACGCCCGGATTCCGGCTGGGCAGGAGCGGAAATATGGATCGGGCTCTGCATCGCGTGAAATCGTTAACGCTTGAAAATGAGGCCTTCCCTCGTGTACAATGAAACTACTAATGGTAGGGGATGATAAACAGGTGCAGCTCAAGAAATTGAATGATACCAGCATTGATCAATTATTTGAAGCTATTCTCACACTCGATAACCTCGAAGAATGTTACGTCTTCTTTGACGATCTGTGTACCGTAAACGAAATCCAGTCGATGGCCCAGCGGCTAGAAGTAGCCCGCATGCTTGGCAAAGGCTGTACGTATAATCAAATCGAAGCCGAAACCGGCGCCAGCACGGCCACGATTTCCCGTGTGAAACGCTGCCTCAACTACGGCAACGACGGTTATAAAATGACTTTGGATCGTCTGGGCCGCTAATGCAGCCAGGCGTTCTGATCATCAGCCACGGTTCTCCCGACGACGCTTGGATCAAGCTCGTAGACGACGCCGTGGCAACCCTGAAGCTTCCAACCGGAATTCCGGTGGAAGCTTCTTTCTTGGAGGCCGAAGGGGAACGCGGCATCCAAAGCGGCATCGACCGGCTGGAGGCGGCCGGCACCGCCGATTTGATTGTCGTGCCGCTGTTTGTCTCTTCCGGCAGCACGCATATCGATGAGCTGTGCTATGCGCTGGGCTTGAAGCCGGAGCCGGAGCTTGAGACGGATCTGGCGCGGTTTCGGATCGGAGACGGGGTGCGGGTGTGGTTTGGCACCCCGATGGACGACGATCCGCGGATCGCGCACATGGTCTGGGACAAGGTGCGCGGGCTTTCCCGGGACCCGGACCGGGAAGCGGTGGTCCTGGTCGGGCACGGAAGCGGCCATGACGGCTTCCGGCAGCGCTGGGAGGCAGGGATGGCCTCCCTGGCGGCCAGCGTGCAGGCCATCAGCGGCGTGGCCGCCGCGGATTATGGCCTGCTGCGGACGGACACCGTGCGTGAAAAGGTGTCCGATTGGGTTAATAAGGGCTACGAGGTAATCGTGGCGCCTTTATTTTTGAGCGCGGGGTATTTCACGAAGCAGGTGATCCCGTCCAGGCTGGAAGGCCTGACATACCGCTATAATGGCGAGGCGCTGCTGCCTCACCCGGAGCTGGGCGACTGGATACGGGACCAAATCTCGAATATAATGAAAAGATAAACTAATCGAGTGTAAATGGAGTTGCAGCAGGAATGAAAAGAGCCAGATTAATATATAATCCTTCATCCGGACGCGAAGAAATCAGAAGGCTGCTTCCGGATATCCTGAACCGGCTGGATTTGGCCGGCATTGAAACGTCCTGCCACGCCACGACCGGCGAAGGCGATGCGACCCGCGAAGCGGCGGATGCCGTGTACCGCGGTTATGACATCATCATTGCGGCCGGCGGCGACGGAACGCTGAACGAGGTCGTAAACGGCATGGCCGGCAAAGATGACCTGCCGCCGCTGGGGATTTTTCCGATGGGCACGACCAACGATTTCGCCCGCGCCATGGGCATTTCCAGACGCTGGGAGGATTACTGCGACCTGGTCATTAACGGCACTACACGGCCGATTGATATCGGAAAAGCGAACGACCGTTATTTTATCAACATCGCCGGGGGCGGTTCCCTGACCCAGCTGACCTACGAGGTGCCAAGCCGTCTGAAGACGATGATCGGCCAGCTGGCCTATTATATGAAAGGCATCGAAAAAATGGTGAACCTTTCCCCAACCGAGCTGACCATCTCGGCCGAAGGCTACGAGCCGATGCACGGGGAGTTTATGATGTTCCTGATAGCGAACTCCAATTCGGTCGGGGGCTTTGAAAAGCTTGCGCCGGACGCGCGCATCGACGACGGCCTGCTGGACGTCATCGCCGTCAAACGCTGCAACCTGCCGGAGTTCATCCGGCTTGTGACGATGGCGCTGCGGGGCGACCATTTTAACGATTCGCATGTCTTGTACTTCAAGACAAAACGAATGGAGATCACCTCTCCGGCACCGGTTCTGCTGAACCTGGACGGCGAGCTCGGCGGCAAACTGCCGGGCGTGTTCGAGATTTTGCCGTCGCATATGCAGATTTTTGCTTGATAGGGCTTTGCGGAAATTTTTAATGGGTCATTTTACTGAACATTCAAAAGGTCTTGCTGCTGGCCGGGCGGCCGGGCAAGGCTTTTTCTATAAATGGAGAATACATTTTTATTAACAGGAAAGAAGTGAAGGGATCAAGATGAACAACAACCGGGGCCGAACACGCGCAGGCGCGTCATCCGGACGGGGCGGGCGTTCTTCGGGCGGTAACCGCAGCAACACTGCGGCCGTGGCCGAATGGAACCTGCCAGTAGCGAAAAACGAAGATTACACCATAGATATCATCGGTATGAATCACGACGGAGAAGGGGTAGGCCGCGCGGAGGGCTATACCCTTTTTGTTGCGGGCGCTTTGCCTGGCGAGAAGATACGGGTCAAGGTGATTAGCACGAAAAAACAATTCGGCTACGCCAAACTTTTGGACGTGCTGAAAGCCAGTCCGGACCGCGCCCAAGCGCCATGCCCGATCTACGACCAGTGCGGCGGCTGCCAACTGCAGCACATGAGCTACGCCGGCCAGCTGGCCTGGAAACGCCAGCGCGTTGTCGATGCGCTGGAGCGGATCGGGAAGCTGCGGGTGCAGGGGAGTGCGGGGATTGGAGCGGATGCAGAGGCGAACGTTGTGGCGAGTACCGATGCAGATACCGAGGTGAACGCTGACGGGAGTGCGGATTTAAAAGCGAATGTTAATGCGAGTGCTGGTGCTGGTGTGGTTAATGCCGTGAGTGCTGGGAATAGTCCCGGTACATCCGAAAGCGCTGGTGGCCTGAGTACAGGCAATCCTTCTGATAGCTTCGCAAACTCGGCTGATTCGGTTCAGAATGATGCAGGAGCACAGGGGCTGGTCATAGGCAGGGGCGAGGGCATCCTTGTCCGCGACACGCTTGGCATGGACGAGCCTTGGCGCTACCGCAACAAAGCCCAGGTGCCGATCGGCGTAGCCGAAGGCGGCCTGGTTGGCGGTTTTTACGCGCGGAACAGTCACCGGATCATCGACATGGAAACCTGTCTCATCCAGCACGAGCATAACGACGAAGTCGTCTCGCGCGTCAAAGCGATCGGCCGCGAGCTTGGCATCTCGGCCTACAATGAAGAAACGGGCCGCGGACTGCTCCGCCATGTTGTGGTGAAGAAGGCCTTCCGTACCGGCGAAATCATGCTCGTCCTCGTCACCAATGGGCGGGATATCCCGCACAAGGACGAATGGATCGGCCTGATCCGTGAACAGATCGCCGATGTGGCGAGCATCTGCCAGAACGTCAACACGAAGCAGACTAACGTCATCTTCGGCGACGAAACCCGCGTCCTGTGGGGACGCGACGTCATTTACGATTATATCGGCGATGTGCAGTTTGCGATTTCGGCGCGCTCTTTTTACCAGGTGAACCCGGTCCAAACCGAAGTGCTCTATGGTAAAACGGTGGAGTACGCCGGCCTGACCGGCAAAGAAACCGTCATCGACGCCTATTGCGGCATCGGTACAATTTCGCTGTTTCTGGCACAGCATGCGGACCAGGTGTACGGCGTGGAGATCGTCAAAGAAGCGATTGAAGATGCGCGCAGCAATGCCCAGCTTAACAATATGACCAATGTGAAGTTTGAGGTTGGCGCGTCCGAAGATGTCATTCCGCGCTGGAAAGAGCAGGGGATTGAGGCGGATGTTATTGTGGTGGATCCACCTCGTAAAGGCTGCGACCCACGCTTGCTGGAGACTATTCTCGAAATGAAGCCTGAGCGTGTGGTGTATGTTTCGTGCAATGCCTCGACTTTGGCGCGGGATTTGGCGGTGCTGGAGGAAGGCGGGTACCGGACGGTGGAAGTGACGCCGGTGGATATGTTCCCGCATACCGTTCACGTAGAATCGGTGGCGGTGTTGGTGAGGGATGGTACAGAGGGCTGAGATTACAGTGGTGGCGTGGTTTTTGGAGTATTACAGATGGGATTGAAGTGTGAAACAGAGGCTAGAATATAGTAGATTTGACTGATTGTTGACGAAATAAATAGATTAATCGGAAGTCCTGGATTTTTGAATCGAATTCAATTATTAGGACAATGGTTCGACTCCCCTCGCCACTATACTTAAAACCCGCTCTCTGAACGTTTTATTTCTTTTTTTAAGCTTAGATAATAGTCCTAATGTAGCCTGAAAAATACTATACCCCAAATTTGTAGGAGGTTGGAAATATACGAGGTATTATTTAAGAAATAGTATCATGGACAGATGGTGGGTTTATAATGCGAAAAGAAATACCGATGTGCCGGCTAGTATCGTTGGTATATCACCAGTTTATTGCATATTGAATTTAATTCCATTATCCGAGCTTTGTCTGCTAAAATGGTGACATAGATAATCGGGCAGACTTATAGTGGTATACTTTTAAAAAAGGACACGTTTTTTTCGTACACTCTTCGGGTTATAATGGCTAAACCGGGTCTTACTGGATGTTGGTCACAGAAAATAATGATATCTTATGTACTAGTTCGATCTAGGAGGAGAGTTGTAGAATGAGTAAGCGTGCTAGGGGAAAGAACATTACAATGGGGACTAACAAGGGCCAACTGAATGCTCCAGTTGGCTGCTACATCAAAGCTACTAAATTATATAAAAAAGAGTTAAACAGACCTATATTTGTAGGACCTGCTGATAATGGGGCAGACGTTGAATATGTTGAAGTCGTAAGTGGCAAGATTTCTAAGCGAAAGCCTTTTTTTATTCGCCAATAAAGGAAGGGCGCTGCTAGATTCAATAGTAGACACAGATTAAACTTAGGAACGACTTATATAGAAGCGGATAAACACCCGAATTATTGAGTCTATCCCTAATCGAAGTTATAACCCCTTAAACATGAGGCCGCTAAAGAACTGGCTTTTTCAAGAGTCAGTGGAGTGCAAAGTTATAGACAGCCTCATCTTTGATGTTCCCATTTTTTAAATTGTATGTTTTAAATGTAACTCCTTTATAATCTTTTTTTGCTAGGGCGTGTATGCAAACCTAAGCAAGCCATACCATGATTGAAGCTAGGGTTAAAAATGCCATAAAAGCTTCTGCCCTTTTATCAAAACGAGTCGCCAAGCGACGGTAGTTCTTCACTTTATTGAAAAAACACTCAATTAAATGCTGTTCTTTGTAAATTTCTTTATCCCATTTTCTTGGCTTTCGGCGATTTTTCTTGCTTGGGATGACTGGAGTAGCGGATTGTTCCTGCAGAAGCTTCAAAATTCGATTGGAATCATAAGCTCGGTCGGCTAAGACTTGTTTCTCTGTGAGATCCATTTGTTTGAGCATCTCGTAGCCGATTACAGCATCATGGCGCTGCCCAGCTGTCAACTGAAAGCGAAGCGGGTTCCCAAGGGCATCTACGATCGCATGGATTTTAGTCGTTAGTCCACCCCTGGAACGCCCAATGGCTTGCTTGAAGGCCCCCCTTTTGCGCCTGCTCCATGCTGGTGGACACGGACGATGGTTGCGTCAATCATCACACTTTCCCAGTCGGGTTCAATGGACACATGCTCTAAAATCCGATCCCAAATACCAGCCTTTTGCCAGCGGCGAAAACGGCTGTAAACCGTTGACCAGGAGCCGTAATATTCCGGTAAATCTCGCCATGGCGCACCGGTTCGTGCGATCCAAAGCATGGCGTTTAGCATCTTGCGATGATCGTTCGGGGGTCTCCCTCCTTGTGGTTTTCTTTCCGGCGGCATCAGGTCTTTAATTTTGTCCCATTGGTCGTCACGAATTTCGTATCTTCTCATCATACAAACTATTACCCATCTAGAAGAAATTTATAGTTTGCATACACGCCCTAATAAATCTCTAAATTGATCTTGTAAATTGCTATCAAGTGTTACATCCTTATCTGCTATCATGGCCTTTTCAACATTAGAATCGTAGGAAGCCAATCGTTCTTTGTTAAAACCATCTTTAAAAGCAACGATATTTTCTTTAAAGTCCCCTGAATCAGTATCTATATTAATTAAATTTAATTCATTTAGGATAGGTTCATATAAAATTTTTCCTACCGTTTTTCAGCCATATAATCAAATCTTGCATCGACGTAAGAGTATATCTCATTGTAATTTTCAGTATCTTTATAGGGAAGCACCCGGTTTGTAAATCAAATCAATTCGTAAGGGAAGCAACGGCTTGCATCCCGTTCATCGGAACGTTCTCTAAACGTTGCGAATTGGGGTTTGTTGGACTTACGAATTTGTGGGCACCAACAGTTCTATAGCATGCTCTTTCAATCCCATTTGTTGAACAAGCGTTAGGATCGACAGCCGCTCAGAGCGCTCGGATGCAACTCCAACTAGTACCGTACAGTGCATCATAACAAATTGATCCTGGTCGAGTGCGAGTGAACAGGTCGAAAGCTAGAGGAGTAGCGAGCGTATTCCCAAAGTCATCCGGAATCTCTACTTTTGAATCCGGAGCTTGGACATCGGATTCAGAATCCTCTAGTGGAGTCGCTGGATGAAGACATCAGAAAGGATTAGAAACATTGCTAAACTCCCCCTCCCCGCTTTTGCGTAGCGTAAGGGAAAGAAAGAAGCGTTTATCACTTGGTATGACTGTGGCCCTAACATTGCTATTGTGAAGCTTGGATTTGAGCGTTGGTACGAACAAGGCAATCACAATCATGAGACTGTTCGGAGTACGCTTAAAACCATGCGTAACTGGGCAGATGAAATACAAATGCCGATGGTCCATCATAATCATATTAAAGCCTTTCATCGCGTCACTACTTTATACAAATCGTAATCGCTATAAAGCGGGTACTCATTCTCATCAAATGCAACCGACAACGGATATTGGACTACAATCAAGCACTGATTATTAGGTTGATCCAAACTTAATTAAGAATGTTTGCACATTAATCTTTCCACAATGATTCGGATTGTTTTGAAATTTTCAAATAGTAGTTCCTCATCTTTATAATGGATTTGGAATATATCCTCTAGTTCTACCAATAGTTTGATTGTTTTAAGTGAATTTAGCCCATAGTTACTTAGTACTTCATCATAGCCAAGATCACTTTGTACATTTAATAGTTCTGAAATTTTGTTAATAACTAGCGAAGTGCATTCCTGTACATTCAATTTTAATTCTCCTTTTGAAACTCATTTATATGATTACTAATGCGAAACTTAGTAGGGGAAATATTAAAATGTTTTTTAAATAAAGAAGAAAATTGCGAGCTTGAAACGTAACCTAACTTATGTGCAATTTCTAAGACTGATTCATGGGTATTTGTTAATAATTTCTTAGCACAATCCATTCGCAGACTTTGTATATGTTGAACAGGAGACTTATTAAACACTTTAGAATACATATTACTTAAATAAACTGGATTGCAGCTAATTATATCTGCTAATTGTTGTAGAGTTAGTGGAAGGTTATAATTTTCTCGTATGTACCGATATACTTTGATTAGTCGGGGATCTATTTCTCCGGTAAGTATCTGTTTATTATTCCTATTTTTTACATGGTTGAGCTTATCAAGATGACATTCTAATTGTTTTACAATCTGATTAACTTGATGAACTAAACGATTTGGACATTCACAAGTAGCTATTAGTTGAAACAACTTATTAACTGGCACTGGGGTAGAAGAAAAAATATATAAAGGTGGATATAATACATTTTGGCAGGAAGTTGTTTTGAATTTCACACCTGTAATTTGAGCAATATTTTGAGAACAATTTTCTATAATAAAATTACTGCCAAACATAGTGGAACCACTTAATACCTTAACCTTTGAATTTTGATAATAAGCGGTCATTGGATGACTTGTCTTCATTAAAATGTAATTTCCTTGTGGTAAATGACACTGAAATACTGCTCCTGCATTAAGAACCTCTTGTTTTATTATTGAACTTAGAGTAATACTCATAAACATCCCTCTCATATTCTCACGTTTAACAATTATTCAATCGGATATTATAAATTTCCTAAAGAAAATCTTTACAACCAAGATGAGCAGTCGATGTCTTATAGTGTATGAAATTGTAAATCTATTATCTCAAAACTTCGAAAATTTGTCATCATATTCCTTATATTTAATTTATTATTCATCTTTAACCTAGGCGTGAATCCAAGTATACTTTTTTTAAAATTGGTAATAGATTTATGCTGAGACGATACGAAAATCGAGACGACCAATGGGACAAAATTAAAGACCTGCCGCCGGGAGAAAGGAACCACAAAGAGGGAGATCCCCGAACGATCATCGCCAGATGCTAATGCCATGCTAGGTAGCACGAGCAGGGGTACTCTGGCGGGATTTACCGGAATATTATATGACAGCAACCGTAATCTGAAGATCTTCAGGAACAGACCGCGACTCCGGTTATTCCAAGTAAAAAAATCGGAAGAAGCAAAGAAAATGGGAAGAAGAAGTTTACAACGAAGGAACTTAATTGAGTTCTTCAATAAAGTGAAGAACTATCGTCTTTTAACACTCGCTTCTATAATGGGGAGGCTTGCTTAGGTTTGTACACAAAACCTAATATTATACAGAAATAATCCAATTTAACAGAGGAGTATTGATCTAGAACTTTTTTGCGTTATGATATGTATTAAGGTTATTTTTGGAAAAAACAAAATAAAAACTAATCGATGTTTAGGCACGTTAGATCAATGTTTTGTTACATATATTATCAGTAATGTATAGAGTTATCTATACATGAAAGGGCGAAGCTATGTCTATGATTGGAGGAATGACATTGAAATGGTACGCACTTCAGGTTAAAACAGGGGAAGAAGAGTTAGTCAAAAAACTAATAATTAGACATCTTAATATAAAAGAATGTAAATGTTGTGTTCCAAAAAGGAAGGTTCCAGAAAAAAGAAATGGCTATATGTTTGATGTTATCAAAGTTATGTTTCCAGGTTATGTTTTTATAAAATTGAAAATAGATTTTAAAACGTATTATTCTCTTAAATCTGTTGTTGGAGTCTATTCAGTATTAAATTATTCAAATAAAATTGATTTGAATTATACAGAACCGTATCAGGATGAAGATGTTTTTTTTAAACCAATACCTGCAGAAGATATGACTCCTATTCTGATGGTTCTTAATCCAATTAATGATATTATGGAGTATTCAACTTTTAATTTAAGGTCAGAAGCAGTAAAAATTGTTTCTGGTCCATTAGTTGGACAAGAGGAAAAAATTAAAAAAATAGACAAAAGGAAGAGGCGTGCCAAACTAGCAATTGAGATTCTAGGGCAGGAGA
This sequence comes from Paenibacillus mobilis, assembly GCF_058267595.1. Taxonomy (NCBI): domain Bacteria; kingdom Bacillati; phylum Bacillota; class Bacilli; order Caryophanales; family Paenibacillaceae; genus Paenibacillus; species Paenibacillus mobilis. The sequence goes on from NZ_JBZCMS010000014.1 coordinate 29,997, forward strand.
AGCTAATTGAAATTGGTATTGAAGTTTTAAATGAAAACAACTATTCGCAACAATAGCTGGGGGGAATCGCAAGTGGAGATATTTAGCCTAAATATTGAACCCTTCCCTAAAGATGAGACTTTAAGAAAAGCATTATCGCTACTAAGCAAGGAAAAAAGTGATAAAATAAACAGGTTGAGAAAACGAGAAGATTTTATAAGGTCTCTTGCAGGGGAACTTCTTATAAGAACATTAATAGTGGAAAAGACGAGATTAAAAAATAATGAAATTGAATTCTACTATAACGATTTTGGAAAGCCTTTTATTAAAGGTGATCCGTTTTATTATAATATCGCTCATTCAGGTAGTTGGGTTGCATGTATACTTGATCAATCTCCTGTAGGAATTGATATTGAGCAAATTGCACCAATTGACTTAAGTATTGCAGAACGGATTTTTTCTATATCTGAAAATGTAAACTTGCAAAACAAGCCAGAGAATGAGAAACTAAATTATTTCTATAGCTTATGGACATTAAAAGAAAGCTATATTAAATATACGGGACAAGGTCTATCATTTCCACTAGATCAGTTCTTTTTTTTATGTACTGAAGAAGAGATTAGAATTGAATTTATAAAAAGCAATAATTATGATGCTAGTTACTTCAAACAATACTTAATTGATGAAAAGTATAAATTATCGGTGTGCGCTAGAATTAATGATTTTCCACAACATATTTCGAATATAAATTTTGTAGCGTTAGCTGAGAATGCTCTCATGCTGTTAGATAAATATTAATTATGACTACAATGGAGAGGAAGTGGGACGAGAACTGAACATATTTATTATTCGTTAACACATCCACAGAAGCGAATAATATGTTTTATTAAAAAAAATGATACGCTTCTTTAGTTAGGTATGATTTAACTAAGTGAATTTAGCTATTTATTTCGTAGTCTATTCACTTAATAGTGAAAGGGCGAAAGTATGTCTTAATTGAGGTAGTTAGAAGATACAGCTGAAGTTTGGGAATTCGGTAAATTTGCTTTACAAACTATATATAATATGGGGGGTTATAATCGTTTACTCAAAGTAAGCGATTTAGCTGACTCATTGACTGTTTGAAATATAAGTATTAGGATAAAAAATTAAATACATTTACATAACTTATGCAATTAGAGTTGTTTTACTACAAAGAGTTTTTGGGTTTCCCTGAAAGCGATTACTAAATGAAATCGAAATTTACTGCTGTTATTAGACTAAGAAATAATTACCCTGGAGGTTTCTTATTGTGAAGGATAATCAGAAAAATACTTACGGTTTTATAAGCAATTTGATTTTTATGATTCGTGAACAATGGAATTTTGAGAAAAAGGGAGTCATTATTCCATTTATTGCGATCCCTTCAGCAATTGCAGTATCACTTTTAGGTATTTGGCTTCCTAAGATAGTAATAGATGCAATAGAAAGTTCTTTACCAGTAAATGAATTTTTTACACAAATAAGCGTCTTAACACTTGCAATGATGATTCTATTATTTATAAGTTACTACACAGAACAAGGTATACTAATAAATTCTGTAAAAATTTGGAACTTACATTTTTACATGAATAAAACTTGGAAAATTGTAGATATGGATTACTTAAATTTTGCATCCTCTGCAGGAAAAGTAAAAATAGAGAAATCACATTTAGCCTTAAATAGAAATGTTCTTGTTAACATGGCTTCGTTTTACCCTCATTTTGTAGAATTAATAAAGAATATTTTTGGTTTTTTCTCATTTTTTGCGATCCTGATGTTGTTAAATCCAGTCATAATTTTAATACTTATTCTTAGTTATGTAATTGATACGTTTGTTGTACTGTTTATTGAAAAATGGGAACATAAATCAAAGGATGATCGTGCGAAGATTGATCGAAGACTCGATTACGTTTTTTATAACACGAGTGATAGTTCTGTAGCGAAGGATATACGAATCTTTCATATGAAGCATTGGATTAATGATATGGCAGATCGATTTATGAAGGAGAAGTACAACTGGCAGAAAAAGATAGCCTCTAAGCGTTATATTCAACTACTGGTAGAAGCGTTTATTGTATTTATTCGAAATGGTGGCGCTTATATATATCTAATTTGGAACGTTATAAATGGAAGCATGACTATAGGGGGATTTGCTCTTTATTTTGGAGCTATTGCTGGGTTTGGTTTATGGCTTGAAAACATAGTAACAAGAATTGGCAAACTATCAACTGCTAATTATAAGGTTGATGATTATCGAGTGTTAATGGATCTTGAAGATAAAATGAAGCGTGGTAAAGGAGCTCCGTTACCATCTTTTGAAGAACCTGTTGAAATCGTACTTGATAACGTTAGTTATAAATATGAAAGTAATGATCAATATACTCTGAAAAATATTAGTTACAAAATTACTAAAGGAGAACGGCTAGCCATTGTCGGTACTAACGGTGCTGGCAAAACAACATTAGTAAAGTTGATATGTGGTTTAATCGAACCGGTATCTGGACGTATTTTAATTAACGGAACAGATATCCGAGATTTTAATCGAGATGAATATTACAAGCTTATTACGGCAGTCTTTCAGAATGTATGCTTGCTTCCTGTTAGTATTGCTCAAAATATAACTTTTTGCTCGCATGAAGATATAAACTGGGAAAAACTTAATGATTGTGCAAATTTAGCAGGCATCAAAGAGAAAATTGAAAGTCTTCCGGAAGGGTTTCAGACAAATCTAATTCCCTCTGTCACCCAAAATGGTGTAGAACTTTCGGGAGGAGAAAACCAAAAACTAATTCTAGCTCGAGCATTATATAAGAATGCTCCATTGATTATTCTAGATGAACCTACAGCAGCGCTTGATCCAATCGCGGAGAATAATATGTATCTTAAATATAACGAACTTACTTCAAATAGAACTTCCATATTTATCTCCCATAGACTTTCCTCAACCAGATTTTGTGACAAAATAATACTATTAGATGGGGGACAAATAAAAGAGTCCGGATCGCATTCTGAACTCATGAAATTGGGAGAAAGATACAAGGAGATTTTTGATATTCAAAGCCAATACTACAAAGAGAACACAAAGGAGAAAAACAACGTATGAGTAAGAAGAGGAGTATTATAGATGATCTTCAACACATAAAGCGTGGATGCATTATTATCAAGCAACTTGCTCCTGGATTGTTAGAGTTTACTCTAATTAGATCTATTTTGAATGCGTTTACTCCTTACATTTCAATATATATGTTAGCCGTAATTATTGATGAATTAGTCGGAGACAGAGATCTCACAACACTTTTTTATTATGTGAGTGTTACTGCAGGTGGAACACTTCTAATGAATCTTAGTAGTGCACTATTATCAAAGAGAATAGAAGTATTGGATAGTATGTTCCATACTGAATTTGAGAATTTTCTGAACAATAAAAAACTAACAATGGATTTTGCGAAATTAGAAGATCCTAAGATTACAGAGCTGAGGGAAAAAATTATGAGTGACATGTTTGCGACCGATGGTGGAATTAATGCAATAGTTCGATTAGAAGAATCAATCGTTGAAAATTCTTTATCGGTGATTATTGCAATTATTGTTTCATTTGGTGCAATTACTGCTACATCAGCAGTAGTAATTTCTGAACAAAATGGTTTAGTTGGATTTGTCAATTCAATGTGGTTTACAGTTTTACTAACAGTTGCTTTAATAGTCTGCTTAGTACTGACAGTGAAGAATACTAAAACAATAAATAAAAAAGTATTTCAATTGTATCAAGATGGGGCTAAAAATAATGGTTATTTGGAGTATTACAACAATTTTTACCTGGAGGATGATCAAGCTGGGAAAGATGTAAGAATTTTTGATCAAAGGAACCTTATCTATAATGAGATGCTTGCTAAAGGAAGAAGGCCTTGGTTGAGAATTGTAAATGGAACACATAGGCTACAGCAAAAATACATCGGTATAAATTCAATATTATCCGCATTAATGGGGGGCGCTATATATATATTTATCGGTCTTAAAGCTCTTACTGGAACAATTAGTCTTGGAAGTGTCACGAGTAGCTATGCTGCAATAATTAGATTGGTTACCTCACTAGGAAACCTTTCTGAATCTCTTACGAAGATCAGAAGTAATAATAATTATCTTGTTTTATTATTTGAATTTATTGATTTACCCAACGAAATACAACGAGGAGAAAAAATTCCTGAGATAAATAATACTGATTGGGAAATTGAATTCCACAATGTCAGTTTCCGGTACCCAACAAGCGATAAAAATGCTCTGAACAACTTGTCATTAAAGATTAAAAAGAATACTCGGACAGCAATTGTTGGATTAAATGGGTCAGGTAAAACAACAATGATAAAGTTGTTATGTCGATTTTATAGTCCTGATTCAGGATATATAACACTTAATGGAGATGATATACAAAAATTTGATTATGAATCCTACACAAAACTTTTCTCTGTAGTGTTTCAGGATTTCCAGTTGCTTTCATTTAGCATTGGACAAAATGTATCGGCATCGAAAAACTATGATGAAGCAGATGTATGGGAATCGCTCGATTTAGCTGGAATTGGAGACAGGGTTAGAAAGTTTCCTATGCAATTGGAACAATCTATTCGTAAAAACATTGAAGAGGATGGGGTAGATTTATCTGGAGGTGAAGAACAAAAAGTTGCTCTAGCTCGTGCCATTTATAAGGATGCACCAATTGTTATATTAGACGAACCAACTGCTGCCTTGGATCCAATTTCAGAATTTGAAGTATATTCTAAATTTAATGATTTAATAGGTCGAAAAACATCATTATATGTTTCACATAGACTGTCCTCATGTCGTTTTTGCGATTCAATTGCAGTTTTCCACAATGGACGGATTATCCAATTTGGTTCTCATTACGAACTAATTAAAAATACTGAGGGTAAGTATTTTGAGTTGTGGAATGCACAGGCTCAATATTATGCTGATGATGTGAAAGATCCTCTTATAGAAAAGGGTGATTAAATTCCATGAAAAGTAATATTATACCTCCAGATATGAAGATAAGACAAGTCCCGCGCTTGTCAGGTAACGTAGCTGCTTCTTTTTGTTTCGACGATTGCATAGCAACGTTTGCATCTCATATGGGAATTGATTATGAAAGGATGTATTTTTTAGCACTTGAAAATGGATTTTCTAATGATATGTCTAAAGGGATTGGGAATAGCTTTATAACTAGTTTCGACATTTGCGAATCTTTGGAGAAATTCACGGGTATTAAGACAGCTAAATACAGTAATCATTTTAATTCAGACTTAACAAAAATGATTGAATTAGTAAATCAAAATATTCCTATATGCGTAACTATAAAAGGTTTTAATTGTCCTTGGGATTGGAGATTTAATGAAATTGATACGGGCGCGCACGCCCTTTTTTTGGTTCAATACGACGAAACTAAAAAAGCATTTAAATGTTTAGATCCATACTACAATAAGACAAACGTTTACCTACCAGAGGATGATCTAAGAAAAGGTTATATTTCTTTTAGAGCTTTCTCAGTTGATCATAATTACCAGTACATCGAGCCTATTAGTCTATTGAATGATGCTCTAAAAGGACTAGTTAATGATATTTACTTAAATTCTTTGAAGGACCTTTCTAAAAAAATTAAACAGAATTTTGATATTACTTGTGAAATTAGAAATTTCGAACACATTGATAATTATTCAATGGATGAAATACATGAAAATATTTACTTAAATCAGTCATTGAAGGTTATGGTTCATAATATGTTCCGTTTTTGTATACTACTTTATAAATTTGATGAGTGGTACCCGAAACATGAAGGTGCATTTTCTAGATTAGCTGATGAGATGAAAGTGATTTCGGAAAAGTGGGAAATGATTCGTTTTATGCTTTTGAAAATGGTTTTTGCTAAAGACTTTCATAAAATTTCGGAAGCGCTTTCTAGAAGAATAAATTCCATAGCAGACGATCAAATACTGTTAATTCAAGAAATTATCAACACCATTCAACAAAAATCGTTGTCTGTGAAGAATAAATATCATGCAGAAGTAGAATTTGGAGAAACAATATGTTTAGATTTGTCAGAATACTTCAATAATATTGGGATTGGTAAAAAAAACGAGTTGAATGATAATGCCGATTTTAATGGAATTGGCGAATGTATTATTCATGAATCCTTTCCTAAGGAAAGTTTGCTTTCCTCACTTGATACTAAATTTGATATTTCTAGCAATAAAAAAGGAGAGTTTGATAATATTTCATGTGCACGACAGGTAATAAATATAGAAAACAATTATTATGTACAGTTTTCAATTCTTGGATGCTCAGAATGGGGAGACTTTAAAGATTATTTTAAGATTATCTATGTGGATGAGTCGTATGAAAGAGTGTTAGTTGAATTAAATGACTGGACTCCTGTTGTTTTAAAGAGGCAAAGTTCTAAAGAAAGTATAGAATGTGAAAAATCCATTATTGATGAAAATTATTTAAAAGATTTTACTGAATCTTGTTACCTATATATCAACAATTACTTTCTTGCAACTGACAAAATGATAAAAAGAATAGAACTGCCTGAATGTGAGAATATGCATATTTTTGCACTTTCTTTCACAAAGAAAAAATAGTTACGTAGAAGCGAATAAAAACTAGGAGTGATTTCTTGTGTCCGTATTTGACGAATTGGAGTCCAACGTTCGTAGTTACAGCAGGAGCTTTCCGGCGATATTCTCTAGTGCAAAGATGAGTTGCATGTTTGACGAACAAGGAAACAGGTATCTTGATTTTTTTGCTGGAGCAGGTGCATTAAACTATGGACATAATAATGATTTTATTGTTAAACGAATTATTAAATATATAGAAAACAACGGGATTATTCATGCACTTGACATGGCCACGGTACCCAAACGAGATTTTATTGAAACCTTTTCTGAGATCATTTTAAAACCTAAGAATTTAAATTACAAGTTCATGTTTTGTGGGCCAACAGGGACAAATGCTGTTGAAGCAGCAATAAAGATAGCTAGAAAAGTAAAAAAAAGAACCTCCGTATTTTCATTTTCAGGTGGATTTCATGGGATGTCGCTCGGAAGTTTATCACTCACAAGTAACTTACAAAAGAGAGCAGGAGCTGGCTTACCATTAAATGACGTAGTGTTTATGCCTTTCCCTTTTGGCTTTAATACAACGTTTGATACTATCGGATACATTGAAAATATACTTCGAGATAGTCATTCTGGTATCGAAAAACCAGCTGCCATCATCCTTGAAACTGTACAAGCCGAAGGTGGTGTGGTAGTTGCCGATGTTAACTGGTTACAAAGATTAAGAGAGTTATGCGACAAGTATGATATCTTAATGATATGTGACGAAATACAAACTGGATGTGGGAGAACGGGTGCCTTTTTTTCATTCGAAAGGGCAAATATTGTTCCTGATTTAATAACGATCTCAAAGTCAATAAGTGGTTCAGGATTACCAATGTCAATGGTACTGTTGAAGCCTGAATATGATGTGTTTGCTCCGGGAGAACATAATGGAACCTTCCGAGGTAACCAACTTGCATTTGTAGGGGCAACTGCTGCTTTAGAATATATGTACAACACCAATTTACTTGATACTGTTAAGGAAAAAGAGAAGTATATTGCCAACTATATTAGAGATGAAATATTATCTTCTTACCCAGTTCTCGAACATAGAGGAGTGGGTTTAATTCATGGTATTGATTTTTCTAAAGCGGGATCTAAAGATATTTGTATGAATGTTGCCACAAATTGTTTTATGAACAATCTCATTATAGAAAGAGCAGGTAGAAATGATGATGTTTTGAAAATATTACCTCCTTTGATAATAAGTACAGAAGAATTAAATGAAGGACTAGGAATCATTAAGTCTGCGATAGATAAGTTCATGAACTATATAAGGGAATCGGTTCTACTTTACGAGTGAAGAAAGGGGATTGTACATGTTCCAGCTAGGTGTCATAGGAGGTATGGGTCCATTAGCAACATGTGATTTCGTGAATAGAGTCATCCGGTATACTGCGGCTAACAACGATCAAGAGCATATTAGTGTTTGTGTTTTAAACGCTTCTTATATTCCGGATCGTACAAAAGCAATATTGAACAATGGAAAGTCACCGGTTGCTGAAATAAATTATTGTTTCTCTCAATTATCAAAAATTGGAGTTAATTTTGTTGTCATACCATGCAATACTGCTCATTATTTTTCAAATGAGTTTGTTTATTCATCTGATATGATATTTTTAAATATGATAGAAGAGACAGGAATATTTCTTGACAAATTTAATTGTGATAGAAAAGTTTTCATTTTAGGTACTGAAGGAGTTTCTCATTCAAAAATATACGATAGGAGTATAAAAGAAAGTGCCGTATGTTATCCAAATGATAGCGAACAAATGGAAATATCGAATTTAATCATGAAAATTAAGAGCGGATTTACCCACAAAAACCTACGTAATTTATTTATTAATTTGCTTGAACGAATAAATACTCGGGTTAACGGCTGTACTTTTCTCATAGCTTGCACAGAACTTTCTGGATTTTATGATATTACTTCTGAGAACTATCAGTGTTTTGACACTATGGATATTTTAGCTATTAGTACTATAAAGAAGTGTGGGCATGAATTAAGAACTGAAATTATTCCTAAGTGTTTTATAAATAACCAAGACAACCGTGGAATGCTAGTTTGATCTCAGAAGATTAAAAAAATCAACAAGAATTATTTTATTAAAATCCAATAATACTCTTATTACTAAATGGAGGGTTTATAATGGACAATTCAAAAAGTAATTTGGATTCGAGAGAAATAACAGACAAAAAGAGTGTGAGTCAGTCATCTAACAGCGATAAATTAATGTCTAATGATGGTAGTCAGGATAATCTTTTTTCGAGCATGTCGTTAAATTGTCATCTAAAGAAAGACCAAATTAGCCTTTGTGAAACTAGTGAGTTCCGGATAGAGAAAGACCACTTAGAGAAAATAAAAAATAAGAAATTGGGAAAACAAACTTCGGAATCTGCCATCTTTTTGTCAGTTGCTATGGTGCTTTTAAGTCGGTATTATCCACAAGAAAACATAAATTTAGGTTATTTCTCTCCAGCTACTAGAACTAATACAACAAATGAAGATTTATTTGTTGAAGGGTTCGCTAATATAATTCCCGTAAAAGGAACACCTACAAGAGAGAAAATCTATAGTGTATTTCTTGAAGAGGTAGAAAAAGAATATTCAAGATCTTTTACACAACAATATCCTTGTATCAGAGTAGTGGATTCAGTGGATGTTATCACAGATTCATCTGAAGATTCACTTTTTGATGCAATGTTTGAATATAAGAATGAAATAAATATGAATAAAGCTGAAAAAAGCGACAAATACGCTTTAAGATATTCAAAATTAGGGCTGTTATTTCGTGTTTCTAAAAAATGGGAAGAATATAAATTAGAAATAGAGTATTGCACTTCATTTTATGAAGCAGAGACTATTCAAAGATTAGCGAAGCATTATATAGAGATATTTAAGCAAATTCTAGAAAACAGTGAAATTAAACTTTTTCAAATAGGAGTCATTACAGAGGAGGAACGAAAAAAGATACTCTTTGAATTTAATGATACTGATGTTAACTATCCAAGAGATAAAACTCTAGTAGATTTATTCGAAGAGCAAGTCAGTAAAACTCCAGAAAATATTGCTGTAATGTTTGAAGATGAGAAAATATCTTATTTAGAGCTAAATGCTAAAGCTAATCAGTTAGCAAGAAAGTTAAGGGAACTTGGCGTCAAGCCGAATGATTTTGTGGCGATCTGTTCTGAGCGTAGCATTGAAATGTTCATAGGTATATACGGAATACTTAAAGCGGGAGGAGCCTACGTCCCAATTGATCCTGATTTTCCTACTGAAAGAATTCATTATATACTTGAGGATTGTAAAGCCTCGGTCCTCCTGTTACATAATGCTGAAATTGATACAGAATTACCTGTAGTAAATATTAATAGTAAAGATATTTGTAGTGAAGGATCAAGTAATCTAATAAAAGTGAATAAGCCGGAAGACTTGATTTACTGTATGTATACTTCAGGGACAACAGGTAGACCTAAAGGAATTCCAGTACAATATAAAAATGTTCTCAGTTTATTTTTATGGTATAAAGAGCGTTTTAAGTTAACAGAGGAAGAGAAGGTAATTCTAATATCATCTTTAAGTTTTGATTTAACGCAAAGAAGTATTTTTAGTCCACATTTAACAGGTGCCACAGTATATGCATGTGGAAATGGTAGAGAATTCGACGTCTGGAGAATAACAAACTATATCTGTAAAAAGAATATAACAATGCTGAGCTGTGCTGCTAGTATGTTTTATTCACTTCTTTATATAAATGAAAATACAAATTTTGAGAAATTAGAATCTTTAAAAAAGATTTTTTTAGGTGGAGAATCATTGTTATATGCGAAAATAGAGCATTTCGTGAAATCAAAACCTGATACAAAGATTACGAATGTGTATGGTGCTTCAGAAGATTCCGGATGCGTTTCTTCATATACTATAAGCGGGATAGATAAGAATCGCTCAGTTGTTCCAATTGGAAAACCCTTGAGCAACAAAAAGTTATATATATTTGATGGAGACGAAATGTGTGGTATAGGTGTTGTGGGAGAATTATGTATTTGCGGTGAAGGGGTAACGAATGGTTATCTTAATAATGCTCAACTAACCACAGAGAAGTTTGTCGAGAATCCGTACGGAGAAGGAAAGATGTACCGAACAGGGGACTTGGGGAGATGGCTTCCGGACGGGAATATCGAGTACCTCGGACGAATAGACGAACAGGTTAAAATCAGGGGTCTACGCATTGAATTGGGGGAGATCGAGAGTACCCTAAGGAAAATAGAGACAATCCAGGATTGTGCCGTAATCGCGAGAGAGGATGGGAACGGGGAAAAAGCAATCTATGCTTATTTGGTAAGCAGCGAACCAATAAAGATATCCGACATGAGAGACATATTGGGTAAATCCTTACCGGATTATATGATTCCATCATACTGGGGACAGATTGAACGTCTCCCCATCACAGCCAATGGCAAGCTAGATAAGAGAGCTTTACCCGTTTTAGAGGCTAGTAGTGGGAAAGAGTACGAAGCCCCTCGGAATGAACGGGAAGAGATCTTGTGCCGAATCTATGAAGAAGTTCTGAATGTGGAACAGGTAGGCATTACCGATGGGTTTTTTGAACTTGGTGGACATTCCTTGAGGGCCATCAGAGTAATTAATCGAATCGAAGCGGAGACGGGGGTTAGACTGGGGGTAAAAGAGATCTTCAGTAGCCCAACAATTAAAGGATTAAGCGCCAAAATTGAAGTGCAAAAGGATCAACACTACGAACCGATTCCGAAAGCAGAACACAAAGAGTACTATCCGATGTCATCGACGCAAAAGCGGACGTATCTTTTATGCCAAATGGACAATGTTGGCTTGGCCTATAACATGCCGAGAATAATGAAATTGACAGGAGATGTACAGCCTGACAAGATGGCAGCCGCCGTACAGGGCATGTTGGATCGTCATGAGATATTGCGAACAGAATTTGTAGTTGACAACGGGGATCCGGTGCAACGAATTCGAAAGGAAGTACAGTCGGATTATGAGTATACGGAGGACAGGGAAACATCAGAAGAGGAGATTATACAACAGTTTGTACGACCATTTGATTTAGGAAAAGCGCCATTAATGCGAGCGAAGCTAGTAAAAAGAGAGAGTTACTATTTGTTGATGCTAGACAAGCATCATATAGTAAGCGACGGAATGAGTGAAGAACTATTTAAAAAAGAACTGTTCACAATGTATACCGGCGGGAATTTGGAAACGCTTACTCATCAATATAAAGACTATAGTGAATGGATGGCTGGCAGAGATCTAACCGTTCAGCAGGAGTACTGGGTCAGCGAGTTTAGTGGTGAGATCCCGGTGCTGGATATACCGACCGACTATCGAAGATCCCCAGAGCAGAGTTTCCGGGGGGCAAGAGTAAATGTAGAAACGGGGAAGGAACTTGGGGAACAGATAAAGAAGCTGGCAAGAGAAACCGGGGCAACGGAATACATGGTCTTTTTGTCGGCAGTGATGGTGTTGCTGAGCAAGTACAGCAGACAAGAGGACATCGTCATAGGAAGTCCGATCAGTGCACGAACGCATCAAGATACGGAAGGTATGTTAGGGATGTTTGTGAATACGCTTGCCATGCGAGGAGCTCCCGAAGGGAATAAGGTTTATGAAGTATTTCTAGAAGAAATCAAAGAGAAATGCTTAAAGGCCTATGAGAATCAGGAATATCCGTTTGAAGAGTTAGTGGATGCAGTGGACGTAACGAGGGACATGTCGAGGAATCCACTGTTTGATGTAATGCTAACGGTCCAAAATAATGAAAAATTTAGAATGAGATCAGACAAGATAATAGTTGAAGAGTTTGAATTAGAAGAGCAACAAACAAAGTTTGATTTTGAATTTAATATTTATGAGTTAGACAATAATTTCGATGTATCATTATCATACTGTGTTGATTTAATGAGAAAAGAAACAGCCAGTTTAATGGTAAATCATTTTCTTGCAATCCTTGAACAGTTAGGTAATTCTAGGGATTTGAAGATTAAGGAAATAAAAATGATTACAAACGGTGAACGCCAAAAAATACTAAATGAATTCAACGATACTCATGTTGAATACTTGAAAGATAAGACCATAGTTGAGTTGTTTGAAGAACAGGTAAAGAAGACACCTGAGAGCATTGCTGTGATCTATGGGAAAGAGAAAGTAACCTATGCAGAGCTTAACAAGAAAGCAAACCAGCTGGCTAGGAAGTTACGACATCACGGTGTCCAACCGAATGACTTGGTTGCCATGATCACGGAACGTAGCGTAGAGATGATCATTGGAATCTATGCTGTGCTAAAAGCAGGAGGTGCTTATGTACCTATAGACCCTGATTTTCCAGACGAAAGAATTAATTATATTCTGGAGGATTGCAAACCCCGGGCAGTGCTGTTATATGAAGCAGAAATAAAGACAACGATTCCAGTCATCCATTTGGGCGAAAAAGAGATATTTACAGGGTTAACAGAAAATTTAAAAAGGGTAAATACAGCATCCGACTTGGCCTATAGCATTTATACTTCCGGTACAACGGGTAACCCCAAGGGAGTTTTAATTGAGCACCAAGGATTGCATAATTTACTTGTTGCATATACCCAAATATATAATTTGACATCACAGGATCGAGTGTTACTCTTTGCCAATTATATATTTGACCAATCGGTATGGGATATTTTTAATATTCTTACTCTGGGAGGCACACTATGTCTGATTTCAAGAGATGATGCTCGAACCCCAGCTGCCATTGAAAGGTGTTGCCGTGAAAATAAAATAACCGTGGCATCTCTTACACCTGTCATGATTCGCGAATTGAATCCCGAGGAATTTCCGGATTTGCGCATTCTTGATTCAAGTGGAGAAGCTGCAAATGCAGAAGTTTTACAAAGATGGGTTGGAGGCCGGGAAGTCATTAACACGTATGGGCCCACGGAAATAACAGTTAATGCTTCGAGCTATACCTATAAAGGCGAAAGTGTAACGAATATTCCCATTGGAAGACCAATAGCCAACACGAGGTTTTATGTGGTTAATGAAAATGATGATTTATGTGGAATCGGAGTTCCTGGAGAACTTTGTATTGCAGGAGCAGGAGTAGCCCGAGGTTATTTAAACAAGCCGGAGCTGACAACCGAGAAGTTTGTTGATAATCCGTTTGAGGCCGGGAAAATGTATCGAACAGGAGATCTTGGGAGATGGCTACCTGGTGGAATAATTGAATATCTGGGCAGAATAGATGAACAAGTAAAAATACGAGGTCACCGAATAGAACTTGGAGAAATCGAGAGTGTGATTCGACAAATTCCCCAAGCGAAGGACTGTGCAGTTATTGCAAAAATGGACACTCAAGGTGACAAAGCGATATATGCATATATCGTTAGCGAAAAAGACATCCATATAGCGGAGATAAGAGAAGCGCTTGGAGCACGGCTGCCAGACTACATGATACCAGCATACATTTCGCAGATTTCGCAGATCCCGGTGACAAGAAGTGGAAAATTGGATCGAAAAGCCCTACCAGAAATAGAGAATAAAAGTGAGCGAGAATATGTAGCGCCTCAAACTGAGGAAGAAGTAATCTTGAGCAAAGTTTTTTGCGACATTCTTGGTGCAGAACGGGTAGGAATAACGGATAGCTTCTTTGAACTGGGAGGCGACTCGATAAAATCGATACGCATGGTATCGAAAGTAAGGGAAGCCGGATACGAAATAAGCGTAAGAGATATCATGAGGAAGAACACCGTTAAAGCGATAGCTTTAGAAATGGTGCAAACGGAAGTCAATCGATATGATCAAGGAGAAGTGACGGGAAAGGTGATCTCCACACCGATTATTAGGGATTTTGAAATAAGTAACTATGCGGACCCCCATCATTATAATCAAGCGATGATTATGAAACTGGAGACGGAGAGTACGCAGGTAATAAAGAAAGCGCTTAGGGCGGTAGTAGAACACCATGATATATTACGATCGGTATATCGGGGAAACACTCTTGAGATATTAAGTATTGTTGAGAGCAAACTTTATGATTATGAAGAAATAGAAATTCAGGGTGGAGAATATAGAGTTGCAGTTGAGCAGGAATGTACACGGATACAACAAAGCATCTGTCTTGAAAACGGTCCCTTGATGAAAGTAGCAAAAATAAGTACAGACCAAGGGAAGTATCTGTTTATTTGTATTCATCACCTGGTTATTGATGGTGTTTCATGGAGGATACTTACCGAGGATATCCTCAGTGGGCTCAAACAAGCGGAAGCCGGGAAGGACATTAAGTTACCGAAGAAAACGGCATCGTTTAAGGCCTGGGCAGAAGCCTTGGAAGAATACCGAGGTAGCAAACAACTTGCAAAAGAAAGACCTTACTGGGAAGAAGTAAGTAGAAGAATGAAAGACGGAGTAGTTCCATTTGAAGAGACCGGAGAGCATGGATATGAAACAATAAGGATAGAGTTCGAAAAGGACTTAACCGAACAATTATTGTATAGGGCGGGGAAGGCGTACAATACAGCCATTAATGATCTACTGTTAGCGGGGCTAGGGATAGCAGTGAAAAAATTAACAGGGCAAATGAACGTATCGGTTATGTTAGAGGGCCATGGAAGAGAGAATATTCATAAGAAAGTAGACATCGACAGGACGGTAGGCTGGTTTACAAGTGAATATCCAATAATAATAGAAAGTAGCGGAGATATTGAGGAAACCATCGTCAATACAAAAGAGATGCTACGGAAAGTACCAAATTATGGAATGGGATTCGGTTTACTTAAAGCAGAAGAGCTAGAAGTTAGTATATTGTTCAACTACATGGGTGAAATGGATGCAGAACAAAAGGGACAAAGTGAACAGTTGCCTGTGGGAGAAAACTATTCATCGCGAAATCACTACAAAGAACCAATCCGGTTTAATGGAGAAACTATAAACGACCAATTAAATTTCTATATTAAGTTCAATAAGGCGAATTATTCCAAATGGGGGGTGGGGTTATTATCTGAATTTTATAAAGAAAGTGTTATAGAAATCATACGCCTCTGTATTTCATTAGATCATAGAGTAAACACAGCTTCAGACTGGAGCGCAAGTGACTTGGAAACTGACGATTATTTGGAGATACTCAATTCTGTGTACCAAGGAGGATTAAAGTGATTAACGAGAAAACTAGTATGATACAAGATATATATTCTTTAACTCCATTGCAAGAAGGGATGCTATACCATCGTTTGGCTGATAATGAATCAACAAGCTATATTTCTCAAGACGTTTACTTGTTAGAAGAAATTCCGAGTGAGATTCTTATTAAAAAATCATTGCATCTACTGGGAAAAAAATACCCAGTGTTAAGAACAAGCATAATTTATGAAAAAATATCTAAGCCTAGGCAAGTAATATTAAATGATCGAGAAATTGAATTTACCAAGATCGAATTGGGAAACCATGAGAGTTATAATGAGGAATTGAATCAAATATTACAAAAAGATATAATCAGAAATTTTGATTTACAGAAGGACCCCCTGTTAAGAGTTACTTATATCAATATCACTTCCCCAGAGAGAAGTTACCTGGTTTGGACGTCCCACCACATCATATTAGATGGGTGGTGTACGTCTTTTATTATTGGCGATTTTCTGAATTACTATGGACTCTTAAAACAAGATATTAGTATAGAAGAATTAGAAAATAAAATAGAGAAAGAAAGGAATACAACGACCGATTTTAGCGCATATGTAAACTGGTTAAATACTCAAGATAAAGATGTTGCTTTGGATTATTGGAAAGAATTAATTGAGGGTTATGAAAATATTACTGAATTCCATGCACAAGGAAAGCCTAAAAAAACAGATATGCAAGTTGAGCGTGAGGAGTTGATTATTCCCGCGAAAATCACTCGAAAAATCACAGAAGTAGCGAGATCAAATAATGTTACGATAAATAACTTTGTTGAGGCTGCGTGGGGAATTGTACTCCAAAAATACAATTATACGAATGATGTCATATTTGGGAAAGTAGTGTCGGGTAGGGAAGCGCCTCTAAAAGGAATAGAGAATATGGTTGGCTTATGCATCAATACCATTCCACTACGAGTAAAATCCAGTGAAAACATGACAATTAGAACGTTATTAAATGAGCTTAAGAACCAGAGTATTGAGGGGAAAAATTATGAATATTGCTCTCTTGCAGAAATTCAAAACAGCACTAAACAAAAAGGGGATCTAATAAAAACAATTTTTGTTTTTGAGAACTATTATGTAGATGAGCAAAGATTAAAAGTTGGCAGAGATAGTCTAAAAATATCTTTATGGCAAACAAGAGATCAAACTAATTATCCGCTAAGCGTAACTGCTGCAATCAGAGGAGAGATATTGCGTTTGGGAGTTAAGTATGCCCCAAATATATATTGTAAAGAAGAAATAAAAAGGATACTTTCACATTTTGAAAATGTAATAGAGAAAATGGCCATAGCACCTGAATCTAAAGTTGCCGAAATTGAAATGGTCAAAGAGAACGAACGTCAAAAAATCCTCAGTGAATTTAACGCTACGTATGCAGAGTACCCTAGAGATAGAACAATAATTGAGTTGTTTGAAGATCAGGTAAAAGTCAGTCCGGACCATAATGCAGTGGTATGTGAGGATGAGACCATAACGTACGCAGAACTGAATCGAAAAGCGAACCAACTAGCGAGAAAGTTAAGAAAACGGGGTGTTCAGCCTAATGACTTTGTCGCCATGGTCACAGAACGAAGTATTGAAATGATTATAGGAATCTATGGGATCCTGAAAGCAGGAGGCGCTTATGTCCCAATCGATGCAGGATACCCGGAAGAACGAATACAGCGGATTCTAGAGGACTGCAATCCTAAAGTGGTGCTGGTACATCAGGCACAAGTCAATACAGCAAAATTGGTACTGAATTTAGGAGAAAACGAGACCTATACGGGAGAGTCAACGAATCTGGAAAGGATCAACACAACTAACGATTTGATTTATTGTACGTACACGTCGGGAACAACAGGGCAGCCGAAAGGAATCCCGGTACGCCATAAACAGGTTATGAATTTAATAACCTGGTATGTAAACAGGTTCGAGATACAGCAAAACGCAAAAGTGATACTGACTGCATCACTAGGCTTCGACTTAACTCAGAGGAATATATTCGGCCCGCATATCCAAGGGGGGACCATATGCTTTACTGGAAATGATCGTGCATATGACGCGGTTCAGACCATTACCTACATCGAAAAACAGGGCATAACGATGATAAACTGCGCAGCGAGTGCGTTTTATGCCTTGCTTTTGGGAGATCAGTCGAAGGGATACCGTAGTTTGAAATCTTTAAGGAAAGTCTATCTAGTTGGAGAGGTACTCGCATATGAAAAAATAAGGGATTATATGAGTTCTCAACACTGTCATGCAGAAATAGTGAACGGGTACGGGGCCACAGAAGATTCGGGGATAGCCACTGCCTACCTGGTGGAAAGCCACAATATAGACCAAGGCATGCTGCCGATTGGCAAACCGTTGAACAATAAACAAATTTATATAATGGCTAATGGCAACCTCTGCGGGATCGGTGTCAAAGGGGAGATAAATATTTGTGGTGAGGGCGTTACCGATGGTTATCTGAACCAGCCTGAGTTAACTGCAGAGAAATTTGTTCAGAATCCGTACGGAGAAGGAAAGATGTACCGAACAGGGGACTTGGGGAGATGGCTTCCGGACGGGAATATCGAGTACCTCGGACGAATAGACGAACAGGTTAAAATCAGGGGTCTACGCATTGAATTGGGAGAGATCGAGAGTACTCTAAGGAAAATAGAGACAATCCAGGATTGTACCGTAATTGCCAGAAGCGATGAAAATGGGGAAAAGGAGATGTATGTATATTTAGTAAGTGAAAAAAAGATAAACATATTTGAGCTTAAAGCTGATCTCGCCATATCTCTGCCAAGTTACATGATACCAACACGTATAGGCCAAATAGAAAAGATACCCTTAACGAAAAATGGCAAGGTTGATAAACAATCTCTGCCTGCATTATTTCCGAAAAGTGAAGAGAGATATATCGAGCCTAAAACAAAGTTAGAGGTTATCGTCACGGATATAATTAAAAATCTCTTCAAAGTAGATCAAATTGGAATGAACGACAATATATTTGATCTTGGGGCAAATTCAATAAGTGTAATGCTTATTGTAAATAGGTTGAACCAAGTGGGATATAAAATAGACATTAAGACATTAATGAAGTCTCGTAGTATTTACGAAATAGTAAGGGGAATTAACAATAACAGGAAACTAAGTATTAATGGGACAAGAAACAATCACATTTAATTGGTAATTAAGTAATTTATTACTATGATTAATGCATTATTTTGTGCTGGTACTAAAAACGCATTTGGCCAAAAATTTTTATACCATATTGATAATTTTAAGGGAGATGTTTAATAATGAAAGAACAAATTCTAACAATTATTGAGAGCGTCGTTCAAGATAGAGATATAACAATTGATAGTATTGTATCAGAAAGCTTAGACTCCATTACATTTATCAAAATTATAGTAGCTTTAGAAAAAGAATATGGTATTGAATTCGATGATGATATGTTAATTTTATCAGACTTTTCGACGTTGGGTTCACTGATAGATTATGTAATAACTAAAGTAGAAGGCTTAAATGTATAGCTAATGTTTTATTTACTAATAAAGAGGATTAAATTAATTAACGGTTAGGTGTAAAAGTATCATAACTTACGAATTTTTAGAAATTAGTTAAAGAATAATGTTTTTTAAAGATAACGATACAGAAGTCGATGTTTCAACAAGACTAACCAAGAGCTTCGTTAAGAAGCTCTCTTTTTTATTTTTGTGAACTAAGGAAAGGGGAAATTTAAAGGATGAATGTAGATCAAAAAGAATTGCAAACATTCACCGAAGAAGGGCTATTTGTTTCTCTATTTAGTGGTGGTAAAGATATAGCTGCCGCAATGTCTATTGCAATGGAATATGGTAAACCCTTAGCCTTAATTCATTATATTGATGATACTGATGGATACGACAATGCATTAAGAACAGATCTAATTCGTAAACAAGCAATGGCTATGGAGATTCCCTTAGAGCTGTACAGGGGAGGGAGAAAATCAATCAAAGATCTGTATCACTTCGAAAAAATATTAGAAAAGTATGCTGAACAAGGAGCGAAATATCTAGTTACTGGTTCTATCTATGATTTATTAGCCTATAAAATTAATAAGGAATTGACAGAGTGTGTAGGTATGAAACTTAAGTCACCTTTGTGGGGAATGTCAGAAGAATTAATTTTAGAGCAACTTGAGAAAAAAAATATTCAAACAATTATCACACAAATTGACGAAACAAAATTATCATCTGACTGGTTAGGTAGAAAATATGACAGGTATGCGTTTGACGTTTTCAAAAAAATTGGGATAAACCCATTTGGTGACGAAGGAGAATTTGATACAACGTTAGTGGATGCAGATTTTATGAAAAAGAAAATCTCATATGAAATAATTCAGCAGAAAGAGTACACTCTAGAACTACTATTAAATGTTGTGTAGTTAAAATGAAAAAGCACACGGTAATATGTCAAGAAGGTGATGCATGAAAATTGGAAAGGATTAGCCCAAATTATTTATTGGACCGAAAGAAGGTAACACCAAACTAAACTCTCACTTTTATCAAAATTTTCAGACTATGTTTTCGTGTGGGCGAATTGTAAGAAGAATTGAAATCTGGAAGGGGCTATGGATTCCTCCTCTCGGGTGGTGTGTACAAGGTTTTGGTTTTCAAGAGTCTGTAAAATAGTTTGTATAAACTCCTAAACCCAGTAAAATGGAATTAATAGAAAGGTTGGGGAGAACACAGGGGATTTTGGTCAAAGGAACAACTTAGGGCTTTCATTAAGGAGAATAAGCTGGTTACGGCACAAGATCCGGAGAACGCCTTGAAAGAGCTGTTTGCAGAAACGCTCCAGGAAATGCTGGAAGCTGAGATGGACACACACCTGGGCTACGAGAAACATGAGGCCAAGGCCAAGATGACGCCAAACAGCCATAATGGCAAAAGCAAAAAGACGGTCGTCAGTGAATATGGTGAGCAGGAGATTGCCGTTCCAAGAGACCGGATGAGCGAGTTCGAACCCCTTGTGGTGCAGAAGCACCAGAAGAACGTGACGGGCATCGAAGACCAGATCATTGCCCTCTATGCCAAAGGCGTCAGTACCCGTGAGATTCAGGATCACCTGCTGAACGTGTATAGGATGGAGGTGTCACCCACGCTCATTTCGAATGTCACGAATAAGATCGTGCCACTCATTAAAGAATGGCAGAACCGGCCTTTGCAAGGCGTATACGCGGTTGTCTACATGGATGCCATCCACTTTAAAGTAAAACAGGACGGAGCCATTGTGAACAAGGCGGCTTACATGGTCATTGGCATCGATCTGGACGGGAACAAGGATGTTCTGGGCATGTGGATTGGGGAGAATGAAACCTCCAAGTTCTGGCTCAGCGTGCTGAATGACCTGAGAAACCGCGGCGTTCAAGATATCCTCATCATCTGCGTAGACAACCTGAATGGCTTCTCCGAGGCGATTGTCGCCTGTTATCCAAAGACCGAGATCCAGAAGTGTATCATTCACCAAATCCGAAACTCCACCCGTTACGTGTCGTACAAGGATATCAAGAAGGTTATCGCCGTCTGAAGCCCATATACAAAGCAGCAACAGAGCAAGGAGCACTTCTTGAGCTGGATCGCTTCGAAGAGGCCCTGGGGCGCCAAGTACCCGCTCATTGTTCGTTCCTGGCGAAATAACTGGGAGGAGCTTTCGACCTTCTTCAAGTACCCACCTGAGATTCGCAAACTCATCTACACCACAAATAGGATTGAAAGCTACCACCGGCAGCTTCGTAAAGTGACGAAAGGAAAGAGCATTTTCCCTACGGACGAAGCCCTGCTCAAAATGCTTTATTTGGCAACGATGGATGTCACCCGCAAATGGACAGGCCGGGTGCAGAACTGGGGGTAAATGCTGCTCCAGCTTTCCGTCTTCTTTCCGGAACGGGTGGGCAACCACTTGCGTTAAGCCGCCAAATCCCTTCGGGGGACTTCCTTGTCATGAGTTTACACAAAAATCTTGACAGACCTGTTTTCCCAACCGTACCAATCTTCGTGCAGATAGGACGAGGACTCTTTTGTACTTATGAATCGGGACTTCGCCGTACTTCTTCTGGTAAAACGCTCGGTACTCTCCTTCATGCCGACGCATGGAATCCGCAGCTTGAACCAAGTAATACGGAAGATATTTTCTGCCGGTGCGCATCCGAGATGTTTCTTCGGACTCGAATTCACTGGACTGGTTTGGGTTTCAGACTAGTACCTTTTTCAGGATAAAAGGCGCTTTAATTTTTCTCTGTCTGCTGGGCCGTGAAATGCCACTCCACCGATTCTGAGCCTGATTACGCTCCACTTCCCAATTGGTGATTTCGCCTTGCAAACGTTCCAGCGACTCGATACGCCGATTCAAACATTGGATCGTCATAGCGTTCAGCTCAATTTCTGCTATATTTAGCTAACTCCCATGTTTGGGAGTGTAGTGAATTTCTAGGCGTTTGGCTAGAGATAATGCGACTTCAGACGCGAATATTTGCCCCGGAAGCAAGCGATGGTGCAACCAGTGGTTAGAACATAAGCGGTGGGTTACGGGAAGTAGGCCTTTTGAAGAAGTACCTGAATAGAGAGGCAAACGATGCCTCGAAGCATAAGTCAGGTTCGCAAGGTGGAATAGCTATATCCCGAGAAAAACTCGTCGACCCCATTGTTCCACAGACCAGTCCGAGTGTAAAGGCTTCGTGTGTTCTTAGAGCCATGCAACTTCCCGCATGAAGAACAGCAAGCTATGAAGTTGTCAAAGAGCGCATGACGATGAGATAGAACAGCAAATCTGCAATTCCAACAAAAGATTCTTCTATACGATAAGTCAAGCTTCCCCATCCAGAGAGGGGTAAAACGGGGTGGAACAGGTCAAGAGGTAGTCAAGGCTTTTTTCGACAGGAAAACTCAGATCGGTTGGTCCGGATTCAACGATCAGGAGGGCGTGGAACGGCGGGAAGCTACGCTTTCCCGACTTCCGTTCCTCGCCCTTTGGGCTGCGGTTTGGGTTCGGCTACGTCCACTTATCCTGTCTAAGTAACTGGTAATTCACTTAAGTCTCTTAGCTATCCGGATCAACTGGAAAAAGGTTTGAAATGAGCTTCTGAAACTATTATACGAGGAGGTTTTAAAATGGAAACGCCAAGTTATCATTTTTCAAGGAATGAAATTATAAATAATTATAATTATTTTAAGAAAAGGTTAGATAAAGCAGAGTCTTATTATGCGCTAAAAGCAAATGCAAATGTTGAAATACTTGAGATATTGAGACAGGAAGGGTGTCGCTTCGAAGCAGCAAGTAAGGGAGAATTTGATCTTCTTTTAGATTTAGGAAACCAAGTTGAGAATATTATATTCGGACTTCCTATAAAACCAGAAGAAATGATCATTGATTTAGCGAGTAAAGGCTGTGATTATTTTGTTTTTGATAGTATGGATGAACTTGAAAAATTGGAGAGATGTGCACCTGCATCGAGTAAGATATTACGAATTTATATCGCTGATTTAATAGAAAGGTGTATTCCATATGGCATGCGTTTAAACGAGATAATGTATAACATTAAGAATAATGAGCTTATAGACAGAATAGATGGTATTTCATTTCATATAACGACAAACAACAATATTAGTGATACGTTTTATGTTATTGAGAGAGTTGAAGTTCTTTTGAAAATAATACGTGAAAGCAAAGTGGGGGAGTTCACTGTAAATATTGGAGGAGGTTACCCTACTCGAAAATATGATGATTTTTTCGAGAAACTTAATGATAAACTGGACTTCTTAATAAACGAATATGGTATTAGAGTATTGGCCGAACCTGGAAGAAGTATTGTAAATTCAGCAGGGAAGTATGTTTCGAAGATAATATTAATAAAGAAGTATGATGATTATTATGATCTCTATATTGACGGTGGAGAGCCACATGGGATGCATTTTGCAAAGAAAATGCACTTATTTGAGGAAAAGGAGAAAAACAAAAGAATATTGTGCAGAATTATTAGTATGACTTGTCAGCATAAGATTATTGGTATGTCACGGCTTAGTCAAGAAGTACAAGTAGGTGATCATATTGTTTTTGATAATTGCGGTGCGTATACACTTTGTGAGCGCAGTGACTTCCATTTATGGAATGAACCAAAAATTAAACTAGTCTAGATGTAGAACAGGCAAAAACTTTTATACAGAGGTGCAAATATTGAAAGTAGATCTTTCTATGAAGTTTCTATTTATTACATGTTACCCAAAAATGATCATATTGTTACCCAAACCATGCAAAATTAATGCTGGTTTTATCTCATAGTTACTTCTTTAGGATCGGTTCTAGCGGGTTAACCACATCAGAAAAGGGGACGCATCCCGTTCAAAACAATAATATCCGACAAAAGTTAGCTTCTAGGTTATTGATAACTCCTTTGCTCGTGACGAAATCATAGCGCTGTTTGCTGTTTATTATGAATGGAATCTTGGATATTCAGTTTGAGCCGGATCGGGAAGTTACACGCGCTGAATTAGCTTCTTTGTAGGTGTGGGCTTTTCATTGTAAGAAGTTTCGGATATTCCACTTATTTTCGAAGGCATTCAGCGTTTAACCTAGTGTGTTCCTGAGCTATCTACAGCTGTTTTGAATGGAGTAACCGAAGGGTTTAATAACTCCGGCCTCAAGATACAACCTGCTAAAATGATCGCTAATACACTTTATAAAGGAGTTTTGCCGGGAGGAGAAATTCATTTTATGAACACTTATTCTATTGCTGTGTGGGCGCAGCCGGAAGTCACCTCATTAGTTGTAACTAATGTTTTTCCAGTTGAGATCCACACCAAGTGACTTAGTTGGACGGTAGGGCGTTAGGCTTTTAGAATATGGAATGGAACATTTTATAAGGAGATGTTTTTGAAATGAATAAAGTACTTCCTACAACTGTCCCCCCCATTGTGCTTTATCTATACCACGCTTACCCTCTATCTATTGTTTTTAACAATCAGGCAAGTCATGCATCATGGTTTTTTGAAAATTATGTGCAAACAACTTGTTATTATGATAAACAGCATGAGGATTTTGCTTGGTTTGATTTTTTAGTTGATCGTGTGAATCCTAGATTTCCTGGATTAAATTATGAAGTGAGGAGTAGGGATGATCTAATCAGAAAGGCAGACGTAATCAACTATTTAATTGAATTAATAGACCATAATAAATATATCTATACGTTTGTCGATAAGTTTTATATACCTGGCCAATATCGGTTTGGGAAATATCATACCGCACATGATTTATTAATTCATGGATATGATCTGAATGAAAAAAGCTTTATTTGTTCAAGTTTCGTTAATGGTATTTATAGTAATGAAATCAAAGTGAAATTCAGTCAATTAGAACAATCGTTGAATGATGGTGATGATATTTACCTGCCAAATCAACACACGGTAACTTTTTATGAGACCACCGAATCTCATGACATCAAATTTAATGTAGACAGTTTCTTAAGTAATTTAAAAGATTATGCTAACTCAAACGGTATAGACAAATTTAACACCGGAAAGGATCTATATAGTATATTCGGAATTAAAGTTTATGATGGAATTGCTGATTTTGTCAAAAAATATACCCTTAAGAAGGGGATTGATATCCGTCATTTTCACCTACTATATGAACATAAAAAAGTAATGAGTCAACGAATGAATTATTTTTTAAAAATTAGAAAGTATTTAAATAGTCAATTATTATTACAAGCAAATGACCTTTATAAAAATGCAACTGTCTTAAGGAATTTTGCACTAAAAATATCAATTACTGAAGATTATAGCTGTTTGGATGATTTGATTTCAAAAATAATAAGTTTAAAACAACAAGATGAAAAATTTACTGAGCTATTAATTAGTGATTTGGAGAAGTTTGGAGTGCTACGATAATAATGCAGTCGAAAAACACCCTCCTATGAAATAAATGAAAGATGATGAGGGGATGAGAGACAATGAATCGGTACGATAAAGCTTTCAAAGAAGAAGCCGTAAGATTGAGCGATGAGATTGGATCCAAAAAAGCAGCTGAGCAGTTAGGCGTATCCTACTACACCTTGCAGGAGTGGAGAAAGCGAAGAACCCTGCACGGTGACGGAGCGCATATCGGGAGCGGACGTGCTTATGCATCTGCCGATAAGACTGCGCGTGAAATCGAATTAGAAAGAGAAATAGGCGAGTTGCGCCGCGCGAATGAAATTCTCAAGGACGCACTCGGTTTTTTCGCAAAAGACTGGAAGCGGTAAAGGCATGCCAGCTGTATGCATACATCGGTGGACGACGGGATCGATGGACCGTCAAGGAAATGTGCGAAGTACTTGCTGTCAGTGAATCGGGCTATTACCGTAGCTTGAAACCCACACCTAAGCAAGAGAAGCAGCAACGCCTTCTGGTCAACATTAAAGCAATCATCGGTGAACATGAAGACAACAGCAATTACGGTGTCCAGCGTATTCTGCTGGCGCTGTCACAGCTCGAGATTCAGACCAGTTGCAGCACGGTATACCGAATCATGAAGAAGCATGGCCTGCTGAAGAAAGCTAAGCGTCATCCGAACGGCATTACACGTGAAGATGACGCAGCTCAAAAGAGCGAGAACCTAATCCAGAGAGACTTCAGATCCTCGGCACCCAACCAAAAGTCGCTGTCGGATATCACTGAAGTCCCTTGTTCAGACGGCAAGCTATATCTGTCTGCGGTATTGGATTGTTTTAACGGAGAGATCGTAGGCCTCGCCATAGACGATAACATGCGAAAGGGAACTCTGCATCCAAGCCTTTGAGAACGCCTGTAGAGCAAGAAATGCTCGCGGAATGATTTATCACAGCGATAGAGGTGCCCAATTCACGAGCCATGCTTTCCGGAAGAGTCTAGCTAAACGAGAGGCCATTCAGAGCATGAGTGGCACAGGACGTTGCTATGATAACGCAAGAATGGAAAGTTTTTTTGCTACGCTAAAGAAAGAAAAGCTGTACAAGATCAACACAGAGCGCTATCCAATGGCCTATATTAAATCGGTCATCTTCATATACATCATGGTTTACTACAACAGACGGCGAATCTACACCTCTAATCCGGGGGGGTGGCCGCCAGCTATTTATCGCGAAAAAAAGCTGTCACAAGTAGCTTAGTAACGGGATTTCTGTATGAGTGTGTTTTCAAACTGCACTTTTGTTGACAACTCCAGTTTAACTAAATTTATAAAAGTCCCAAAAATGATGAGGTGTTTTATACCTTTTATGTATGACCTATTGTTATTTATGTAAAATTTATGTTAATTTGAAAGAGAAAGCGCTTAAAAAAATATGTGCCCATTTGAAGAAATTGAGAAAGGTTTTTTTGCAATATTCTCTGAATGAAATAGAGAATTAAAAATTCATAAGCCATTTCCTAAGTAGCATTAGAAGAGGAGATGCAAATAAATGGAGGAATATCATGTTAAAACAAAAAAAGTTACCTGTCTCAACCCCTTTGCTAAACGGTTATTCACATTATGGAAGTATATTTTCAATTCTAGCCACAGAAGATGAAGACTATTATTATCCATGGCTTTTTAGCCGTTTTTCACAATTAGTTGCAACTCCTGTTAAAGAGAACGCTGGTTTTTACATTAATATCGACGAACCTGAATGGTTTCCTCGCACAACAGAATTCTGTCCGTTTATTGAAACTAATTTAATAAGTAAAACGGTATTTAATAATATCGGAAATAACATAATTGATTCAATTATTAAAACTATAGATGAAGATTTCTATGTGTTTATGATTATTGATCAATACTATATACCCGGGTCAAGAGGGTATCAAAAGTATCATTATAATCATGATATTATGGTTTATGGTTATGACAATGAAAGCGAGCAACTTCATATAGCTGATAATTTAAATGGTAAATATCAGTTTAGCACTTGTGCTTTTTCACAATTTATTAATGCATATATACACACTAATCCGAAGGAGGACCGACTTAATTCTAAACTATGTCTATTTAGAAAGAGAAAGAATGTAGTGAGTCGTTTTGACCCACTTACACTCGTTGATAATTTAAACAGTTATCTAACAGGCGTGTATCCTGAAATTCGATCATCTTATTGGAATGATCGCTTTATCGGTTGGGCAAAAGGAATAGACGTATATAATAACGTTAAAGAATATCTATACTTAATACTTAATTCTAAAGCTCTTTTTGAAAATAGAACATTCTATGCTATTTGGGAACACAAGAAAATTATGCTCATGCGAATAATCTATTTGCAGAAAAATAATCTATTGAATAATGCATCTCTTATACTAAGAGAATACCAAGAAATAGAGCGCCTATCGTTAAAGCATTTAAACATGTTTCTTAAATTTCAATTCACAAAGAATTCTGGCAAAGTAGATACTATAATTAACGAAATTGATTATATAGTTAACAAAGAGTCTCAACTTATTTCACATATATTAACTAATCTATCAATAGATGAATCTAATGAAGGGCTGAAAATTCTAGGACTTGAGATGAGTCGTAATCGTAAATGGTGTCTTTCATAAAAATAGGAGTTTGTTTTAGCTCACAGTGTTTCTTTAATAATTATTTGATAATTTCCATTGGAAGAGATTCGATGAAATAGATTTAATTCAAACCCTTGATTCGAATGGTAACTGGAACGGACATTTTCTAAGTTCTAAAACCGAAAAGCCTGCCCCTTTTGAAATTAAACAATCTTGGACTAGGATTTGCATTGTGTTTAAGAATGGCACTTCACTTTCGAAAAGTATTTCTTCTTCTATTATTACTACGAATGCAGAAGATAATATATTAAGCCATGAGTATCAAAATGAGCCTAATTATAACTCTGTAAACACAATGCAAATTCATCGTGGTTTTATTCGTCTATTGCTTACAAACAATAAATTGGAATTTGAAGAGAGTATTATACAGGAAGAGGCAGATTAAATTATGGGACAATGAAGTTTCGGAAAACTTAAATATGGTTTATCTATGATGCCCTCAAGGGGTGAGACACAGAATTTAAAATCTAAGTTATACTATGATTATGAAAAAGAGAACGAATTACACGGCCAAATTTAAGACGAAAGTTGTGCTGGAGATCCTCTCGGAAGAATCCACAGTTAATCAGATTGCTGCTAAATATGAGATTAGTCGAGTGGTTCTGTCCCGTTGGAAAAAGGAGTTTCTAGAACGAGGTTCGGTTGTGTTTAAGAAAGGACCTTTCGAGTCGGAAAAAGAGCTAAAAAAAACAAAAACATATCGCTGATTTGGAGCATAAGGTCGGCCAGCTTACCTATAAGGTAGACTGGTTGAAAAAAAATCTACAGAAATCCTCGGACCCAGCTGGAAGAAAAAGCCACGTTGATTTTCAGGAGCCCACATCATGATTAGTCGGCAAGCCGATCTCTTGAGTATCAATCGAAGTAGCGTATACCGTCAGCCTCCTAAAGAGAAAACGATCTCTGATGAGGATCTGTTTCTCATGCGCAGAATTGATGAACTGAACACCGACCATCCTACATGGGGATATAGGACGATTACCAAGGTCATTCGCCGCGATGACAAGCTATGCGTCAATCGCAAGAAGATCCGCAGGCTAATGCGTGAGATGAGCGTTTACACCATCTATCCAAAGCCGAATTTGAGCAAGCGTTACCATGCCAGTATCGCCGTCCCTATCTGCTCAGGAAACTGAATATTTGCCGTCCAAATCAGGCCTGGGGAATTGATATTACGTATCTCCGCATGGAGAAGGGCTTTGTGTATCTGTTTATTATCATTGATTGGTACAGCCGACGCACATCGATTATGAGCTGTTTAGCACCCTAGAGAAGTCCCTTGTCATGAAGGCCTGAAACGGGCACTGACAAGCGCTAAGCCCGAGATCATCAACAGTGATCAAGGCAGTCATTTCACCAATCCCGATTACTTGGAATTGCTCGATCATGCTGGAGTGAAGGTCTCGATGGGGATGGCAAAGGACAAGCGCTCGATAATGTGCGAACCGAACGTTTCTTTAGAACGCTGAAATACGACTTGATTTACACGCATGAGTTCGATACGCTGCAGCAGCTGTGGAAGGCCATTAAGGACTATATGCACGAATACAACACGTACAGACCTCATTCATCCATTGAAGATCTCTGCCCCGATGATGTGTACTATGGTAGAACTCAGCTTTGTGCTGCCTAAAACCCATACACGAAAGGAGAATTAACTTAGAAATCACTTTTCCGTGTCTTGTGACATTGGGGAGCATATCAAAGCATGCTGGTGGCTTTTTGCTTTAACCTCGCCGCGAAAAAATTATCACGAAATTTCCCTTTAAATCAATTACTTCCTACGTTAGAATAGACAAGCTTAACGAGCCTTTCCTGTCGATTCATGTTCGACGGCAGGGCAATTCAAGCTTTGGTGAATTTCAAAAAAAGAGCCAACCGTTAATGATTGGCTCCTTTATCTTTCTTACGATCAGCTAGATAAAGCAAGACTTCTTCCTCATTCTGACCACTCGCATTAAGCGTACCACTTTTTAAACCCAGTAATTCCTCGACCATCTCTTGAGAGAGATTCAACCCACCTGCTTACGTTATTTCCTTTGGAGTGGCAATTTTATTTGTGAGAAGAAGATCAATAGCTTTGGGCAAAACCATAGGCTGAGGAACCGGAATCTTCTCGTCCAACGGCTCTTGTATTTTCATGCCCTTTGCGTTCATTTGTCTCATTAGGTGCTGATACTGATTATAGGTAATAACCTCAAGTTGAAAGGCTCTTACAATCATCGCTGAAATTGCAACGTTCCACTTCTTCTTCAACTCAACGTAAAAATTGAGGTTGATGGGGTAGAGGAGGTCTTTAATGAAGGCTTCTCTAGGCAATAGAAGAGCGCCAGCGAAACTATCTGCTTGCTTTTCGACTAATCGATGCTACTCATGATATTCCTCGGTATCGGTGCTCCAATTGTGCAGGATAATGTGAGCCAACTCATGAGCAGCAGTGAATTGTCTTCTAACCGCTGAATGTGTATCGTTGCCTAGAACAACTATATATCGTTTACGATTTCCGATCATTTGGCACTGGCTAAAAGCATCGATCTTCTCGGAGGTGGTTCCAAGCGATGTTACGATCAAACCGTTTTTCTCCAGTAAATGAACCATATTGCCTATCGGTTCGGTTCCGACACCCCAGTAATTGCGGAGAGATATTGTGATCCTTTCGATGTCTTCAGATGTAATTGATCTAAGATCATCAAGTATTTGCGCGTCACTCCCTAGAAGGTCATGGACAGAAGGGAGGTTAAGGGCCGGAAAGTTGATGAAGTTTTCAAGGTAATCACAAATGGCCGAGAGATATTTGGTTTTCTCGATTTGAGAGAGTCTTGCCTTTTCCGTGGCACTAACCAATGAACGGAAGAAGGTATTGCCAATCTCTATATCCTTGACTAGATCTTTCTCGTAGAAAAACTCCATTGGGAATTTCAGCAGTGGGAGAAAGTTCATCATGGTTTCAAGAGTAGGTTTGGTTTTGCCGTTCACAAATTGAGATATCGCTTGTTTGGATATGTTCGATTGTTCGGCTAGCTCTGATATGGTATATCCCGCGTAGATTCTTGCTGACTTAAATCGAGCTTTATTAAAGCTGTTCCCGCGAGCCATGAACGTGTCTCCTGACTTTATTTGTTTTCTTCTTTTTAATATTTGGCTTAATACCCATGAGCAGATCAAGCTCTTTACTTTGTTCTCTGGTTGCTTCTTCGATTGAGAAAGTAGAGGAGAAATCAGTGTTTGGTGCGCCGGAATAATCGACTAAGAGCTCGTTCCAGTTTTCCTTATAAGTTAGGTTTTAAAATCCTTGCATTGAGCAATATAACTTCGCCCTTATTGTTGATGTCGTAGGTGATGAGAACTACATCCTTAATTTCCATGATGATACCCACAACATCGGAAACTCTATTACGTATTTGTTGTTTTCTGAGGCCGTTTGGCTGGATTCATCATCGAACAATGTGAGTTGTCCGAATTGAGGTGACGGGGATGATTTGGACTCTACTTCGGTAGTAGAGCTTTCGGAATAAATGGCGTTGGCATACCCGAATAAGTAATGAATACCCGAATCTTTGTTGCCATCAGCTTCTTTAACTACATTCAAATATGTACCTTCTCGCAACAACTCGTATAGAACTTGCTCTTGTTTGGCATACAGGCGAATATGAGCGTGTCCGTTCTCTTCATGGGTACTAATATGGTAATTAGGATTTGTGCTGAAGAAGCTAAACACTTCTTGATTAACCTCGTCTGAGTTTGATCCGCGAAAACGATTTGCTGTTATCATGGTGTTTTTTTCTCTGTTTTCATTGTTTCTAAATGTACCAATTGCGATGCTTTCGGCAAGACGTTTTCTTTCTTCGAGCAACATTGGGATCAAACTCATTGGTCACCATCCTAACTATTATATTATTTGTACGTTAGTTTACAAAATTAAGTTAATTCATCAAGTGAAAAACAGATTGGTTTGTTGATTGGAAAGAAGGGTTCTTGATGTTGAGTTATGATAGTGTTGAATCCGTAACTTCCAGAGGTCTTCGCTTATGATTACACGCCATCACACGAACCCGCTTCTCTATAATCTCTATTTATAATGGGAATTCCGACTTCTGGTAAGCTCGAACGGTCAGAGGTCACCAATTTTTAAGCCCTTTAGCACAGTAATTAAAAAGAATTTTGGTTAAAAGTTAATTAATATGGGCATGAGTGCTTATATAGAATAAAATGATAATTCGTGAAGAATCCCTATTTTGGCTATCGGCGGATGACCTGGTTCCTTCAAGAGCAAGGGCATGAGATCAACCGTAAGCGTATGCGTCGACTGGTGCGGCTCATGGTCTAGAAGCAATCTATTCGAAGCCGAACCTGAGCAAGCGCCTGCACGCTATTATACATGCCCCTACCTGCTTCGCGGATTATCGATTGACCGCCCAAATCAGGTTTAGGGAAATCGACATCACCTATAGTACGCCCAGCTAACAAGTTCCTGTAATGGGACAAGTTACTTGAGCATGTTTGGAATGCATGTTGAATTTTTTTTTTTTTAACAGACATGCCCTTCTTCTGCTGTGAGAAGAAGTGAGCCGAAGCGGCGGTGACTTGCCGACACTGGCAAGGTGACGAAGTCCGCAGGAAACGGGGCTTGCGGCGAAGCGATTACGCCAAGATGAGTCTCTAGGCTGAGCATGGGAAGGTTGAGGAACACGAACCTATTAAACCGCATCTGAGGGTTGAAATGTCACCCCTGCCTACATCGCTTAACAGGCAGGTCGCGGACTGAACTTCCGCTAGCCGTATTGGCGGAATTCACGAAAGTCGGTCAAACATGTATGTTGGCCGGCTGGGATTCACGAAGAGTGCACAGCTAGATCGTGATGTCCGCGACGACTTGCAGAATGCAAGGATAAAGACTGCGATAGGCAGCCTAACCCATGTGTGGAGTCCAACATGTGAACTGGGGAAAGTTTGCATAGATGCCAAGGGAGTGTGCTCCCCGATGCTATGCAGAATGATGGAGCCTTCGTAGTAGTCCGAGGCCGGGAAAGCCGGTCACATGGCGAAGGGAGGCAGTTTAAGTGGTTTGCTTGGCTCATTAACTAACTTTAGTGAGGTGAAGACCTTTGATAATCAGTGAAATGCAAAGCAAACTGGCGACATGGTCAACAGAAAGCAATGAACGTAAGTTCGACCGACTAATCAGACTAGTTGCTGACAGATCTTGGCTAAGTGAAGCGGTTCGCATCACTCTCGCTTCTAGCGGAGCTCGAACACCAGGTGTAGATGGCATAGACAGGCGTAAGATGGAAGAAACGCTCGAGCCAGAACTGGAACTGTTACGCCATGAACTGCTGAGCGGTAGCTACTTTCCACAACCTGCCCGACGAGTATATATTCCCAAAGCCAATGGCAAACTCAGACCGCTAGGTATCCCATGTCTTCGAGATCGTATCGTTCAAAGGGCAATGCTGATGGTAATGGAGCCGATATGGGAAAGTGATTTCCATCCGGTATCTTATGGCTTTAGACCGGCGCGGAGTGTTCATCACGCAATTCGTTCCGTCAAGATGCAGTTGCAAGATGGAAATAAACAAATGAACGCAACCGCTGGGCGCTGGGTCATTGAAGGTGACTTGGCGAGCTATTTCGATACCGTACATCATCGGCTACAATGAAAGCTGTCCGTAAACGTATCTCTGACCAGAGATTCCTTTCCTTGCTATGGAAGATAATCAAGGCAGGATGTATAGACCGTGGTCTATTTCGCGCCTCAAGCGAGGGAGTTCCGCAGGGTGGAGTCATCTCGCCGCTACTATCCAATATCATGTTACACGAATTTGATCAATGGATGGAAGCGAAATTTCTGAGCAAAAAGGTACGAAAAGATCGCTGGGCGTGGAACTTCGGCATTCAGAAAGAGCGCCCTATCGCGATACGTGAAGATCGGCAGTGGAAACCAGCAATTTCGTATTGCCGCTATGCGGATGATTTTGTGGTAATTGTCAAAGGAACCAAGGCACATGCGGAAGATATGCGTGAAGCATGTCGGGAGTTTCTCGAAGATAAGTTGAAACTCACGCTCAACATGCAGAAAACGCATATCACACACGTCAATGACGGATTTGTCTTCCTCGGACATCGCATCATTCGTAAACGAGGGGCCCGGGGACGGTTGCGTCCTGTAACGACCATTCCATGGGATAAATACCGCCGCTTTACTGAGAAATTAGTCAAGCAACTGTCTGGCGATTACGGCATGAACGCCGTGGATTTGGTTGAAAGCCTGAACCGGCAACTTACAGGATGGGCAAACTTTTATCAATACACAGATCATACAGCGACGATCTACGGCAAAGTGGATCGCACGGTGTTCTGGAAACTCGGCTACTGGCTGGCAAGAAAATACAAACGCAGCTTCCGAGTTTTGATGCGAGATTATGTCCGCTCACCGGAAAAAGGAATGGCTAAAATCTGGGTATTGCAGGGTCAGAACAGTCGGGGGTTCTATGGTGAACTGGCACTGAGAAGGTTGATCACTAGCCGCAAAGGTTGGTTCACATGGCGAAACCCAACAGAAAATCCATATATCCTACGTTCAGACAAGCGTCGAACTATTGAATCCTATTATGATGAAGTCGCCTTTGCTATAAGCAACACTTAAATGGAGAGCAGGATGCGCTGAGAGGTGCATGTCCGGTTCGGGAAGGAGAAACGGGGAAATAGTTCGACTACGCCCCGTCTCTTACTTCACTCCGGATGTGCAAAGGACTTATGTATTTGTTCAATATCATTGACCGGTACAGGCGCAAAGTCATCGATTACGAACTGTCCAACATGCTTGAAAAAGGTCTTGTGCTGAGTTGCCTCAAGCGAGCCTTTAGTCGTTGCAAACCTGAGATCATGAACAGTGAACAGGGTTCGCATTTTACGAACCGCGAGTATCTTGAACTGCTGGAGGAAGCCGGTATAAAGGTCTCGATGGACGGTAAAGGACGAGCAACGGATAATAGACGAATAAAGCGATATTTCCTCTCTCTCAAGTATGAATGCATCTCCTGAACGAATTTGAAGACCCTCGCGCGTTGCGTAAAGGGATAGCTCAGTATTTCCAATTTTACAAAAACGAGCGGCCTCATAAGTCGTTGACTAAGTCCAGCCAGTTTTATTCCCATTTATCTATTTAAATTGCATCCTAAAATACTAGATTAAGAGATCAGAAGGATTAACTTATTCCTCGGAAAATCGAGTCTTGACA
This sequence comes from Paenibacillus mobilis, assembly GCF_058267595.1. Lineage (NCBI taxonomy): Bacteria > Bacillati > Bacillota > Bacilli > Caryophanales > Paenibacillaceae > Paenibacillus > Paenibacillus mobilis. Next base: position 65,633 of record NZ_JBZCMS010000014.1, read on the forward strand.
TTGGGGGCATTACACTTGAATAGCAACACGCTATTATTATAGTCCTTCGAAATTTAAAGATAATTCCATGGCAATGCCACTGCAATTATTTTTGAATTGGCTTTTTCACTGTAGAGTAATAATGCTAAATATCAAATCTGTAGAAGTTTGGAAATATAAAAGGTATTATTAAAGAAATAATATGGCTAAACCTAAACTTATTGGGTGGTTGGCGACAGAAAATAATGACATCTTATGTCATCAGTTCGATCTGACAGGAGGGCTATAGAATGAATAAACGTGCTAGGGGAAAGAACATTAAATTGGGGACTAACAAGGGACAATTGAATGCTCCACTTGACTGCTTCACCAAAGCTACTAAATTATCTAAAGAACAGTTGAAAAAACCTATCTTTGTAGGACCTTCAGATGATGGGGCAGACGTTAAATACGTAGAAGTCGTAAGTGGCAAAGTTTCAAAGAGAAAGCCTTCTTTCATTCGCTAATAAAGGAAAAGACCCACTATATACCGGTACCCATAGACTGGACACTATGAATTCGATGAAGTAGTTTTATTTAATGAAGTCATCAAGTTACGGGGAGAAAAAGACACCATCCGTAAGTCTCCTTATGCCCAATATAAACACTATCATCGTTTCGTTGGTAGTGAAATGCATCTTTTTTGGAAAGACATTCCGGTCTATGGGATGGATCTTAAGAGGCAACTGATTTACAAAGGCATCAGCCAATTTGTTCAATCTTTAGCTTCCATTGAGGATCAATGTTCATATTTGAGCACTTCTACATTCAGAATTGCAAATTAATTCAAGAAAGTACAGCGTCACTGTTAGTTTGAATAACGACAGAAGGGAACCCCTTCTCAAGGCAGTTCGCTTCATAGACGATGCGTTTCATTCGATATGTCGATTATTTTGTAGAATGCTACATATACCAATCCTTTTTTTCGCAACTCGTGCAACTGAAGATGATATGAATCTAGTAGTCCTGGTGCATTATGACTGATCAATCTTTCATTATCTCGCCACAAGACTACTGACTCGTTCTTTATCGCCTTGGATCACTCGTTACTCTCTTTTGCTTCTTCATCTGAGTATACGAGTTTTGTATTATAATTTACATTTATTCACACGTGACTATAGTCGGTGGAGCAATATCCAAGTCTGAAGAATACTAGTTTCAAGGTGGTGTAAGTCCTTGAAACTGGAATATCTATTTGGAGATCTCCTCAAGCAAGAGCGATTAAAAGCTGGAATGACACAGGAATCCTTGGCATTCCAAGCAGAGCTTGACCGAACATATATTAGTCTGCTGGAAACGGGAAAGCGTCAGCCTACTTTGACGACTTTGTTTGCATTGAGCAAGGCGTTAGAACTAAGGCCATCTGATATTATTAAAGAAATTGAGAAAAGAATTGGATACTAATAGCTAGGAACTGGGATTTTGTCTCAGTTCCTTTTATTTACTTTATGAATAGATTTTCGTATAGTAATTGTGACTATAGTCTACAAGGAGGGTGTACATTGAAATCATTAGTTACAACGAGTTCACTCCGCAAACTGCAACTTTCCGTTTTGTTTGGCTGGGCAGTAATTGTTGTTTGGCTTATTTCGGTGGCTGTAAACAAAGAGTACTCCGTGGGTCTGTTCTGGGTGATTATTATTCTGTCGCTCAGGTATAGCTTGTTCAAGCCTGTTACGATGTTTAGTAGCGCTATTGCAGGATGGTTGCTTTTCTCATTCTGGGACTATTTTTTTAATAGAAGTAGAAGTGCAGATTCAGGTCCAGTTGTGTTCTTTATGCTGCTTGTGTTTGGCTTAGCCCTAGCCTTAATCAAGGGCGCGATCCTGTCAGCATATTTCTTAATTCGTGAAACGGTCGAGTGGATCAGAATTGCTCGACAAAATGAAGTAAATCAGGCTGCATTGGAGGTAGCTGCGACATCAAGTGATCCAATTGCAGCTGAGGAAGGTTATGAGTTGATTCAAGCTCCCTTGATGGGCCAGACATATCCGCCAGAGAAGTTTTTTCAACATATTGGTAGTGCATTAATTGCCAAACGGTTTATCGGCAGCACTGAGCAATCGTTTGGGTGGGATTGGGCATTAAAATCTAAAGATCGTAGTATGTCCAGTAACAGAGCTTTGTTTATTGGTGGGGCAGATAAAGAAAAATCTCGAACCATTGATCAATTTTGTTACGAACACTTCCGTTATGATCCATATTCGGTATATCGAATTTCGTTTGATAGCCAGCGTTCAGGCATGGAGTACTGGTTAGGCGGTGCTTTAAGAGATCTAGAACTCGTTGCGGACGAAGAGCTTCAATTAGAAGGAGATTTGCAGGAGTTTGGAGAGGTAACGTTAATGGCGCGCCGTTTTTTTGTAGATACATATATGGATATGCTTGCTGAAATAAAGGGAGTTAGCAGAGTTAATCTCTTTCCACATGGGTCTAAATACGATGGGAAATCGGAAAGTATACTTAAAGGATATGCTGATCAAATTCAAGCAAGCCCCTACCGTGAGTTTTTGGAATACTATACTGGCAACTTTGGAGTAAAACCATGGATACGGACTGCGTCGGGCTATTTTCGTGAAGTTCCTGAGAATTTGACCTTACAAGAGAAAGCGCTTCTGCTTTTTGAGACGATTTGGGAAATGTATCAGATTCCAGCCCTATTCTCGGTGTTAGAGTCGAGTCACCATTTTATCTTTCACATCGAGATTCCTAATGAGCTTCTTATTAACGAAAAATACGAGCAGTGGTTCGAGGTAGCGTTACAGCATTTATTATGGCGGGCCGACTGGCGCAACTACGACTTTACCGTTGTTTTATCGATAGACAATCCGAACTTGTTATGTCGGTTGCCTATTCATCATCATGTCCTATTCGAGAAGAAGCACGTTGAGGAGTATACTCGTCAGACTAATATAACAATTCCAGAGGAAGTGAGGAAGCCGTTATATCATGAAGCAGCCGGGACATGCCTATGGATTAATTATATAAATGATGGTCTTTATGCATTAAAGCTACATACAGAAGAAGCGGTAGAATTCGTAAAATAAAATCTGGAGAGGTAGTGACTTATGGAGTCAAGCAATCATGGCAGATTGGACTTTTTTAGTATTTTTGATGAAGCTTTTGATAATGAACGATTGTTCCAAGTAAACGAGCATATGAAAGTCAAACTAACATGCGGCATTTTTGATCAATTGGACAAGCAGATTGTATACATCCTGTTAAATGAAAGCAGCAAACGGATAGAAGGAAAAGAATTGACTTGCCGTATTGAGTCTAGTTTATTGATGAAGAGAGTTGGAATACTTGAGACAGAGCTATACCATAGAATTAGAAAATTATTGAGCTTAGGATTAAATGTATACACGCAAATTGCTGACGCAGAATATAACTTCTGTGTAATCAAAACTCTTTCGGAGAAAGGGAGACGAGTCGCATATGAAGTGACTTTTGATCACCTGAACGTGATGACAACAGTATTTGACAATACATTTATTGATCTGCTTACTCATGGTGTAGACGAGAGACCATCAGGAGTTCATAAGTTGGTTGTCAAAGAGTCGGAACTATTCTTTTTAAGTTATATGGAGGCTTTTAATTACGGGAAGAATAAACTACAGCCTCAGCGAATTGATTATCAAATCTATCAGGTACAGAGCAATGAACTGGTTTATGCTGCGGAGTATATCAGTTCTACTAAGGAAATGAGAAATATTGATATACAGCGTCCTGAAGTCAACAAGCTTAATTTCATGGACATATTTAATTCCGAGTTTGAGAAGGACAATATATCCATTGGAATCAGTAATGAGGTTGTAGCGACGATTGAGTGTCCGGAATTGACGTTGTTAGACAAATCCGTTTTTATGACAATCTGGAGTAGCGGTGAGAAAGTCATGCTAGAAAATAATATCGTCAGTACGGTCAGTGAGGAATTACTGTATGCTGACGCTTCAATGACTGAATCTGTTTTGGAAGAGTCGCTTAAACGACTTTCACGTGTATCGATTGGAGTCAAATACTCTATTCATGGAGAACGCCGTGAAGGTCGTTACAATATATTTGACGTGGCAATTTCGAGCGATAGTGATGGGAGATTGCGAGCAGTTACAATGGGAGTAAAGTCATTAATAATTTTGGGGTGGCTATTCTCTGAGGAATCTTTAAAACCGTTTATGACTAAGGATGGTGACAGTGACATAACTCAATTAGACTAGTGGTAATTGTCGGCCCATTTTGACGACTCCTCTATACCCTTTAGAGAGCCAATTCTTTTTAAATATTCAACCCGCCATCCACGGCGACTGCTCTACAGCTGCAATAAGTGTAATTTCCTATTTGCAGCGGATTCTGTTAAGTAATATTTGTTTCGAGTCACTGTAACAGCCCTGTTCCTGTGGAATGAAGAGTCCTGAATCGTCGATTCAGGACTGAGGTATCCATTGCGGATATTGATGTGTGTTCCTTGAACTGCTCATTACGAGCTTGAATAAAACAAGTGTAAAGCTTGAAAAATAACGTTGTCAACAGTCCCGAATATAATAAATCCTTGGAGGCGATCGGATGACCGGACAGACGTATCTGGAGCTAAAAAGGCTTCAAGCGAAGCTTCTTGTCCAATATTATCGGGGGTCGTTAGAGCAACGGCTAGATGCGGAAGAAAAGCTTTATCGGCTTAAGGAAAAGTGCGATTCGGTTCAAGTTTCGTTATCTCGTGAAGAGAAGAAAACACTTATCGAGCTCTTACGAATTATGAAGCTCTATTCCAAGTATCAGGAGAGTGCCAGCGAGATGGAAAGATCTGAGATTTACGAGCAATTCAAGGTTATTCTTAAGTTAAGTTAAGTTAAGTTAATTGACTTAACTCAATTAACTTATATTCCCGTTTGGTCAAAGGATATTGCAATTTTACAGGATGAAAATGTCCGCAAATAAACTGCTTGCACATTGCAAGCGAATAATGTAGATTGAAATCATACCTTCAATCATGTATCGCCTCTGGCCAAGCGGCGCAAGAGGATTCAATTCACAAATTGCTGGAACAATATCTGGAGAAATCCGCATAATTTTTGTTAATCCCCTCATTTGAGGTGTGATCATAAGTTTTATTCGATGCTCAAATTGAGCAATTTATCTGAGATGTAAGCCCTTAAAGTAACTTTTGATCGGGATAGATATATCCTGTGACAAGTGCTTCAAGGGCTTTTATTGTTCTCCAGAGGTATTTATAAATGTTGTCGGTGCTATGCCGAGGGTTACAGTCTATCAGTCAATGAAAACTTATTGCTGATCGGATTGTCATGACCAACTTCATAAGAGAAGTGGGACGAATCTATTTTCTTGATTCGTCTTTTTGCTGTCTTCTGAGGTAGGGATGCTTGTAATAGCCGAGTATCGTCCGTTGGCTAATACACAGGACAAAGTAACGGGGCGTTAACATATTCGGGTTTCAGCGGGATCCCCAAAAACCGCTACCGCATTACCAGCTCATTATGGGCGACTTGGCTAGCCCGGCCGATAGGGGCATTAGGCAATGGAGCACAAAGCGCAAGATATAGCCGGGGAATGTCGGATATGTCGATCTTTGCTAAGGGATGGTCGGCAAAGATCTAATCAAATAAGATGTCGCCCGGCTAGTAACTATGGCCATCAGCGAAAAGCTGAAGCGGGCGACAACCCGCACCGGCTCTTGTCTGCCACACGAGGATCTCGTGCAAGTGCAAACCCATTGCTTAACGACACAACTCCATATAGACGGTTTTGACTTTGCTTGATTTATAAGGTTTTTTGGATCGAGTCTTGTAAAAGCCACTGTATATGCCAATGGGCGAAGTGTGTCCAAATTTTTAAAAAGAGGGTGATTGGTCATGGCAAGTAGAGGATGGATCAAAGACGATAACGAGCTGGCTGCATTTGCGTATCGAGAAGAGGATATAACGAATAAGGGGGTATACATTAATCTTATGAGGCAGCTTAATAGATTAGCCAAGCATACAAAAGGTGGCCTCAGTATTAAAACACAGCGCCAATACTATAATCATATGGATCAGTTTACCCGCTTCCTGGCGGACAATTTTGGGCTTCAAAATTTATCCAATATCCACGGGCGTCATATTGCAGCATACATTGAGGAGCGTCAGTCGGAGGGGCTATCTGCATCGGCGATTGATTTGGATCTCGCAGCGATCCGCTATTTTCACGATCAATATGGGAGTGAAGTGCGTAATCGAATTCCGGACAATGTAAGTTTATGCAAGCGGTACGGCATTACTCTGGATCCGCGCTCGTATGGAAAGGTTAACCGTAGATGGACGGACAATGAAATTGCTGAAATGACAGATTTAGCCATGCGTCAAGGACGCACAGATATTGCTAAGATTATTCGACTTGGTGCAGGACTGGGTTTAAGAATTCATGAGACTACGAGGCTTTCTCGACCTGATGCTTTGATGGCTGTGCGTACAGGATTTTTACACGTTAAGGGGAAGAACGGATTAGAGCGAGATGTTCCTCTCCGCGCGGATATGGGTGATCTTTTGAAGGCTGCAGCTTCTATTGTTTCCGGTGATGCTAAACTCTTTGTACCGGAGAGCCGTAAGACGCATGAGGTTATTCAGTCAGTCCAGGATTTTATTCGTAATAACCGAGACAAGGTTGTGGATTTAGAGGCCAGAATGCCTGGAGTAAAACTGACTGCGCATGGACTGAGACATTACTACGCATTTTCCCGCTATCAGGAATATAGAGTCACAGGCTTGTCTGCTGGCGCGGCACGGATGATGGTTTCGAAGCTTATCGGACATCATAGAGATGAAGTTACCCGGATTTATTTGGCTGAGACAGCAGAGGAGGATGCAGAATGATGGGAGATATTGAACAACTGCAGCACCGGATTGCTGAACTAGAAGGGCAAGTAATACATCTGCAGGAAAGTGTGGGTAAGTGGCGGCGAAAGGCCCAAGGAGCGGCACCAAGGTTTGAATACGTGTCTGAGAGGCATGAACGTGGAATGCACTATATTTCAATACCAGTAGCAGATGCGCCTTCAGATCTAACTCTACACGAAATTCAGCAGCATGTGCGGGACAATCTATTACCTCAATATTATCCATACCGGTATTATAACGTGTATACAAGCAAACGGCATGATGGCTGGGTTACAACTTTGGTAAAAGAGGATAATGTTATTGAGATGGAACGATAGGATTTTGCTGTGGGAAGCAAGTATAATGGGGTATAGGATAGAGGTCACTTCGTAATTATCATTTTGGGCGTGTTTAAAGGAAGGGGTTCAAGAATGATATTTGAGATTAACGAAGAAATGAAAAATAAAATTAATCAGTGGGATTCGTGTGAAGCACGCGATGTTTCTGGTGCTAAATTTGCGTACACATTTATTCCTACAGGGTTGGGTTTAGTAGTTACAGTTCAATGTGACGTCTGCAAAAGAACATTGGATCTAACTGATGATTTCTTACGTTGATACGTAATTTGGAAAAATTATGTAGGTGCTGATGATTGAGCATCATAATCGCTCAAGACAATCGAGCGGGAGGTATGAGGATGTTTATTATTGAAGCTCGTAACGGTAAAAGAGCGTGGATCTCAGGTATTCTTCAAGATGAAGATCAGGCAAAGGAATACTTTAATTTGATACCAGCTAATCAGAAGGGGTATCAGAGCATTGGATCGGTATGCCTAATAGAGTATCCGTTCTATATTGTAGAGGAGATAACCACCTTTAAATACCTGAATCTGAGTGATGTTGTAGATCTGCTTAGCAATATCAGCAAAATGGATGATGACGATCATTTGTATTTCAACCTATACTTTATTAATCAGGATTATCGTCATTCAGAGCCCGGGGTGGATTATATGGGGAGCTTAAACCACATGCATATCGACAATCAATTCCTAGAGCTTTATCAACGATATGGTAAGGACTTATTGGTAAGGAACGGTATGGCTTGAATGCACTCCACAGAGAAACAGCATAAAAAACATTGCGACATATTTGATGTGGCCAGTTCAAGCGATGTAGATGGAAATGATCGATATTGTTGGATCAATTAAGTTAAGTTAACACAATTAACTTTACTTAATTGAAGTGTCAGTCAAATTCGTTATTTAGGAATATCAGAAAATATCAAAAAAATAATTATTGAAATTGAGAATATTTTCTGTTACAAATAATATAAACATTCATTTTCAATTGCATCTGTCAGGCGATAAGGTGCGTTCTTAACTAGCTATTAGTTGGTCAACTTTTTAAAGTTCATTTTGCAAATGCAAAATTCTCTATATGAGATTATTCTTGAATTTCTTCACCACCACGTTGCCGATCGGGCAAATGAATTAAAAATTATACTAACCCGCTGGGTAGAATTATTCCTTTAGCATGTAACATGGAATAACTCTGGTTTAGCGGGTTATTTTTGTTCATAAAAACATTCAAGCTGAAAAGAAACCTAATAAAGGTTTTTTCAGCTTTTACAAATATTGATTTCCGGCTCCAATAAGCCTAAGGAGCGTTCGGAAGTTTACATTACCGCAGCAGTCGAGCGGGTTAGTGATTGAGTCAATGAGTTCTCTCTATCGGAGAATCAGTGGCTCTTTTTTTTTACATCGGAACGGCTGGCCCTCCCGCTCCGAGATGATTGGTAACTAGGGCGTAAGTAAACAAAATTTGCATGAGGTGCCTACCCATGTTGGGAAAAAAGATGTCATGTGATGTTGAGGAAATCGCTATTCATGAGAATTATTTCAAGTATTATGAGCATCCATCGTTCGAGCAACTCGAGGTGTATGCTAAGGTACTGAAGGGAAATTCCGCATTACCCATTGTTTGTATTTCGGCTGATAAGCAGGTTCTTTGCGGGGCTATTACTTGGCTGGTGTACAGGCAGATGGGACTTAGTAAAATCGATGTTTATGAAGTGGAAAAGGAGCGGGAAATCGAAATTCTTCTCATGCATGACCTGGATTACTGCCAGAATTACAAGAGAGATGCGATAAAGGTTGCTAGTCACATTGATGCTTTATGTGCAAGGTACAACATTGCACCGGGACGCAAATCGCGACAGAATGACGCGTTTACAATTGCGGATATCGCTCGCTTGTTTGGGCTCTCAGTGAGATCAATTCAACGTCATCGTCGGTTGGTTAACCTTCACGAGAGTTTTCATTCCTTTGTAAAGAGTAGAAAGATTGGATTGTTGTTAGCAACTGAGATCAGTAAGCATGATCATGAACAGCAGGTTCTCCTATTTGAAAGAATAAGTCAGGTTGAGAGTGACATGACAAAGATGAAGCAGAATGAGCTCTCGGTCATCATACAATCATTTTTGAGCGATCGTCATGATGATATTGCAGAGCCGGCAGAACCACAAATGGATGGATTAAAGCTCTACGCAAATCTAGTCTCAGCAGCAGAGAAGGTTGCGGACAGCATTCTTTCGCCGCAACGGAGTATTATTGCTAAACAAGAGCTGAGTAATAGACAAATTATCGACCTTGCGTTAGATACAAAATTATCATCTGAGAAATTGGAGAATTTAATCCGTTCTGACTATATAGCTGATGTGGGACATCAAAACGTTAAGATGCTTCTCGACAATATCGAGCACCTTACGACCTTAGGGCGTGAGTTAACTAACCTCATTACTACTCATAACTTATTTCTGCCTCAGGCAGCAGAAAAAAACATTTTGAAATTTGCTGGTAATGCTTAAGAACAATACTCTATTTATATAGGAGGCATCGTGTATGAACACCGCCACACAATTTGAATATAGTCAGGCACAACAGAATAATCGACGTAATGTACTAACATTTGCTGAAGCATGGGATGAGGTATTTGAAAAGGCTATTTCAAAGGACAAGCTCTATGCAGAAGTCAGAGCGGGGCGCATCCCTCATGCAAAGATTGGCTCCAAAATTCTCTTCCGTCGTGACACCTTAGAGGCATGGTTCAAGCAGCAAGAATCCTTAAATGTAACTTATTCCAATTAACATATATTGAAGGGATGGTATTTTTGTATGGCAAGTGTTCAAAAGCGAGGAGATAACTCATGGCTATTAGTGGTCGAGGCCGGTAACAAGGCTGATGGAACAAGAAATCGGTATACAAGGACCGTAAAAGCCAAAGGTATTCGCGAAGCGCGAAAGCTGCTCGCTGAATTCGAGACAGAAGTTGAAGCGGGCGAGTATATTGCACCTGAAAAAATGCTTTTTTCAGCGTTTGTAGATGAATGGCGTGAAAAACACGCTCGAAAGGAGCTTGGTGTAAAAACACTTGATATTTATGACAGGTTCTTGAAAAATCGCATTCTGCCAGTGTTTGGGCATATTCGTTTAGATAAAATAATGCCGATTCATATTGTTAACTTTCTTTCCAGCGAACAACGGCAGGATGGGAAAGAAGGTCCGCTTGCTTCCGGTACATTAGAATATCTCTATCGCATACTCAAGAATATTTTTTCAAGAGCAACTGAATGGCGCATTATCAAAAATAACCCTGTAGCGGATGTTAAAAAGCCTAAAGTGATACAAAAAGAGATTGACGTTTACGATGAAAATGAAATTAGTATATTATTTGATGCTCTAGAAAAGGAACCCTTTCATTGGCAGATGTTAATTTTACTTGCTATAACAACGGGCCTTCGACGAGGGGAGTTAGTTGCACTCGAATGGAAACACATTAATTTAGACACTGGAATTATTGAAGTTAAGCAAAGTATCTCGCTATCAGAGAACGGAGAAAGAATCATTACTGAACCAAAGACCAAAAAGTCTAAAAGGAAAATATCTCTACCAGACTCGATTATTGAGAATTTGAAAGAATATCACTTATACTCTCGCAAAAAGAGATTAACGTTAGGTGATGCTTGGAAAGGAGGAGATCATTTCTTTGTATTTTCAAATTCAGAAGGCAAGGCATATTACCCTGAAACGCCTTATCTGTGGTTTCGTAACTTTTTGAAAAAGAATAATCTCCGTTACATCCGATTCCATGATTTGAGACATACCTCTGCGACATTATTAATAAATCAAGGTGTCCATGCGAAAATCATTTCAGAGAGACTTGGGCATGCTAGCATTACTACGACAATGAACGTCTATGGCCATGCACTTCAGTCAGCTGATCGGGAAGCTGCGAATAAGTTTAATTCTATTGTTCCATTGAAGAAGAGAAAAACAAAGTAAGGGTATGTGAAGAAGAGAGCGTATTGACGGTTTTAGTCCAATGGGCTAATATGAAAGTTATTCAAGCTCGTAATGAGCGCTTGCTGAATTATAGATATTAAGTCCGTAATGGACAACAAATGGGATTTCTTTGAGTAGATAAGCTACTTGAAGGAATCCCATTTATTTTCATAGGTATTGATCTATTTCTTTGAAGGAGCAGGGCGTAACAATTTAGATTGCTGCTAGGATAAAGCGTAATCCGGTGACTCACAGAGTTATTAGATCCACAAGCCACCAATAGTTTTAAGGTTCAGCGGAATGAATAATTGACAGATTACAGTCGCGTACTTAAGCCTTGTCGTTGCTGTTGACGTCTTTTACAGAATAATCCACGTTCTTTTGGCCAGGTGTGCTGGGTTCTTGATGGATTTCACGAACTTGATGGTACGCTACATACAATTCGCAGTATCTTATCAGCTCGTCCACTATATTATTATGAACTTGCTGAATAGTATCTACGTTATCTATGAACCACTGGATGATATCATGAAGAATATTCATTAGGGTTTCTCTCCTTTCCTAGGGCGATCTAATATAGAACCTGAAACATGAATGATAGGGATTTAACCCCCTCACCATCCAAAGGACAGATGAGGATATTTTGAGTACCGAAACTAGCGAATAATTTTTAATCGTCCTCTCAGCTGTGCGAACAACTTCGTTTTCCTCTTATTTATTGCTTTCTGTGACAGCCCAATGTCATCAGCAATTTCTCGCTCGGATTTGCCGATACCGAAGAGGTTCATGATCCTGCGGTTGTCCGGGTCCAATTCCTCCAGGGCCGTGAACAATTCTTCGAGCAGGAGCTTGTCCGCTACGAGTTCAACGATATCGACTGCATCGGCTGCTTCAAAGCCATCTTCAGTAAACTTCTCCAATGAAAGAACACTGCTTGTCCGCTCTAGTGGCGGGAGTCCTTTTCCCGCACGTTCTAAGTCGCAAGCACGACAGCTTTTGGTGCAGCGGTTCCCTTTTTCATCTAGGCAGCGTATTTCTCGCTCCTTGCGCTTACGTTCTGCCCATGCCGGACGTTTGTAGGTGCGGTAGACTTCTTCGGTAACAGGGATTTGCTGACCATCGATTTCGATGTAACGTTGAATGCTTGTCTGCTGATTGTCTTCGTTTTTCATTTGATTTCCTCCTGTGATTTGCTGAGACTTCAGCGGCGGAGGAAACAATAGAAGGGTCTGCATCCGATGGACACAGACCCTGTTTCGCCGAATATGGGCGCACGAAACTAAGGTGGTGGCACATCGGAGCTTCGGAAACGGTCTTTATCACCGCTCACGAAACCTCTATGTAACCTCCACCGCCTCATGGCCATCTCAGCGATGTGATATATTTTCAGAGCCATATAATCCGCGGCTCCTACGGACTGGTTGTCCCTTGCCTTTGTGAGGTTTTGGGGTTCTGAGATTATGGCAATATCAGTCGCCCTAAAGGTGTTGATATTCTCGTAGTTCTCAGGTCAATTGCGGACCATTTATATCAACCGGGAATTAATCGGGTGATTATCTTTTCATATGTGTTCTTGTTTGATAGGCACCTTTTAGTTAGTCTTGTGAATTTGTAGGCGTCTTGTATAATAGAGTGGGATTAAGTATGAATAAATCGAGCTTAATGATGTTCAGTATGAGCTCAAGCTTGCTTGTCCAATGCTACAGTTCTTGTCCTCCCCTACAAGCTAATTGTAGAGAATTATGTTTCCATCTTCGTCGACTGGGGTGTGGACATTTTTCGGACAGACACGGACATTACTCCGACAATTCGGACAAGCATATTCAACGGAAATGTGAGGGATGCTAGAGTGAGGTATACGGATTTTTTCTCAAATTTTTATATGGGTAGAAGCTCTTGCGGCATCCTTGGGTATAAATCCAAAGAAAAGATACCGGAATACTTCATGAAGGCTGCATTGCCTGAGGATTGCTATGATCACTTACCAACATCGAGTAGCTCTTATGGTAAATGGTTTGATGGTACACGCAGCCCAGAAAATGTGATTTGGGGCATGGTTGTCTCCCGCTTTAACGAGGATGGTTTTATTGATAGAATTTCAAAAGACCTAAACGATAGCGAACTGCGTAATGTCATGTTCAGCTTCGAGATTGATTTGCGAGAAGGAGTATTTCCCGATAAACGTCTCTTTGCATATGCTTTAGCTAAACAGTTTTATGCGATCGCTCAAGGTAACGGTAGTGCTGATGATGTAGCCAAAAATTATTACCTGCCAGAAGCTCATATCATTTCTTTTCCGGAGTATGCAGAGAGGACGAAAGCAAAGTATGAGAAAACAGAAACGCCCTTCTCGGATGGAGAAGAGCGTTTATTAGAAGATATTTATGTTTGTAATATATTGAGCAGTCGAATTACGGCTACGAAGAATAAACACAGCAGGACCCAAGAAAAAACTATACTAGATGCAACACTTGACTTGATAGCAGAGTACTCAAAGAAAGTCATTCTCGTTGCAAACGGCGGAATGGGTAAATCAATGATGCTTCAGCATCTATTCCTCGAATCCATCCATAAGCATCTGCAAACAGGTCTGCTTCCTATCATGATCGAACTTCGTGACTTCAGTGAAAACAACGATCTATTTAACGATTATATTGTAAAGACAGCTGGGACATTTGATAGAAATCTGACTAGTAAAAAGGTAGAAGAACTTATGTCATCTGGTAAATGCCAAATCCTGATGGATGGTGCCGATGAGATTGACCCTTCGGATGTGAATGCCTTTCAACGACAAATTGCTGAACTTGCTGATAGATATCCTTATAACCAGTATGTCGTGGCATCGAGAGAGTGCGACATAATAAAGGCTGTCAAGGGATTCTCTAAACTTTATCTTCGCCCATTTAACAGAGAACAGTCGTCTACCTTAATTAATAATCTTTTGGCGGATTCTGAAGACGAGACCACAAGGAATGAGATCACAAATTACATAGAGGGTGAATACCTCCAAAAGCACAAGGTTTTTGCTTCAAATCCAATGCTGTTGACTTTCGTCATCATGAAATATCCGACAGTAGATCCCTTTCGGGGAAAAAAGAGATTATTCTACAGAACTGTGTATGATGCGATTGTATGTGGCCATGATGAGGAGAAGAAAGGTTATTCACGAGTATTTAGGAGTGCACAGAATGCCGAGGAGTTCACAAAGGTATTCAGGGAGTTTTGTGCCGCCACATACATAAAGCACGAAGTTGAGTTCGACCTCGATACATTCGATGAGTACTTTAGTAAACTGGTTACTAAAGATACACTTGAAAACCCAAAAATCATGACGAGTAAGAATTTCATCCATGATGCTTGCGCAACGGCCTGTATGATGTATGAAGAGGATATAAAGCTTTTGTATATTGACCCTGGTTTTCAGGAGTACCTATTTGCTCAGCACTTTTTCTCAGCTGCTCCTGAAGAATTAGAAACCCTTGGACGTACTCTCTGGGATGTGTCCGTAACTGATTTTGATGGATATGATGCATTTGAAATGCTAAACGAGTTTTCATCGGAAAAGTTTGAGAGATTTTTTCTTAAACCATACCTATATAATATCTTCAATGGTAAATCTGAAATTGTCGAATTTGTATCTTTCCTACGACATGGGTATAAAGAGTTCGAATATCAGGTAATTGACACTGATATGGTTGCCGTATTTGAATCTAAAAATAGCGCCTATTGGATTCCGTTGAAACCCATTATCGTAGAACCATCAAGTATTATTTTTTCAATTCTGTTGCGACGACTGGACATTTCCAACTTTTTGTGTTTGGCAATCTTTGAAAATGAACTAAACTATCCAGAGTTTATGACTGTAGGGATATTTGGAGAACACTATTTCGACTCACTTGATGGCAAAGAGAAAATCATTCCTCGTAGATTGCTGCGGCAGGATACAAACGATTTGCAAGCATATGAGAGAACGCATGTGGTGGAGAATTATGTTCGTGATGATGATCAGCATCTCGTATGCTTCGGATACGAATATAAAGTTGACTTTGATAAAGTACTTGAAACACCGGAAACCTACAGCGCTTTAATCAATATCTTAAAAACGCCGGAAGATGATGTTTGGAAAGCTTACTCCAAAGTAAAAGGATATTATGAAGAGCTAATTAAAAAATATGGTACTGATTCTTAGGGAGGGAGCTTATTGGTCATGATAAATAATAGACTAAATGACACAGAACGGTGGTTGAGCCTTGAGGAAATATCAAAGCACGTGGGCTGTAGTAAGGATACCATTAGGGCATGGATAAAAAAGGATACAATTCCCTTCCACAAAGTCGGTAGACTATATAAATTCAGGATTTCAGAAGTTGACTCTTGGATTGAGAGTGGCGCTAGCGCTGACGCAGACAAGAAAAATATATTGGAGGGTACAAACCATGAATGATATGAATAAAGAGCAAGAGCGCGAGGAATTACACCGTGCCATTTGGGCAATCGCAGATGATCTGCGTGGTGCAGTAGACGGATGGGATTTTAAGAATTATGTACTTGGGACCATGTTCTACCGATATATTTCGGAAAATCTGACCGCATATATCAACGAGGGCGAGATTGAGGCAGGAAACGCCGACTTTGATTATGCTAGATTGACAGATAAAGAAGCCGAAGAAGCGCGTGCTGACTTGGTACAGGAAAAAGGGTTCTTTATATTACCAAGCGAACTTTTCTGCAATGTCAGAGCTAAGGCGATGCTTGATGACAATTTGAACGAAACGCTAGAGCGTGTATTCAATAACATCGAAGAATCTGCAAAGGGCAGAGCATCTGAAAATAGTTTTGCTGGTCTTTTTGACGACTTCGATGTCAACAGCAACAAGCTCGGCAGCACTGTTGCAAAGAGAAATGAAAGACTTGCAAAGCTTCTCGATGGTATCGCAGCGATGAATCTCGGTTCTGTTAAGGACCACGATTTTGATGCTTTTGGAGATGCTTATGAATACTTAATGACCATGTATGCATCCAATGCAGGTAAATCTGGCGGCGAATTTTTTACTCCTGCGGACGTCTCAGAACTGCTCACACGCCTTGGCACGGTTGGCAAGAAAACCATCAATAAGGTATATGATCCGGCTTGCGGCTCTGGTTCGCTGCTTCTCAAGGCTGTGAAACTACTCGGTAAGGATGCCGTAACCACTGGGTTCTATGGTCAAGAGATTAATATTACCACATACAATCTTTGCCGTATCAATATGTTCCTGCATGATATTGGATTTGATAAGTTTGATTTAGAGTGCGAGGATACGCTGACCAATCCGCAACACTGGGATGATGAGCCGTTTGAACTGATTGTTTCAAATCCTCCCTATTCCATCAAGTGGGCCGGTGACGAGAACCCTTTGCTTATTAATGACCCCCGCTTTTCTCCTGCCGGAGTTCTGGCTCCTAAGAGCAAAGCAGACCTTGCTTTTATTATGCATTCGCTTTCTTGGCTTGCATCGAACGGTACAGCTGCCATTGTTTGCTTCCCCGGTATTTTGTACCGTGGTGGTGCAGAACAAAAAATTCGTCAGTATTTAATTGATAACAACTATGTGGACTGCATTATTCAATTGCCAAGTAACCTGTTTTTTGGCACAAGTATTGCCACCTGCATTATGGTAATGAAGAAAAACAAGAACGATAACAAGACCCTGTTTATTGATGCAAGTAATGAATGTATTAAGGTTACCAACAACAATAAATTAACTCCTGATAACATTGAGCGTATTGTAACCACCTTTACAAACCGTGAAGAAATCAAGCATTTTTCACACCTTGCAAGCTATGACGAAGTAGTTGGAAAAGATTATAACCTTTCAGTCTCTACCTATGTTGAGGCAGAGGACATTCGTGAAAAGGTGGATATTGTAAAGCTGAATGCCGAAATCGAAAGAATCGTGGCACGAGAGGACGAACTGCGTGCAGCCATTCGCAACATCATCGAAGAAATCGAGGCGGGCGTATGAAATTATATATAAAGAAAAAAAACAAAACGATTGAAGCTATTGCTGAATACGATTTGGAAGATGGTTCAGTTACCGTTTTGAGAGGAAGCACAGTCTCAGCTACTATTGCATATTCAGAAAAATTCCGTGGTGCAAGGTCCATTGAAAAGAGCCGCTCCGAATATGTGGAAAATGGGATTGTCATAAAGGACGCAAAATTTAAGAGTGCTTCTGCAGCGGCTAATTTTGTGACAGGTTCAAGTACCAATGGGCTTACTGCGTGGAAAAGTGAAAATGGCAATACACTGCAATGTATTCTGAAGGAGGGACAGTAATGAGCAAGATTGAAGATTTGATAGCTGAGTTCTGTCCCATCGGAGTAACCTATAAACCACTAGCGGAACTTGGCAAATTTTTTGGTGGACTTACAGGGAAATCGAAAGATGATTTTACAAATGGAAATGCTACATTTATTACATATAAAAATGTGTATTCCAACCCCGCTATGGATATCAATCCTGATGATACTGTTAAAATTGCAGTGGGGGAAAAACAACGAACCCTTGAATACGGAGATATCGTATTTACAGGTTCATCAGAAACACCAGATGAATGTGGATTTTCATCCGTTGTTACTAAAAAGCCGGAGAAGCCACTTTACCTTAACAGTTTTTGCTTTTTCTTTCGTTTTAACAACCTGAGCATAATCGAGCCGGATTTTGCAAAGCACCTTTTCCGTTCAAGCAATCTCAGATACCAGATTGGCAAGACCGCCAGTGGAGTAACAAGATTTAATGTGTCAAAAAAAATGATGGAAAAGGTTGTAATCCCCCTTCCCCCTCTGCCAGTACAGTGTGAAATTGCCCGTATACTGGACAATTTCACGGAGCTTACAGCAGAGCTTACAGCGGAGCTTACTGCGGAGCTTACAGCGAGGAAGAAACAGTTTAAGTATTACTGCAGGGAAGTTATGGAGCATGTGAGAGATGCTACATCAATAAGAATTGGTGACTTAGGTGCATGGTCTGGTGGATCTACTCCATCCATGTCAAATAAGGATTTTTGGGAAAATGGTTCCATACCTTGGGTTTCATCAAAGGACATGAAAGTAGCGACTTTAGTTGATACCCAGGACCATATAACTCAAATAGCATTGGATAATACATCTATTAAATTGTTGCCGGCAAATACAGTAGCAATTGTTGCACGATCAGGGATTCTTAAGCATACATTGCCTATTGTTTTCATTCCATTTGAAACTACAGTTAATCAAGATATAAAGGTATTAGTTGCAGGAGAAAACATTTTCCCTAGGTATGTATATTTTGCTTTACAAGGTTATCATGATGAACTGCTTGCAAAAACGAAGAAACAAGGTGGGACGGTTGATTCATTAGAAATTAAAAAGTTTATGGACTTTGAGATTCCTATACCAACCATTGAAGAACAACAACGTATTGCCGGCATACTCGACCGCTTTGACGCCCTTTGCAACGATATCTCCATAGGTCTCCCTGCTGAAATCGCTGCTCGACAAAAACAGTATGAACACTATCGTGATAAATTACTGACATTCAAAGAACTTTCTTAGGAAGGCGGTGAACGTATGCCTTATTTTAATATCGTAGCGGAGACATCTGAAAATACCGTAGTTACGGAATACGTACCAGAAAAAGCACGCTCTGATATTTACCAGAGTGAAGAGGCGTTAGAAAAAGAGTTTGTTCGCCTACTTTGTGAGCAAGGCTATACCTATCTGCCCATCCACACAGAGGCGGACTTGATTGCGAACCTGCGTAAAAAGTTGGAAGAACTGAACAAATACCAGTTTTCCGATACAGAATGGGAGCGGTTTTTTGCCGACTGCATTGCGAACAAAAACGATGGTATTGTAGATAAGGCTAGAAAGATTCAGGATGACTATGTTCAGGTTCTAAAGCGAGATGATGCTCTTTCAAAGAACATCATGTTGATTGACAAGAAAACCATACATAACAACAAACTGCAAGTCATCAATCAGTATGTCATTGGCAAGGAAGATGGTGCGAAATACGATAACCGCTATGACGTGACCATTCTTGTAAACGGACTTCCATTGGTTCATATCGAGCTGAAACGCAGAGGTGTTGCCATCCGTGAAGCCTTTAATCAAATAAACCGCTATCAGCGTGATTCATTCTGGGCAGGATGCGGTCTTTTCGAATATGTGCAAATTTTCGTTATTTCCAACGGAACGAACACAAAGTATTACTCCAACAGCACTCGCTTCAACGCTATTAAGGATGCGAACTCCGGCAAGGTAAAAAGGGGGAAAACCAGCAATAGCTTTGAGTTTACTTCTTTCTGGGCTGATGCCAAAAACAGTGTGATTTCTGATTTAATCGACTTCACAAAGACCTTTTTTACCAAGCATGCTATCTTAAACATATTGACAAAGTATTGCGTCTTCACTGCTGAGAACATGCTGATGGTGATGCGTCCATATCAAATTACAGCGACAGAGGAAATTCTAAATCGAATAAAAATCGCCCATAACTATAAAAAATACGGCGACATCGCTGGCGGAGGTTATATTTGGCACACTACTGGTTCGGGAAAAACCCTAACTTCATTCAAGACGGCAAGACTTGCCTCTCAACTACCATACATTGATAAGGTGCTGTTCGTGGTTGACCGCAAGGATCTCGACTATCAGACAATGAAGGAATATGACCGCTTTGAAAAAGGGGCTGCCAACAGCAACACCTCAACGGCCATTCTGGCAAAACAGTTGGGCGATAAGAAATCAAAAGTCATTATTACTACTATTCAAAAGCTGTCTACTTTCATCAAGAAAAACAAAGAGCATCCTGTATATAACAAGCAAGTGGTCATTATCTTTGATGAATGTCATCGCAGTCAGTTTGGAGACATGCATACCGCCATTGCCGGTGGCGTTGATAAATATGGAAATAAGAAGAAGGGTGCTTTTCAGAAATATTATATGTTTGGTTTTACCGGAACGCCGATCTTTCCCGACCCAGGCACGTTCAGAAACGGAAAATTTTTGACTACTGAGCATACCTTTGGTGATAAACTCCACACATATACTATTGTGAACGCAATCAATGATAAGAATGTTTTGCCGTTCCGCGTGGACTATGTTAAAACAATGGATACCGATCGAGATATCGATGACGAGCAGGTTTGGGATATTGATCGCGACAAGGCATTTATGGCACCACAGCGCATTTCTCTTGTCACCAAATACATTTTAGATCACTTTGATAAAAAGACTTACCGTGGAGACAAATCCTACGTATTTAGTCAACTGACAAACATTTCTGATGTTGCGTCTGCTAAGAGAGGTGCTGTCGAAGAAATAAAGCAAAAGCAACGTATTAGTGGATTCAATTCAATATTTGCAGTTGCTTCTGTTCCGATGGCAAAGTTGTACTATGATGAGTTTCGCAAACAGATGGGCGAAGATCCAACCAAGCAACTAAAGATTGCAGTTATCTTTAGCTATGCCCCAAATGAAGAAGAAGCCGATGGCATTATCGATGAGGAGAATCCGGAGGATACTTCTGCTCTGGACAAGAGTTCGCGTGATTTCCTAGAAGAAGCAATTCTTGACTATAACACGATGTTCCATACGGCATATGACACTTCTTCGGACAAGTTCCAGAATTATTATAAGGACGTATCTCTTCGCATGAAGAATAAGGAACTCGACCTCCTGATTGTGGTCAATATGTTCCTAACAGGTTTTGACGCAACAACCTTAAACACACTCTGGGTGGATAAGAACCTAAAAATGCACGGATTAATACAAGCCTTCAGCCGCACAAATCGCATTTTGAACAGTATTAAGACATTTGGAAATATTGTGTGTTTCCGTAACCTGCAAAAACGTGTTGATATCGCCATTTCTCGGTTCGGAGATGAAAACGCAGGTGGCATCGTCCTGTTGCGTAGCTTTAAAGACTACTATGAGGGATATATCTCTGATAATAAGCATATGCCGGGCTATGTTGATATGATTGAGGATCTCTCCGCCAAGTTTCCAGTATCTGAGTCGCAGATTATCGGTGAGCAAAACCAGAAAGACTTTATCTCTTTATTCGGTACAATTTTGCGTATGCGAAATCTCCTCTCTTCCTTTGATGAATTTGCTGGAAAAGAGATTATTACCGAGCGAGATCTACAGGATTATCTTGGTAGATATCAGGATTTGAGAGATGAGTGGAAACGAAAACGCGAAAACGGCGAAAGCACCGATATTGTTGACGATATCGTGTTCGAGGTTGAACTCATTAAGCAAATTGAAATTAACATCGACTATATCCTCATGCTTGTGAAAAAGTATCATGATACGCATGGCGAGGACAAGGAAGTTCTGATCACCATAAAGAAAGCCATCGACGCAAGTCCGGAACTACGTAGTAAAAAACAATTGATTGAAACTTTTATTGCTGGAATTAATGATGTGGACGATGTTTTGAACGAATGGAATGGCTTCGTTGCCCAGCAGCGAGAGAATGACCTTGTCGCACTCATTCAGGATGAGAATTTGAAACCAGAAGAAACTCGTATTTTCTTGGAAAACTCTTTTCGAGAAGGCGAAATAAAAACCGTAGGCACTGATATTGATAAAATCTTGCCGCCGGTAAGTCGTTTCGGCGGTGGAAACCGTACAAAGAAAAAGCAAACGGTAATTGATAAGTTAAAAGTCTTTTTTGAGAAATATTTTGGAGTCGGTGGATCTGCTAAATTTACAAAGTAATGCAACATCGGAGGCAAACCGAGGAGACTTCTATTAAGGGGGCATCGCATTGCCAAACGAACTTCAATCTTTATCAGTACTTTTTCAAAATAGATTATTCCGCATACCTGACTACCAGCGCGGTTATGCCTGGAAGCATGAACAGCTTGTGGATTTTTGGGAAGACCTACTGAACCTTCACGAGGATAGGTATCATTATACCGGTCTGCTTTCTCTCAAAGCTGTTAGCCGCAAAGAGACTCGCTTGTGGCAAGAGGACGAGTGGTTGCTCGATATCGGGTTTAAACCTTTCCACGTTGTGGATGGGCAGCAACGGTTGACCACGTTTTCTATACTTATGTATGAAATAACCGCTTTTGTTAAGAGCGTTCCGGATAACAAAGATAAACAGGACGAAGAAATATTCCTTGGGTATGAATCGCTTAAGGATATAAAGGCGAAATATGTTATTCGCAAGCGTCCTCCCCAGAATATTGTAACAACATATCTGTTTGGATACGAGACGGACAACCCAAGCTCTGATTATCTAAAATACAAGGTTTTTGAAGAGCCATTCGGTGGCTCTGTTTTTGAAACTTATTACACAAAGAATTTGAAATATGCAAAGAAATTTTTTGCTGAGAACCTTTGTACAATGCATGAAACCGACGGGATGACTGGCATTGAATTATTATACAAGAAACTAACTCTTCGCCTAATGTTCAACCTTCATGAAATAGAAGATGATTATGATGTTTTTGTTGCTTTCGAGACGATGAACAACCGAGGCAAGAAGCTGACAAATCTTGAGCTGCTGAAAAACCGTCTTATTTACCTCACAACACTCTTCGAAGACGGGCAACTGGATTCGATTGACAAGGAACAGTTACGCAAAAACATCAATGATGCATGGAAAGAGGTTTATTATCAGCTTGGACGTAATCAGAACGCTCCGCTTTCCGACGATGAATTTCTACGTGCTCATTGGATTACTTACTTCCGCTATTCCCGTAAAGGTGGAGATGATTACATACGGTTCTTGTTGGGAAAGTTCTCTGCTAAGAATGTCTTTGAGAAACACGCCCCAGTACAGGGAAACTACGATACTGTCCTTTTGTCGGACATAGAAACCGGTGAAGACGATGAAACACCGGAGGTTCAGACCGAAGCGGAGATCCAGTTGGTCAGCAAGCTCACACCAAAGGAAATCAGCGACTATGTTAACAGTCTGAAATCACTGGCCGAATATTGGTATTATAGTTTCTTCCCTTTTGATAGTAGTTTCTCAAACGATGAGAAGGTTTGGATCGACAAATTGAATCGTATCGGAATCGGGTATTTTCGGCCGTTGGTAGTAGCTGCCTTGTCTACGGAAAAAGATACAACGCCAGAAGAGCGTATTGTGCTATTTAAATCCATTGAGCGGTTCATTTTTGTATCATTCCGTCTCGGCGGTTTTTCAGTCGAATTACCAAAGCAGCGTCTATTACAATAAGTCTCGTGATGTGTTAAGTGGTAATGTTTCTCTTGTCTTGATCTCCGAAGAATTGAATTCCACAGTGGATAGTGATATGGCTTCTGCAATCAAAGCATTTACCGCACGTACCAACAGGCGGTTTGAATCTGGAGAGGGTTTCTATGGGTGGCGCGACTTACGCTATTTTCTTTATGAATATGAGTATGAGAAAGCCGTTAAGAATAACATTCAGAAAGTCCACTGGAGTATGTTCACGCGAGTTGAAAAAGACAAGGTGACCATAGAGCATATTCTGCCCCAAACGCCGACGAAATGGTATTGGCGAAATACCTACAGGATGTTTTCGGGGAGCGAGATAAAGCAACTATCCGCTTCGCTTGGAAATTTACTCCCGTTGTCCCAGAGCATTAACTCTTCGCTCCAAAACGATAGCTTCCTGGACAAAAAGAACCCAACTGCGGCGGGTAGAAGGGGTTATATCAACGGTTCTCATTCTGAGATAGAAGTTGCACAAGAAGATGATTGGACAGCTCAAAACATCTTTAACCGTGGGCTCTCCCTTCTGAATTTCATGGAGAAACGTTGGCAGCTGCAATTTGGAAGCAATGAAAAAGCTGAGTTGCTTCATATATCATTTATAAATGACGAGCGTGAAGTACCCGATGAAATCTCTGAAACCGAGCCAACTCCGACACCCGTAATCGAAGCAACACGGGAGCTATCCGACAGGCATTATCTCCGCTTGGATTTCTGGAGCAATTTTGTAAACTACTGCAGGGAAAATGGGCGCGGCGAAGACATAGCTTCACGCAAACCATCTACTGACGACTGGTATGATGTCACAATAGGCAGCAGGGATTACCTTATTTTCTTTCAACTCGTGAGGCAGAAAATACTGCGCATTGGTTTGTATGTCTATCGGCCAGAGGATTTTGCTCGATTGGACTCAATGAAAACTGAAATAGAAAAGGCTTATGGCTCTCCGCTTGAATGGTATACTAGCCGTGAAAAGAGTACGGCAAAAAGGATTCTGCACTCGATTGAAACAGACGTCCATAATCCTGAATTATATATTCAACATTTCGAATGGCTAGTCTCTCAGTTCGACAAACTCAAAGCAGCTTTAGAAAAGGTCGATTCAATTACCAATTGATATTATGAGGTGAATTATGCTAGGAAATCATCGGCGACAATGTGGGTTCGCGCACAAGGCAATTTTTAAAATGAGATAAACGAATTAATAAGTTGGGAACGGCAGTTCGACTCCTCTTGGAATAGATCTAATGGTTGTTGACGACTTGTTGACGAACGTTGTCAACAAGCAATCAAACGCAAACAAAACGAACAATACTCTATGGTTAAAACCCTTATAGATCAAGGGTTTTAACCAACTAACACACAATCCATCCAACCCTCACATGTTCCCGCATACGGTGCATGTCGAGAGTGTGGCTTTGTTGGTGAAGAGTGGTGTAGGACACGAATAAATACCTGATATTCATAATAAACCTGTGCTAAAAATTGAATAAAGGCGTGAAAAAATCGGGGAGAGGAAGAATGGAGAAGGGGGAAAACCCAGATCCATCAAGCCTCTCCCCTGCTTTCTATCATGACTTTATTCAGATTTTAATAAAGTTGTGACAGAAAAAGTTGAGTGAAGAATTGGGGGAATAACTGTTTTGTAGCACGAGTTTATTATTGAGAGCAACGGTGGAATGCGGGCTTGAGAGTTGTTTTTGGCAGGTGTTTATTCATTCTGAACTGCAGGGCACAGAATAATACCGTGCCCCTTTCAGGCCTCGTGGGACAAGGGATTCATGGAATTGTGATATCAAATTTTTACAGCTCGCCAACATGCTTCTATAGTTTGCTGAATCTGATATTCATCTAGAGGATATTTGCCGGCTAAAGAACCTTTTATGACTGATATTATAATTCCGTTAAGAATCTGGCAACACATCATCTTGTCCATATCTCGAATAATCCCCTGCTTCTGACCTTGATCAACTATTATGAAAAATTCATTCATAGCGGGATCTTGCATATTACGTGATTCGTCAGAAATATAAGGCGAATGATAGTAATTTTCAAGAAACCATAGTTCTTTTGGATACTTAAGTGCAAATTCGGCTATATTCCTTAACATGCATCTTAATCTTTCAAATATGGTCAGTGTCGGATCGTAATTGCTAATTACTACTTCTCCCATATGTGATCCAATGGCTCTAAACAACTCATTTACAAGCTCTTCTTTATTATTAAAATAGTGGTAAAATGTCCCGGATCCCACGTTTGCCTTTTTGAATATTTTTGAAAAAGTGGTCGACTGTAATCCCTCTTGATTAATCAAATCTAAGGTAGCGCTTAAAATATCTTCGCGTTTACTCATTTCATATCCCTTCATTTCCCTTTAGCTTTAAAGTGGAATTAATTTTCTGTTTTATTTTAGGTGACTTCTCTCAACATGTCAATTTTTCGAAATAATATTCCAATACACTAAATGTTTAGTTATTTAGTTTTCTGTATTTAAAATTTTAGTTTGATTTATGGCACGATAATTCCATTAAAAAGGCGTTAATTTATCGATATATATGTATAATTGATAAATTAATCATTATTTTTGGAATTAATTTTCTAAATTATTTGACAGTGTCGTTGTACCTCTATATAATAGAGTGGAACATAAATTCCAATATAGTTGGAACGATGTATCAAAAACAAGGAACAATATGAGAGGAGTATCTCCATGAACAACACAGTTTGGTTTATCACCGGCAGTTCCCGCGGCCTCGGCCGTGCTATTGTCACAGCAGCCTTAGAGCGCGGCGATCAGGTCGCCGCCACGGCGCGCACAGTTTCTGCTTTAGATGACCTCGCGGCAACATACCCTGAGCAATTACTTGTCTTGCCCGTCGACGTCACTGACCCGCGCCAGATCGATGAAGCCGTGGCGCGCGCCCACGAGCGCTTTGGCAAACTGGATGTCGTCATCAACAACGCCGGTTACGCAAACTTGTCAACCGTTGAGGATACTACGCTGGAAGACTTCCGTGCCCAGATCGACACCAATCTGTTTGGCGTCATCGCTACTACCAAAGCCGTGCTGCCAATTTTGCGTGAGCAGGGTGGTGGCCGCATCATTAACGTATCATCCGTCGGCTCACGCCTCGGCAACCCTGGACTGGCCGCATATCAGGCAGCTAAGTGGGCTGTCAGCGGATTCACTGAGGTTCTCGCCGCGGAAGTCGCTCCGTTGGGTATCCTTGTCACCGCTATTGAACCCGGCGGAATGCATACCGACTGGGCCGGTTCATCAATGAAGATTCCAGAAGCAAGCGCGCCTTACCAAACAACGGTAGGCTTTTTGGCCAATCTGTTTGCCTCTAGTGGGACCGCTCCGCTCGGTGATCCAGCGAAAGTCGCCCAAGCAATCATTCAACTCGTGTCTGAAAAGCGTCCTCCAGTTCGACTGTTGCTGGGTTCCGACGCTCTTGCCGGCGCGCAGGCCGCGGCGGCTGCTTTGGCTGCCAGCGACGCCGCTTGGGAGGATTTTAGCCGATCCACCGACCGCGATGACGCTACCGATGCCGAGAGAGATCCTTTAGGCGTAAAGTAAAACGCTCAAGAGGTGGTCTAGCTGCTTTATCGACCTAAATAATGGCATACCCAGGTGAAATCAATAATTGGGGAAGCCTAAACCCAAAGTTATCACTATAAGCAACAGCCCTTCACTACTGAATTAAGCAGTGAAAGGCTGTTGTTGCCCTTTTTGGCGGTAACTAAATTGAATTGCTGACATGAGAAGTTCTTAGAGCAATATGTTGACGTTGCTTACTCCACACAGGTGGAGTCGGTGGCCTTGCTGGTGAAGAGTAGTGTAGAACACAAATAAAACTGCTATTCATAATTAACCTGTGTTAATAATTGAATAAAGGCGTGATAAAATGAGGGAAGGGATAAATGGAGAACTGGAAAAAACCAGGTCCATCAGGCCTTTTCCTTGTTTTTCTATCATGACTTTATTCAGATTTTAATAAAGTTGTACTATAAAATGTGGAGATAAAAGTTAGGAATAAGACTGTTTTTTAGCAGGGGTTTATTTGTTCTTAACAGGTGGAGAAATAACCGAAATGTAAAAAATTCAATTGTTAAGAGGCGAAATAAGATGAACATTCAATTTGACCCCAATAACAATATTATTAAACTATGTATGATGGGTATGGGTATGGAAGATAGCGGAAAACCCGAAGATGCAGGGATGCTGTTTCTTAAAGCATGGAGTGAAGCTGAAAATGATTTTGAAAGATTTATTGCAGCTTATTTTATAGCTCGACATCAAAAAAATAGTTCAGAAAAATTAAAATGGTTGGAAACGTCCTTGCAGTTAGCGTTAAAACTAAATGATGACAGCGTTAAGAGCACTTTCAAATCGCTGTACTTGAATATTGCCAAATGCTATGAGGAGCTGTCCGATCTAGACAAGGCAAAAACGAATTATGAGTTATCTAATTCCTTTAATGTTCCTCCCTCTGATAAAGGTCCATTTTTTCATGGAACAAAAGCAGATTTGCAGGTTGGCGATCTGCTGACAGCAGGGGGAGAATCGAATTATAAAGCTGAACTCAAAATGAATCATATCTATTTCACAGCCCTTGTTAAGGGTGCAGGACTTGCCGCTTCCTTAGCAAAAGGAAATGGGAGAGAAAGAGTTTATATTGTAGAACCAACAGGCGAATTTGAAAATGATCCGAATGTTACAGACAAGAAATTCCCAGGTAATTTGACACGTTCGTACCGCTCACGAGAACCCTTGAAAATTATTGGTGAAGCAACAGAGTGGGAGAAACAGACGCCTGAAGACTTACGCCAATGGCGTGAAAAGTTGGCTAATAACAAAGGGGACATTATAAATTAAGGATATATCAATTTGGATGCCATATATGATAGCGAGTTTTTATGAACGGCAGTAAGTCTCAAGGGGGCCCGATGAACAAAACCGACCGCTTATTGGCCATTGTGCTAGAGCTGCAAAGCAGGGAAGTTGTACGGGGCGAAGATTTGGCGGCCCTGTTTGAAACCAGCGTGCGGACCATCTATCGTGACATTCAGGCGCTTAGTGAAGCGGGAGTACCGATTATCGGCGCCCCAGGCACAGGCTATTCTTTGATGAAAGGTTATTTCCTGCCGCCGATCAGTTTTACGGTAGAAGAAGCTGTGACCTTACTTATAGGAACGGACTTTATCGAGCAACGATTTGATGAGGAGTATCGTGTCAGGTCTCAAGCCGCTCGGCGAAAAATCGAGGCCATACTCTCGCAGAACGTTCGCCATGAGGCCACTCGTGTGCGTAAGACGCTGCGCTTGCTCGCTCCCGGTAAACAGGTTGCGATTTCAAAAGAAAAGGACTATTTCGAAAAGATCCGCCAGGCCCTATTAGATGAACGAAAGATCAGATTTCATTATTCGAAAAAGATTGGGGACTCGGGCGGGAATCCCCAGAGTGATCGTACCATCGCTCCCTATGGTCTGGTTCTCGTGGAAGGATCCTGGATGCTTGTAGGCTATTGCGATCTACGCCAAGACATCCGTCATTTTCGTTTGTCCCGAATGAGCGAACTTACCGTTCTGGAAGAACGATTCAAATTGCCGGCACATTTTGACTTAAGGGAATATACCCCTCCGGATGATCGCGACTTGCGGGTTCGCCTTCTTTTTAATCCTGACATCGCGGATAAGGTGAAGGAATCGGACTATCCTTACATGGAGGATATGGAAGAACACGCAGATGGATTGCACGTGGTCTTACGAGTCCGTCAACTGGATGAAGTGCTACAATGGGTGCTTGGTTGGGGAGCGGGTGTGACCGTATTGGAACCTGAATCGTTCCGAAATCGGATTCGAGAGGAAGCTCAAAAAATATTAAAACGCTACTGACATCACGCTGTCAGTAGCGTTGTTTTATATTCGGATATGTAAACCTATAAAGGAGTAGTGGTGAGATAGGCGAGATTCTGACTCACGACAGGATACGGTATTTCACCATTAATTGAGAAAGGATGATATCTTATGAATTTTGCTTCTGTACGCATCATTACCGACGACGTGGATCGTCTCGTCGAGTTCTATGAGAACGTCTTGGGGGTTTCGGCGGAGCGCCCTGCGCCGGTATTTGCCGAACTTGTTTTCCCCTCATGCACCCTGGCAATCGGTCACTCCCAGACGGCGCAGCTATTTGGCGCTGGTTCCGTAGTAGCGGCCCAAAATCACTCTGTCATCATCGAGTTCCGCGTCTACAATATCGAAGCCGAATACGTGCGTTTGAAGCCAGTTGTCGATGATTGGATACAGGAACCGACCACGATGCCGTGGGGCAATCGTTCTATGCTTTTCCGAGATCCTGACGGCAATCTCGTTAACCTCTTCGAGCCGGTGACCGAGGAAGCGATTAAACGGTTCAGCGGCAGACATTGACGGGCAGTTAAAGTAAGTGAGGCCTCGATTTAGGAAATGGCAACGGTTTGTAAAATATATAGGCGTTCTAAAGACGAAACAGGAAACACGACGAAACAAGAAGCACATGAATTGAGGGGAAGGAGTTGGAGAGCATCATTTCTTAGGAACAGGAGATCGAAGAAGGGCTCTGTTAGTTCGAAAGGCCAATTAGACTGAATTGTTATGGAGGAAAACAACAAGGAGGGGAGCGCTAAACTGGTACCCATAGACTGGACACTTTGAAAAAAAGGTGTCTGGGCTATGGGTACTTTTTGTATACTGGAAGAGGCAATGGAGGGGATGACATGAGTAAGAAACATTTTAACCAAGCAGAG
>NZ_JBZCMS010000015.1:0-88159 GCF_058267595.1 Paenibacillus mobilis
GCCCGTTTGGTGGCGATGGCGGAGGGGTTCCACACGTACCCATCCCGAACACGACCGTTAAGCCCTCCAGCGCCGATGGTACTTGGACCGCAGGGTCCTGGGAGAGTAGGATGCCGCCAAGCGTACCCATTTAGGGTGTACATAAAATAGCATGGCCCGTTGGTCAAGGGGTTAAGACACCTCCCTTTCACGGAGGTAACAGGGGTTCGAATCCCCTACGGGTCACCATTATTTCTCTTGGAACCGTGGTGTAGAGGCCTAACATGCCTGCCTGTCACGCAGGAGATCGCGGGTTCGAATCCCGTCGGTTCCGCCATTTATTTAAAAATGGCAGCAATAATTGAATATGCGGTCGTGGCGGAATTGGCAGACGCGCACGGTTCAGGTCCGTGTGGGCTAACCCCCGTGGAGGTTCGAGTCCTCTCGACCGCATATCTGATTTTCGGGATGTAGCTCAGCTTGGTAGAGCACCTGGTTTGGGACCAGGGGGTCGCATGTTCGAATCGTGTCATCCCGACCATCTATAATGCGGGTGTAGTTCAATGGTAGAACTCCAGCCTTCCAAGCTGGTAGCGTGGGTTCGATTCCCATCACCCGCTCCATAATTACACTAATGAGACCCTTGCGATGCAAGGGTTTTTTGCTGCAGAAAACTTGATAGGGGGTAAATAAAGCTCAGTGACTTTATTCCGCAAATTTCTACATAGTTTGGCTAGTCAACAAACTAAGTTTTTATGTTATAATGACACAGAAAGCGTCTGTTGAATTACTCTTTTTTGTAAACGGTTACATTGGAAGTGGATTTCATTGATCTGCGGTTGATATTTGTCGTGCTATACGCAATCTGATGGAATGTGATTTATTACCGACGACAGAACCAATTCAATTGGAGGGTGAACAAAAATGGAGAAAACACTGGGCGCTTATGATTCCGGGAATTACCGCAACGTTTTTCGGGAAATCGGATTTTCTGAAAAGGAAATTGAAGCGAGGGTCGAGGATACCTGGACCCAGCTGTTTGAAGGCCCCGAGGATACGCGAATTTATTATGAGGCCGGCGAGGACATGGGATATTTATTGGATACGGGAAATCTCGATGTTCGCACCGAAGGTATGTCGTATGGCATGATGATGGCGGTTCAACTCGGCCGCAAAGAGGTGTTTGACCGGATCTGGAAGTGGACGTACACCTATATGTTTATGACGGAAGGGGAAAACGCCGGTTATTTCGCCTGGTCCTGCGACCCCGATGGTACACGGCGTTCCAATGGACCGGCGCCGGACGGCGAGGAATTTTTTGCATTGGCGCTTCTGTTTGCTTCACATCGTTGGGGGGACGGAACCGCTCCGTTTGATTACGGCCGGCAGGCCCGCAACCTGCTTCGGACGTGCTTGCATAAAGGGGAAGACGGGAATGGACAGCCGATGTGGAATCCGGACAACAAGCTGATCAAATTTGTGCCTAACTGCGATTTCTCTGATCCTTCTTACCATCTTCCTCATTTTTACGAGTTGTTTGCTTTATGGGCTTACCCCGAGGATCGGCTTTTTTGGAAGGAAGCGGCTGCTGCGAGCCGGGCGTATCTTCATATCGCCTGTCATCCGGTTACAGGTCTGGCCCCCGAATATGCTTATTATGATGGAACGCCTAACGATACAAAGGGTTACGGAAAATTTTTCAGCGATGCTTACCGGGTAGGGGCCAATATCGGCCTTGATTACGAATGGTTCCGCGCGGACGAGTGGCAGCCGGTGGAAGCGGATCGCATTCAGGCTTTTTTTGCGGATATTCAGCCGGAGGACTACCGGAGATACACCATAGACGGCAGGCCTTTGGAGGAAAAATCCTTGCACCCGGTAGGCCTATTGGCCACCAATGCAATGGCTTCGCTGGCTGCATCCGGTCCGCATGCTGAAAACGCAGTAAAATTGCTGTGGAACACACCGGTTCGGACCGGCAGCCGCAGATATTATGACAACTGCCTTTATATGTTTGCCATTTTGGCTTTAAGCGGGCGTTACCGGATTTTTAAACCTGCGGAAGACCTGCATATAAATGAACAGTAGATGCGCAGGTGATGCGCAATAAATATGCAATAAATACGCAATACAAGCAATAAGTAGAAAAAGGTGCCGAAGTCACCCGTTTAGCCTGGCCTTACCAGGTCATGCACAGAATCCTTTGGAAGGAGGGTACGGATGTATAAAGTAATTTTGGTTGAAGATGAGGTTTTTGCGAGGCAAGGACTTCGGAATTTGATAGACTGGAATACCTGCGGTTATGAAGTCATCGAGGAGGCGGACAACGGCGAGGAAGCGCTCAGGCTGATCGAGGAAATCAAGCCGGAGCTGGTCATTACGGATATTCGCATGCCGGTGCTTGACGGTTTAGGTTTAATCCGGATGACCAGGAACAAGGGCGATGAGGAGACGAAATTCGTGATCATCAGCGGGTACGGGGATTTCCAGTACGCTCAGCAGGCGATTAAATTCGGCGTAAAAGATTTTATCCTGAAGCCGATAGACGAGCTGGAGCTGCAGGATTCCCTGTCGCGTCTGGCCAGCGAGATCGGAAAAGAAAAGCTGATGAAGGAAAGGCCGGCCGGGCATGAACAAAAAGCTTTTACCAGATTGCTAAGAGGCGAAACCTCCAAAGAGGAGTTGGATGAGCTAGCCCACATGTGGGCCCTTCCTCAGGAGGGACATTACGGCTACCTGATCGCCGAAATAAACGATTTGGTAAACCCGCTTAAGCGGGATTCCGAAGC
Source organism: Paenibacillus mobilis (assembly GCF_058267595.1). Taxonomy (NCBI): domain Bacteria; kingdom Bacillati; phylum Bacillota; class Bacilli; order Caryophanales; family Paenibacillaceae; genus Paenibacillus; species Paenibacillus mobilis. The sequence goes on from NZ_JBZCMS010000015.1 coordinate 2,769, forward strand.
CAAAGAGCTGCGGGAGTTCCGGCATGCCCTCATTGAGGAAGCCGCCTTATGGAACCCGGCTATCAAGCCGGTCCCTCTGCATGAGCACCGGCTTGGAGTATACGGCTTCCCCGTATGCCTGGATGCCTCAGACGCGGCCAACGGGCAGCAGACGGATATCGGGGACATGGCGGCTCGGCTGGCGCACCGTATGAACGGCCGTTTTACCGCCCGGCCGATCCTGATCTATGCCGGAGACGATGGACGCTCCTTGAGCGAAATAAATCACTGTTATTTGACGGCCATCGAAACGATGCAGCACAAATACGCCGCTGCCGAGCACCGGGTTTTGACGTATAGCCGGATGAAAAATCAGCCCCTTCGTTACATGGAGTTCGAAGCGAGTGTTTATGCCCATCTGCTGGAGCAGATGGAGGAGGGGAACCGCGATGCGATGCTGGAAGCGGCGGACTGGATTTTTGCGGAGATGCAGCAGCGGGCCTTTGCGCCTGAGGCGGTACAAAACGTGATCGCCCGGCTCGTGTTTGCCGTGATCGGTTCCATCTCAGCCATGCAGGGCGACGAAAAGGAGCTTAGCTCACTGGAGGCGGTGCTGCAGTGGCGGAATTATCCGGTTACCCTGGAAGGTCTGAAGAACCGCTTCCGCGGCTTTATCGAGGAAAGCGCCGAAATGGCCGCGGCTCTGCGCAGGAACCATGCAAGGGGCGATATTATGAAGATCAAAAGCTATATTGAACGGCATTATAACGAAGATATCAGCCTGAAAAGCATCGCTGCCCGTTTTTACATGAATCCCGTTTATTTAGGGCAGCTGTTCAAAAAAACATTCGGTGTTTATTTTAATGATTTTCTGCTGCAAATCCGCGTTGACAATGCTAAACGGCTGCTTCGCCAAACCGAACTGCGGGTATACGAAATCGCGCGTCACGTAGGTTTTGACAATGCCGACTATTTTGTATGCAAATTTGAAAAGGTGGAAGGCCGTACGCCAACCGCTTACCGGAATCAGCTTTCCTCCAAATAAAACGAGCGGGGCTTAATTTATGAAGCTTAATTTTAACCATGTGCGCCTGAGAAGCAAAATGCTCATCCTTTATACCGTCGCTGTTTTTGTTCCGATCGTCGTAACCAATATCGTGTTTTATCAGGTGACAACGCATAACGTGAAGCAGCAGAAGATCAACGACATGTCGAAGGCGATGGAACAGATCCGCAACGATTTTTTAGCCCAGATTGACGTGGCCGTTGGCATCTCTTCCGTGCTTTACACAGATAACCTACTGAACGACGCCATCGAAAAAACATACGAAACGCCTTCCGATTACATCGATTCTTATTATGCAACCATCAGTCCGACCCTGTACCGTTACTCTCCTATCTACAAAGCCATTCAAAATATTTCGATTTACACCAACAACAATTCGGTGATCGGAGGCGGAGGTATTCTTCCAATTACGGCCGGGGTCCGTCAGGAGCCCTGGTTCCGGACTATCATGAATAACTCCTCCCCTTCGCCGATTGTAATCCGCAGCGTAAATTATACCTACAAAGGTCCCGAAACCACCTATACCGTTGTCCGGCGGCTGAATTATTACAAATACCAGAATCTTCGGACTAAAGTGTTAAAAATCGACATCGGACTGGATACGATTACCGGCCTGTTCCGCAATTCGACGCTTCAGGGGAAGCTTTACCTGGTCAATGATTCGGGCATGATCGATTACGCGACCGATCCCGAGCTGGATTGGCAAGCCAAAAAGCTATCGTTCGATAAGCTTTCCGTACCTTCCCATACGCTTGTGTTCAAGCAGGAGTTCAACAACGTCAACTATTTGCGGGGGTGGCGGATTGAGGGGCTTTTTCCGGAAAATGAGCTGCTTAAGGACGTTCACCGTTCCCGGAATTTTGTCCTTTATTTGGCGATCCCTAACCTGCTCGTGCCTACCTTGATCATTATTTGGTTCACCCGCTCTTTTAACAAACGGATCGTGCGGATTTTGAAGCATATGAAAAAAGTCAAAAACCATCATTTTGATACGATCAAACATGAGCAATACCGGGATGAGATCGGGCAGCTCACCGATGAATTCAACCGGATGACGCTGCAGATCCGCAAGCTGATAGACGATGTGTACGTTGCCGATATTCAGCGCAAGGATTTGGAGCTCAAACGCAATCAGGCCCAGCTTCATGCGCTGCAGAGCCAGATCAACCCGCATTTCCTGTTTAATGCGCTGGAGACGATCCGGATGCGGAGTCTGCTGAAAAAAGAAACGGAAACGGCAAAAATTATCCATAACATGGCCAAAATTTTCCGTAAATCACTAACCTGGGACCGGGATTTGGTATCCGTCCGGGAGGAGCTTGAGTTGATTTATTGTTTTCTGGAAATTCAAAAATACCGCTTTGGCGATAAACTCGATTACCGGGTGGATATCGACGAAGCGGCTTATGGGTGCCAGATTCCGAAAATGACCATACTGCCGTTTGTCGAAAACGCCAGCATCCACGGCATTGAGCCGCTGAAGGAGGGCGGGCGCATCCTGCTGCGGATTCGGCTGTCGGAGGATAACCTGATTGCCGAGGTGGAGGATAACGGCGCAGGGATCGGACAGGAGCAGCTGGAGGAGATCTGGCATTCCCTTGCGGATGAGGAAGCGATGGGCGAGCATATCGGCATTCGCAACGCTTATTACCGGCTGAAGCTCAACTATCGTGAGCGGTTCCGATTTTGGCTGAACAGCATGGCGGGTGAGGGGACAACCGTGCGTATTGAGCTGCCGGGCCTGCAGGAGGGAGCACGGAAAGAAGTCCAGGCTGGGGGGCAGGAGCCTCCAAGCTAAACATCTATGTTTTTCAAAGTAGAGTATAAAGTTTTTCGGGTTATCAGAAAATCCCCTGTTCTTTAAAATGAAAGTGCTTACAAAAATAAACGAGCGAAAGGGGATAACGACATTCATGGTCAGAAAGAAGCTTGCAATGTTAGGTTTAACCCTCTTGATGACGGCTTCCTTGTCGGCCTGCAGCGGAGGAAACAACGGGAATGGAAACGACAAGGCCTCGTCGGCGGAGCCGTCGGGAAATGCCGGCGCCTCCAATTCGGCGAGCAACTCCACGCAGGCGGATAAGTCGCCGGTAACCTTCACTTATTTTAACGCCAATTCCCAGGTTCCCGACATTGACTCCAATAAAACCGAAATCGGCAAAAAGCTTGAAGAGCAAACCGGCGTCAATTTTAAACTGCAGTTCCCGGTTGGCGATGTGAACACCAAGATCGGTACCATGATTGCGAGCGGCGATTACCCGGACGTACTCGCTCCGGATACGGCGATCGACAAGATTTTGGACGCCAAGGCTTTTATCCCGTTAAACGATCTGATCGAGAAATACGGACCCAATATTAAACGGGTATACGGGCCTTATTTCAACCAGATGAAGCAGGCGGACGGCAACATCTATTTCCTGCCGTTTTCAGCGGTTGTGGGCGACTATCTGCCGGCACCAAAAATCGAGCAGGGGGCCTTTTTCATTCAACGCCGGGTCCTGAAAGAGTTCGGGTATCCGAAGATCAAAACGCTGGACGAATACTTCGACTTGATCAAGAAATACAATGACGTACACAAAAGCGAAGGGTTGACCGGCTTCACCTCGCTGACCTATGACTGGCGGACGATGGGCATCTTCAACGCTCCGATGCATTTGGCCGGTTATCCGAACGACGGCGACGTGATCGTCGATATGACCACTCATAAATCGGATGTTTATGCTGACGATGATTACACCAAGCAGTGGCTTAAGAAGCTGAACGAAATCAACAACGAAGGCCTTTACGACAAGTCCTCTTTCGTCAACAACTATGATCAGTACCTGGCGAAAGTCTCCTCCGGCAAAGTGCTTGGCTTCTTCGATTACGAGTGGGAAGTCGATCAGGCGATTCAAAATATCCGCAAAACCGGAAACGACGATCTGGACTACATGCCGCTGCCGATCGTATTTGATCAAAACACCAAAGACCAATACCTTGATCCAAACTCTTTCGTTGACAACCGCGGCGTAGGCATTACGACAAGCGCCAAGGACCCGGTACGGATTATCCAGTTCTTCGACAACATGCTGAAGGAAGAAAATCAAATCATGATTCAGTGGGGCTTTAAAGGCGAAACTTATGAGGTGGACGATCAAGGCCGCTTCTACCAGACGCCGGAGCAGATCGAAGCCCGCAAAGACAACGCCACCAACCAGAAGGTAGGTTTTACTTACTTCAACTACAGCTGGCCGATGTACGGTTTGGGCTCCAGATTCAGCGACGGCAACGCTTATGCGGTTAACCGCCAGCCGGAAGTAGCCCAGGCTTCCTTTACGGAAGGCGACAAGAATGTTCTTGAAAAATACGGCGTCAAAACGTTCTCCGAATTGTTTGCGACTCCAGACGACCGGCCGTGGTATCCGGCCTGGAGTATCTCGATCGAGCAGGGCTCACCTGCGGAGATCTTCCAGCAGAAATCGAAGGACGTCAAACTTAAATATTTTCCGAAGCTTGTGCTGGCCAAACCGGACCAGTTTGATGCGATCTGGGAGGAATACCTCAAGGAATTCGGCAAACTGGACGTAAAAGGGTTTGAAAGCACCATGGATGACCTGATCGCGGCCAAAATCGCCAAGGTGACGGGAACCGGAAACTAATCATTACGTGTTCAACTGTTCGTTCCGGCGGGAGAAGCAAAGGGGCGGGTTTGGCTTCGGCCGGGCCCGCTTCCTTCCGATAGGCCCCCATGCATGGCCTGCCGGCTTGACGACAAGGATGTCCGATCGGGGAGGAATAAGCCATGGAAAATCAAACCGCCGCACCGGCGGCCGGCACCCAGACCGTGCTAAACCCTAAGAGGGCTAAGGGAGCCAAACGTTTTTTTAAGCTGCTGCTTAAGCAGAAGGCGCTGATCTGCATGTCCGTGCCTTTTGTGATCTGGATTTTTGTATTTAAGTATCTTCCGTTATGGGGCTGGACGATCGCCTTCCAGCATTACCGTCCCAATCTCGGCATGTTCCAGCAGGAATGGGTCGGCTGGTCGCAGTTCAAATTCCTGTTCTCCGACGATTCCTTTATCCGCGTTATGCGGAATACGCTGGCCATGGCGGTTATTAAGCTGGTCCTCGGATTTGTAACGGCCATCACGCTGGCGATTCTGCTTAATGAACTCCGGCTCATTTTCTTTAAACGGTTTGTGCAGACGATCAGCTATCTGCCGCATTTTATTTCCTGGGTAGTGGCGGCTAACCTGATTGCGACAGCACTGTCCATTGACGGCGACGGCATTATCAATAAAGTGCTGGTAGGCCTGCATATTATTCCGGAGCCGGTCATGTGGCTGGGGATCGGACCTTATTTTTGGGGAATTCTCGGCATTTCTGAGGTTTGGAAAGATGTCGGCTGGAACACGATCGTATACCTGGCGGCGATGACGATGATTGATCCGTCGCAATACGAAGCGGCCGAAATTGACGGGGCGAACCGCTTCCAGCGGATCCTGCGGGTAACGCTTCCCGGATTGAAGCCGGTCATTATCATTTTGCTGATCATGAACCTGGGCAACATTCTGGAAACGGGATTTGAACCCCAATATTTGCTCGGCAACGGCATGAATGCGGAATATTCCGAGAACCTGGAGATTTTTGTGCTGAAATACGGGATTTCGATGGGCAATTTCTCGCTCGCCACGGCGGCCGGCATGTTCAAGACGGTGGTCAGCTTTATTCTTCTGTTCTCGGCCAATGCGCTGGCCAAACGAATGGGCGAGGAGAGATTGTTTTAGGAAAGGAGGAGAAAACCGATGGCTCAAAGCATGCCTGTCAAAAAAGTGTATAAACGGTTTCGCTCACCCAGCGACCTTATCTTCGATACCTTCAATGTATTATTCCTCGTTGGTTTGGCGGTCATCACGCTGTATCCGTTCATCAATACGCTTGCCGTATCGCTGAACGATGCAAATGATTCGATCCGGGGCGGCATTTTCCTTTGGCCGCGCCAGTTCAGTCTGGAAAGCTACCAATACGTATTTAAGGAAGCCACGATTTTTCACGCTACGCTGATTTCCATTTTGCGCACCGTGCTCGGTACGGTCATTACCGTATTCGCTTCGGCGATGGTAGCTTATACGATCAGCCGTCCTGAGTTTGTCCTGCGCAAATTCGTAACGGTGATGTTCGTACTCACGATGTATCTGAACGGGGGGCTGATCCCCAGCTACCTGCTGATCCGGGACCTACATCTGATCGGCAGCTTTTGGGTTTATATTGTGCCTGGCATCATCGGCGTGTTTAACATGATTGTTATCCGTTCCTTTATTGAAGGGCTGCCGGAAGGCATCATCGAATCGGCGCGAATGGACGGGGCGGGTGACTTCCGTACTTTCATGCAGATCGTGCTGCCTCTATCGCTGCCCGCTTTGGCGACGGTGGCCTTGTTCACGGGAGTCTACCAGTGGAATTCCTGGTTCGATGTCTTTCTTTACAACTCTCAGGTGCCTAATCTGAGCACCCTGCAGTATGAGCTGATGCGTATGCTGGCCAATTCGAACTCAAACTCTTCGATGACCTCAGCCTCCGCTTTTGCCAACAGCGGCAACAGCAACGCCAATTTCGTGACGCCGACCTCCATCCGGGCGACGATGACGATCGTGGCCAGCGTGCCGATGATCATCGTTTATCCGTTCCTGCAAAAATACTTTGTCAAAGGCATGACGCTCGGGGGCGTGAAAGGCTGAGCAGTCCTTTAGCAAAAAGGAATAGCCAGGCGCCGGGCAGAGCGGCGGCCGGCTATTTTGTTTTAGCGGCTAAAAAATGCCCTTCCGGCTTCCTGATAGGAAACGAAAAGGCATAGCGGTTCATTTATCGTTGTAAATCGATTAAGCCTGTTGTTCCTTCAAGCTCTGCTGACGAGAGATCGCAAACAGGACGGCCCAAATCAGAAGGAACCCGGTCAACTGGACAAGCGTAATTCTTTGATGATAAACAATCCAGTTAATGATGACACTGACCATTGGGAAGCTAAGCTCGGCCAAGGTGGCAATGGATGCTTTGGTATTTTTCAAACCTTTGTAGTAGAGCAGCAAGCTGAGCAGACCGGGCAGCACGGCTTGCAAAACGATGTTGATGACAATGCCGGCCACGGCGCCTTTATCGGAAGGAATATTCCAGGCTGCGCCTTGGTTTAACGTAATTACGAACAGCAAAGGCAGCGCCAAAATAAAACGAAGGGAGGTCACGGTTTCGTACTCCATTTTTCCAACCATCAAACGCCCCATGACGGTGGACCCTCCCCACAAAGCGGCCGCTCCCAGGGAGAGAAGGCTCCCTACCTCCACAAATTCGCTGACATGGCTGAATGGAAAATGAAGGCCGAAGGTCAGCAGATAAGTGCCGATCAAAGCAACCAGCAGCAGCCGGCCGAACATTTTGGGAAGCGTTTCTTTCAATAGAAACCGGGCAAGAATAATGGCGAACAGCGGCTGCAGCTTTTGAAGCAGAAGAACCGAGTTGAAGTTGACGGCAGTAGCCAAAGCCTGCGTGAACAAAATCGTAGCCAGCGCGGATCCGCCCCAGGATATAAAGAGCAGGGCCCCGACATGGCGGGCTTTCAGACCTCTCAGTTCAGAGCGGTGAGCCCATAAAACCGGGGCGGCAAACAGGAACAAAATAAGATGCTCCAGCAGCACGATTTGTGAAGAAGTCAGATACTTGGACAATAAAATCCGGAAGATCGGGTCCACACCCCAAAGGGCGGCCCCGAGAACAACCAGCCAAAAGCCGGTTTTAACGCTACGCTCACTGCGAATCGGTAATGCTTGGTCAATACTGGACATAATAGCCTCCTGCGGATCTTAAAAAAAGGAAAACCCCCGATTGTTTAAAAGCAATCGGGGGTGATCAAATAAACATGTAGGAGCAGGGCAAAGAAACCATGCCAAACACGATTATTGATGATCTTCTTCCATCCGGACTTTACCGTCGGCCTTGGAATTGCACCAAGTCAGTCGCTGAAGCAAACGACATCAGCGAGTCGCGGGCTAAGCTCTTTGCAGAGCATCACCGCCGGTCAGGAATTTCACCTTACCCCGAAGATCCTTAATAAATTTTAGTATAATGATTAATTTGAGAATACACGAAATGAGAAATAAAACATGCCAATAATGTTATTGACAGGCCGATTTCGAATGCTAATTAAAGCTCTTGTCCGATCCATTCAGCCAGCTGCTTTAAAGCGGCTTCGTTCCGGCGGTAATAAGTCCACTGTCCGCAACGCTTGGCTTCAAGCAGTCCGGATCTTTGAAGCATCGACAAATATTGCGAGGTTGTCGATTGGGACATTCCGGCCTTTTCTTGAATCGAACCCACACAAACGCCGCCCGTGAAATCCAAATCGTTCAAATGAGCGGATTGCGCTGGAAAATGCTGTTCCGGCTGTTTAAGCCACTGCAGCATTTGCAGCCTTGTTTCATTCGAAAGCGCCTTAAATATTAATGTATAGTCCATACGTTAATTATATTGGCCTTTTTCGATATGTCAATCCATCTTGCGGGGAAAAACAAACCTTTTGTCTCTTCTTAATGATTCGGATTGATCGAAGCATGAAAAAACCGGCATCTGCCGGTTTTTTGCTGCATTTTTTAAAAGCTATAAAAACGGGTAAGTTAAATTTTGAAGACTTGAATCGTTTTCTGAAGCTGGAAGACCGCCTGGGTCATCGCTTCGGTTTCAAGGGCTACATTTTCAATAGAAGAAATTTGTTCATTCATGGCTGCAGAGACTTGCTCGGTACCGGCAGCAGACTGTTCGGTGATGGATGAAATATTTTGAATGGAAGCGGAAATTTTGTGGGAAGCCTCCAGCATGGACTCGCTCTCCTCGCTGAAGACGGCGATTTGTTCGGAAATATAAGCAACGCTGTCGACGATTTGAGCAAAAATGCGTTCCGCTTCCTGAATCATTTCATTTTGCATGCTTACGATTTCTTCATTGGTATGTATATTCGCCGAAGCCTGTTTCACATCATGCTCGATGCTTTTGACCAGTTCAAACACTTTTTGGGTAGACGTCGTGGATTCTTCGGCCAGCTTGCGTACCTCCTGAGCGACGACAGCAAAACCGCGTCCATGCTCTCCGGCCCGCGCAGCTTCAATAGAAGCGTTCAGGGAGAGGAGGTTGGTCTGCTCGGCCAGCTCTGAAATGGTTTTGGTGATCAGGGTAATTCCTTTGGCATTTTGCGATAGTTTTTCGATCGATTGCGCAACCATACCCGTAGCTTCTACATTCCGTTTCATGCCTTCCGATTGTTCCTCGACGGACTGGCGGCCCGCTTCAACAAGCTTTAGCGTATGGGAGGAGCGCTCGTTCATTTCTCTGACGGAACCGGTATAATTCCCTACTTTGGTTTCGATAGATTGGATGGAATCCATCATGCCGCTGACATCTTCGGAGATTTGGCTGGCTCCGACGGCGAGTTCCCCGGATGATTGGGCTACCTGGGTCATGACGGTTTTTAATTCCTGGTGCCTTTCGGAGAGGCCGCTGCTGGTGTCCATGACTTGGCGTGAAATGGAGGTCACGTCGCCAAGGAGCTTCTTGAGCTTGTCCGTCATGCTGTTAAAGGTGCGGCTGATATCGCCCATCGTACCCGTTTCCGGCACGGTTGCTGTAAAATCGCCTTTGGCAATGCGGGCGGTCACGTTCGAGAGATTGTCAAACGTAGAAGAAAGCGTTTTCTCAAACAGACGCGACAAAGGGTAAGTGAGCGCTGTGAGCACAACCACGAGAACGATTCCGAGCAGCCAATGCCCGGTCAAAATTAAAGCGATCAAAAAAGGAACGGAGAACAGCACGGCAACCGCAAAGAAACCGGTTACAATTTTTCGTGACATGGACAAGTTTTGGAGCCAGGACATAGAACAAACGACCTCCTTGAAAAATAGATATATTTTCCTATATTATACACGCGCTGAGAACTATGGTCTATGGCAATCTACCAACAGGGAGCATAATCTAGTCTGCTGCAAAAGAATGAAAGAAAGATTAATTTTTCTGAAATATGGATTGACTTTTGGAATAAAAAGAGTTTTAATATTTCGTGTGCGAAATGTTAAAGAAGATAAATATTCGGGAAGGAAAGTAATATGTCTTTGGAACAAGGGAACCAACTTCACGAACTGGTTCAAGGTTTCCGTGAATTAAAGCGAACCTTTCACCAGGTCGTATCCAAACAAGCCGAGAAGATGGGAATCACGGACATTCAGTTTTACGTATTGTTCGCACTTCGAGAGCAGCCCGAAATAAGCATGTCCGATTTGGCTGAGCGTCTTCATTTAGGCAACAGCACACTCAGCGGGATCATCGACCGGATGGAAAAAGCCGGGCATGTGGAGCGGAAACGCTCCGATTCGGACCGCAGGACGGTCACTTTGCGTGCAACGGAGGAAGGAAGGGAGATCGAAAAGGCCACAAACCTTTTATATACCAAAGCAATGGGCAGACTCAGCGAAATTCCGAAAGAAGATATGGACCAATTAATAAGAACGTTTCGTTCTATTATAAATTTATTAGATTCAGAGAAAGAAGGAGAATAGAACACAATGAATGCAACACAACCTAGTGCTTCGGTTCCGGTTCTGAAGAAAGGCCCGATCGTGGCTGCGATCCTCATTGCAGCTTTCGTGGCCCTGCTCAACCAAACCTTGATGAACGTAGCTTTACCAAAAATGATGGATGATCTTGGAGTGGGCGCAACGACGATCCAATGGCTCACTACCGGATTTATGCTGGTGAACGGGGTTCTCGTTCCTTTGAGCGCCTATCTGGTTCAGAGATTTACGACCAGGACGCTGTTCTTGACAGCCACTATTTTATTCTCAATAGGTACGCTGATATGTGCTTTAGGCAGCGACTTTTCGATGGTCATGATCGGCCGTGTCGTTCAGGCTCTTGGCGCCGGCATTTTGCTGCCGCTGATGAACGTTATTTTCTTGACGATTTTCCCGATTGAGAAACGCGGGCAAGCGATGGGGATGATGGGCGTAGCGATGATTTTTGCGCCTGCTATCGGGCCAACTTTGTCCGGTTGGGTTATTGAACACAACTCCTGGCATGTCCTGTTTTGGATCATCCTTCCGCTCGGTTTGATTTCGGTAGTACTGGGCTTGCTGTTTATGAAAAATGTTTTGCCGAATTCCAACCCTAAACTGGAATACTTTTCGGTTATCCTTTCTACTTTGGGTTTTGGCGGCATTTTGTACGGCTTTAGCGAAGCCGGCAGCAATGGATGGAATTCCGCAGAAGTTATTGTAAGCATCGTTGTGGGAGCTGTATCCTTGATTTTGTTTGTTTGGCGCCAGTTTGCGGTGGAGAAGCCGCTGCTGGAAATGCGTGTCTTCAAATACAATATGTATTCTTTGACTACGGTTATTAACGTCATTGTGACTATGGCGATGTATGCGGGTATGATTCTTTTACCGATTTATCTGCAGACGATCCGCGGCTTCTCTCCGCTGGAATCCGGTTTGCTGCTTCTTCCGGGTTCGATTTTGATGGGGATTATGTCTCCGATTACCGGTATTATTTTTGATAAAATCGGTGCGAGATGGCTGGTTGTTATCGGCCTTATTATTACGGCTGTTACCACCTACGAATTCAGCGATCTTACCGCTGACACGACTTATGGACATTTGATCTTTGTTTATACCGCCCGGATGTTCGGCATGTCCATGATCATGATGCCTGTCCAAACGGCGGGCCTGAACCAGCTGCCGGCCAAAATGAATGCGCACGGCGCGGCGATGTCCAACACCCTGCGGACTATTGCCGGTGCGCTCGGTACGGCCTTCCTGGTCACTATTATGAACAACAGAGCGACAGACCGTGGAACCGAGCTGGTTAAAGCCAGCGGCTTGAATCCTCAGGATCCGGCTAATGCTCAAGCCATCGGCAAGCTGACCCAGGATGCAACCATTTACGGGATAGACCAGGCGTTTATCGTGGCTACATGGATTACGGTCGCTGCCCTGGTGCTTGCGTTCTTCATTAGAAAAGTAACGATCAATAAAGAATCGGCTCCACTCGAAACGAAAACCGTAACGGCTGCTTCCAAAGGTTAAGCCGGACACGGATATTCATATGGCTGCCCCGACTGATGTAAGGGTTGGCTAGAAATAAACAGCCGGCCAGGTGATTTCACCTGGCCGGCTGTTTTCTTTTGCCTAAATGAATTGGTTAGAAATAGCTGCAACGGAGGATAAGAACTGAAAACGAACTTCTTTTATTTGGCCTGCTCGGCCTCCAAATAACGTTTGATAAATTCCAGCGTTTTGCCGCTTAATTCGGTGTCGCCCCGGATGCCGACGATCATGTCGGTTTTGCCGATGGCCAGGTTTGCGGCCAGCGGGCTGGCGGTAAGATCAATGCCGTAGATATGGGACGTGGTATCCTTCTCCGTCTTCTGAAGTTTCTCGGTATCGGCTGAAAGAAGATCCTTTAAGTCGCCGTTTGCATAACCGTCCAGGTTCTGTAGGGCGCCGCCCTGAGCCAGCCAGTCAAAAGTGGACTTATCCATAATGTAAAGGTCCGGTTTCTCCGTCATGACATCAATCTGGGCTTTCTGCTGCAAGGCCAGCCCCATCTGACCGGCATCGGTACTATCCATGGGAAGGTAGCTGACTTTGGCGGAGACCCTTTTCCAGTCCGTAAAGGGTTTGAGCAGGGAAGCCTCCAGAGCTTCATTGGCTTTGCTGTCATCCGGCAGCACGAAATTGCCTATGAACATGACCGAAAGATCAACGGGAGGCAGGCTCGCCAGCCTTTCCTGTTCTTTGCGGTGACTGGCGTATGCGGTAACCGCAGCAATAATCACGACGACGGCGATGAGCGAAAGCCAGATTTTGGCGCGGTGCAGTCTGTAGAAATCATCCGATTTTTCAGCGGCTCCGGCCCATCTGCCCCACTTGCTGAACCGCTCCTGCCGTTTCTGTTCAATTGCCTGGTTGTCCTCATATTGAATGATGTAACGGTAAGCCCGGTTAATTTCCTCAAAATTCAATCCGGATTCTTCACCTTCCGGAGTCCTACCTCGGGATCGTGACCTTCGGACATAAAGATCATATTTCTTGTTGACTTCTTCCCTTGGGGCGCCTGCTTCAAGCCCCAGGGTTTCGTAGGCCTTTCTCAACTCATCCATGATTCTGCTCTCCTCTGTCTAATAAAAAATGGCTGTTAACTTTATTATAATGGCTAATATTTTTAATTGAAAACCCGCAGGGCAAAGCTCCAAATAAATCGCTTTCAGCTATTTACCATTTAGGCTCCTGGTATTATGATAAACAATTGAGAATGCGTTTACAAATTACTTGGGGAGAAGGTTTGTTATGGGCATACTGGAGCAGGACTCGAAGGTGTTATTTATTGGAGACAGCGTTACGGATTGCGGCAGAAATCTTGAGGATCTGGGCAGTCTGGGCTCCGGATACGCTTTTGCCGCCGCTGCGCAGTTCGGGCAGCTGTTTCCGGAGAAGCGGGTCACCTTCATAAACAAAGGCATCAGCGGCAACCGCGTCGTGGACCTGGAGGAAAGATGGGACCGGGATTGCCTGGGATTGAAGCCGGATTACGTGTCTATTCTGATCGGGATCAACGACACCTGGCGCAGATATGACAGCAAGGATCCGACAACCGCGGAAAGTTTCTATGAAGGCTACCGCCGCCTGATTTTGAAAACCTTGCAGCAGGGCGTAAAGAAGCTGATTCTGATGGAGCCGTTTGTTGTGCCGGTGACGGAGGAGCAAATAGGCTGGTATGAGGATTTAAATCCAAAAATTCAGGCCGTTCGCGACCTGGCCAGAGAATTCAAGACGTTATATGTACCGCTTGACGGCTTGTTTCATGCAGCCAGCACGCAAACAGGAGCCGCTTATTGGGCCCAAGACGGCGTTCATCCTTCGGTGGCCGGACATGGCTTGATCGCTGATGCCTGGCTGAAGACGGTGGGTGCAAAATAAAGTTTAGTTTACCTTCTACATAGCATCTATGAACCGTTTGCCGGAGGCGAGCCCGATGATTCCAAAGACAGCAGTTAAGCCGCGTGCGCAGCGCAGGCCTTCCTTTCACCGCAGGAATTTGACCATAGCCACTATGGAGGGATTTCCTGCCGTTATTTTTCAAACCTTGCTTGGAGGTCAGTTCCTGACGGGCTTTCTGCTGTATTTAGGCGCATCCTCCGGCGAACTCGGTTTTGTTCTTGCGATTACGACTTTCGTAAATATCGCGCAAATTGCGGCGGCTTTCCTGATTCAAAAGCTGAAGAGCCGCAGGCGTCCCTTGCTCACCTTGATTATCCTTCACCGGGTATTGTGGGGGGCAACCGGTCTCGTCCCTCTGATTTTTCCAAAGGATGTCTGGGTGTTGTCGTTTATTGTTCTGTACACGGCTGCTTTTCTGTTCAACACCGTCAGCGGCATGTTATGGAACTCCCTAATCGGCGACCTTGTTCCGATGCGGGTAAGGGGCAGGTATTTCGGGATCCGGAATACGATTCTGAACGCGGTGGGTACGCTCGTTTTGTTCCTGGGCGGAGTGGTGCTGGACCATTTTCCGCAGAGCCAGGGCTTTTTGATGCTTTATATCGTCGTATGGATCTGCATTACCGCGAATATCGTGCTTTTCTTTTTTTATCCCGATTTGCCGTTTGAACGGTCCGACGAAACCCGGTTTTGGCCGATGCTCCGCAAACCGCTGCGGGACCGAGGGTTTATGCAGTCCACCGCTTTTCTGGCGGGATTTCTGTTTCTGCAGAACCTGATCGTTCCTTTGTATTCTTATATCATGCTGCAGAGGCTGGAACTGAATTATCAGACGGTTTCCTTAATGAATATCTCGCAGACTTTATTTATGATGGCGAGTTTTTATGGTTGGGGAATCCTAAACGCCAAATACAGCAACAAAAAACTGCTGTTCTGGACGCTGCCCCTTATCGCCTGCTCTTGTCTTCTGTGGGGTTTGTTGTCCGTTTTTCCGGTTATTGCGGTCCTGCTGACCGCCCATGCCTTATTTGGCATTGGAGTAGGGGGCTTCAACCAGCTGGCTTTTAACTTTATGATCGGGGACACGCCCAAAAAAGACCGCCCGATGTACATGGCAACCTACGCGTCGATTACCGGAATCGCCGGTTTTCTGGGACCGCTGCTCGGCGGGAAAATGCAGGAATGGCTCGACGCCGCGCCGGCCTGGGTTCAGGTTTACGGAGTGCAGCTGGCTGTGGGGGCCGGCATGCTGCTGGTTGTCTTCACTTTAGGCAGCCGTATTCTGAGGTATGGAAAATAAGAGGGCGCGGCACTAATAAAAAAGCAAGAAAAGTCAAAGGACTCTTCTTGCTGAAAGGTATTTGTCGCTCCAATAACCGGATTCGATGCCGGTAATGGTTACGCCGGGATCCCCATAAGTGTGGATCATGTTGCCGCCGCCGATGTAAATGCCGACATGGCCGGCAATTTTGTCGGTCTGGAAACGGCCCGGTACGGTGAAGAAAACCAGGTCCCCGGGTTCAAGCTCGAATTTTTTGACCGGCGTGCCGGTATTCGCCTGATCTTTAGCGACCCGGGGCAGCTCGACATTAAATTTGGCGAAGACGTGCTGGGTAAAGGAAGAGCAGTCGAACGTGCCGGTATCGTCGTAATCTTCGGAACCAAAAACGTATTTGGTGCCCATAAACGTTTTGGCGTAGTCGATAAGCTGATTGACGTCGACGCTGCTTTGGATGTGGATTCTTGTGGACCTTCCCGGAATGACGCGGTCTTCGGCCAGCCGTCCCGGAAAAGGGGCGAAAATGATTTGCTGCTTCACGCCGTTCCAGCCGATTTGGGTGCCGAGCAGGTCGCTCATCGAATTCCGCGTAAAATACAAATCCCCGTCCCTGGCTTCGGGAGCATGGCTGAGAATGACGGGATGGTTCATGGATATGGCTTCGGCTTGTCCGGCTTTTGCCCGGTAAATCACATCGCTGAAGCCGACCAGGAATTCGTCGCCGCGTTTAACCATGTTTAAGCCGAGCTGTTTGGCCGCAAGCGAAAGCGGGATCTGCTTCAGCGTGGTCGAGCTGTCATGATAACCCTGCTTGTTGTCAAAGGAGAGAGTACGCGGGCTGCTGCCGTGATCGGCTGCCGTTTTGTTGCCCGGATTCGAGTGGCTGCAAGCCGTTCCCGTTATTGAGAGCAGCAGGACGAGGCCTGCGGCGGATAAGCTTTTTGCGGAGATGGGTAATGTCATTAGGAAGCACTCCATTTCTGATTATGAGTTACATCTGAAGTTTGTGATGGTTGCGCCGGATTTATGTAAAAGCCTACTAACAACTTGTTTTGAAAGGAGCAATAACAATGAGCCAATTTCAGGCCTATGAAGGAACTTACCAGGGGGAGAAGGCGGTTTGGCTGAAAGCGGGCCCGTATGAGGCGGTCATGCTTCCGGAGACGGGCGGCAATCTGATCGCGTTCCGGGATACGGAGAAAGGGTTCAGCTTCCTTAGAGAGCCGGCAGAAGGGGCCATCGAGGATTTTAAAGCCGCTCCGGGCGTGTTCGGTATCCCCGTCTTGTTCCCTCCCAATCGTTATGAGGACGGAAAATTTCCTTGGGACGGCCGTACGCTGCAGCTTCCAGTCAATGAAGAAGCAACAAGCAACCATTTGCACGGATTTTTACATACGACGCCTTGGGAGATAGAAGAGTTTGGAACCACGGAACATGAAAGTTATGTGACGGTGGCGATCAAGGTGGATAAAAAAAGTCCGGTTTACAGCGAATTCCCGTTCCTGTTCACCGTTAGACTTCGTTATTCATTAGGCGAGGACGGGTTGTCCCAGCAGGTCTTTGTAAAAAATGACGGCGAAAGCTCCATGCCGCGCCTGCTTGCTTTCCATACTGCGGTAAATGTTCCTTTCTCCAAAGAAAGCGAAAGCAAGGATTATAAGGTCAAGCTGACAATCGGCCAGCGCTGGGAATTGTCCGAACGGATGCTGCCTACCGGCCGCCATCAGGATTTGTCCGACTTCGACCAAGCCTTGAAAGGGGACGGCGTATATCCGTTTGCGGAATCCATGGATAACCATTATACGGCTGTGCCGCAGCAGGGCCGCAACCGGATGGAGCTTACGGACAACAGGCTGAAGCTGACGCTGGTTTATGACGTAGGCACTTCTTATAAGCAGTGGATGATCTGGAATAACGGCGGAACGCCGGGCTTTTTCTGTCCGGAACCGCAGATGAACCTGGTTAATGCGCCAAACACGGATCTGCCGGCGGAGGAAATCGGCCTGTTCGGCCTTGAACCTGGAGAAATCTGGGAAGAAACGGCACGGTTTTATGTGAGAGAGGCCAAATAAAAAATCAGTTAAATAAAAAGCAGCAAAAGCAAAAGACGTTCTCCACGCGGAGGACGTCTTTTGTGCGTGTATAAAGTGACCGGTAACCTGAAAGCGTCGGGCAACAGGAGGGCGGGAGAACCTGCCGGGAGGCGGCCCGGTAATAGGGCCTCTGCGGTGAGAGAAAGAAGAACGAAAGTTAGTGAGCTAACTGCTTTTTGACGTGACGCTGCAGCCAAGGAGCTACGCTTAACGTTTTAGGATAGGAGTCTTTGTCAAGGAAAAGAAGCATTTGGTTCTCCAAAGCCGACACCTTATCTTTATTGGCGTAACACTGGTGAGCTACACGCACGAAACAAGGGTTGGTCAACAGGCGGCTTTGCTCTTCGGCGGACAACTTCTTCTTTATGGTATAGTTTCTGCCGTAAAAGCTGACTAAGCCTTTGCTGCCCACTTTAAAGAAATAGGCGTCTTCCACCGGCTCGAAATTTGCAAATACATCCCTTTCCGGATAGGCTACATTCATCTTAAGAAATCCCCCTTCACAAGATGTGTTGTTAGCGCTTACAAGTATACCATATTCAGTAGGCGGAAATAAGGTGTTTTAAAAATTTTTTTGTGAAAAACGCTAAATATTTTTATAAAGAAATCTGGGTTTTGGCAAAAAAGGCCTGCAAAGCAAACGAAGCGGCGCCAAGCACGCCGGAATCGAGATGCAGCCTGGAAATTTCGAGGCTGACCCGCGCGTAATGAAAAGAAAGGGATCTTTCTTTAACCGTCTCATATAAGGGTTTGGCGATCCAGGGTTCGATCAGGGCAATCCGGTTCCCGATAATGACCCGCTGGGGATTAAACAGGTTGATCAAATTGGAAATGCCGATGCCCAAATGGCGGCCGACGTTCTGCATGACCCCAAGGACCCCCGGATCGCCGGCTTCGGCCAAACGGATAAGCGTCTCGAGAGCAGGCGTCTCCGCTGCGCCGGTTGCTTTCTGTACGCTTTCGAGTCCGGCCGCTTCGAGCAGCAGGGCGTTTTCGGAAGCATAAAGCTCCCAGCAGCCTTTGTTGCCGCACGAGCATTCCGCACCGTCCAATTTAATGGAAAAATGGCCGGCTTCCCCGGCAAAACCGGAGGAACCCCTGTACAAGTGGCCGCCCAGCAGGATTCCTGTGCCGATCCCGTGGCTGACACTGACGTAAAGCAGGTTGTCGGTATCCTGGGCAGCACCGAATTTATGCTCGCCGACAGCCCCGGCATTGGCTTCATTGTCGATCACGACAGGAAGCTGCAGCTCCTGCGTCAGCATCTGCTGGAGCGGGACGTTGGACCAATGCAGGTTCGGGGCGAACAGGACGGAGCCCTGCTCGTCCACGATGCCCGGAACGCCGACCCCGACCCCGACGATGCCGTAGGGACTTTCCGGGGCCCGCGCGGACAGCTCCCTGACGGCGCGGACCACCACGGAGCAAACGTAATCGGGCGTATCGTCATTCAAGCGAAAGAAGCCGCGGTCTTTGATCGAACCTTTAAGATCGGTCAAAATGGCCGTCACCGAGTCGATCCGGACGTCAACGCCTATGGCATAACCGGCTTGTTCGTTAAACAGCAGCATCAGCGGTTTGCGGCCGCCGCTAGATTTCCCCGGTCCCATTTCGTGTACGAGATGTTCGTCGATCAGCTCGTTGACGAGGCTGGAGACCGTCGTTTTATTTAAGCCCGTCAATTCGGAAACTTTGGCTCTGGAAATGGGGGAACGGGTCCGAATCATCTCTAGGACGATGGACTTGTTAATTTTTTTGACTAGAAATAAATCTCCGGTTTGCTTCATAGGATCCCCCTGAACAGCATAAGTAATATGGATTTGCATGCGCTTCCCGCAAGCGGGGGGCATGCCGGCAATTCTCCGATAATAGGATGTAAAGTAAGTTTAAGGCCGTTGCAGTTTTTTTTCAAATACTTTGTTTATCCAATAGACAAACTAACAAACCTGTATTATGATAATAAACGAAATCAGTTCAATTTATCCGGGAGGTTTTGAAATGAGTCATTTTTCTGATATTAATGTAATCGCTTACGAAGGTCCTTCCTCCAAAAATCCACTGGCATTCAAACATTATAACCCGCAGGAAATCGTGGCAGGCAAAACGATGGAAGAACATCTGCGTTTCGCTACCGCTTACTGGCATACTTTTGTGGCTGACGGCACGGACATGTTCGGCCGCGGCACCGCGCTTCGTCCTTGGGAAAGCTACAGCGGTCTGGATCAAGCCAAATTCCGCGTAGAAGCATCCTTCGAATTTTATGAAAAATTGGGCGTTCCGTTCTTCTGCTTCCACGATGTGGACATCGCTCCGGAAGGCGCAACCCTTCAGGAATCCAATAAAAATCTGGATATCATCGTAGCGATGATGAAGGATTACATGAAAACCAGCAAAACGAAATTGTTGTGGAACACCGCCAACATGTTCAGCAACCCGCGTTATACGCATGGCGCAGGAACGTCCAGCAACGCTGCCGTTTACGCCTATGCCGGCGCGCAAATCAAAAAAGGTCTTGAAGTCGGTAAAGAGCTGGGCGCACAAAACTATGTCTTCTGGGGCGGACGCGAAGGGTACGAAACGCTGCTGAATACGGACATGGGCTTCGAGCTCGACAACTTGGCCCGCCTGTACCATATGGCGATCGATTATGCGAAGGAAATCGGCTTTGACGCCCAATTCCTGATCGAGCCAAAACCAAAAGAGCCAACCAAACACCAATACGACTTCGATGCTGCGACTACGCTTGCGTTCCTGCACCGCTACGGCCTGAAAGACCACTTCAAACTGAACCTGGAAGCGAACCACGCTACTTTGGCGGGCCACACGTTTGAGCATGAAATCCGCGTAGCCCGCATCAACGGCGTACTCGGCTCCCTGGACGCCAACCAAGGTGACGTGCTGCTCGGCTGGGATACCGACGAATTCCCTTACGATCTGTACACGACTTCTTTGACGATGTATGAAGTGCTGAGCAACGGCGGTTTGGGCAAAGGCGGCGTAAACTTCGACGCTAAAGTACGCCGGGGTTCCTTTGAGCCGATCGACTTGTTCTATGCCCATATCTCCGGTATGGACGCTTATGCAAAAGGCCTGAAGGTCGCGGCGAAAATGATCGAGGACCGTTTCTTCGAAAACATCGTGGAAGACCGCTATTCCAGCTTCCAGGACGAGTTTGGCCAATCGATCGTTTCCGGCAAAGCCACCTTAAAAACGCTGGAAGAATATGCGCTGCAAAACAAACCGGTCAACAACAAATCCGGACGTCTGGAATTGATCCGTGCTACGCTGAACCAATACATCCTTGGAGACCTGTAAGCCGATCAAGAGGCGACTCTAAGGCCTGTAAAGGAGAACGATTATGGAGTATGTAATTGGCATCGATTTGGGCACCAGTTCGGTTAAAGCCTTATTGGTGAACCGGGAGGGCAAGGTAAGCGGCGAGGTTTCGGAATCGTATCCGCTTATTACGCCGAAATCCGGCTATAGCGAACAGGACCCTGAGCAGTGGGTAGAGAAAAGCCTCTCCGCCCTGCGCAAACTGGTGAAAGACAGCGGCATCGAACCCGCTTCCGTCAAGGGCATCAGCTTCTCCGGTCAAATGCACGGCTTGGTTCTGCTGGACGGCAGCCATAAAGTATTGCGCAATGCGATTTTGTGGAACGACACGCGCACGACGAAGCAGTGTCGCGAAATCGAGGAGAAGCTTGGGGAGCAGCTGTTAGCCGTGACCCGCAACCCGGCTTTGGAAGGTTTCACTTTGCCGAAGATCTTGTGGGTGCAGCAGCATGAACCCGAGCTGTTTGCGAAGGCTTCCGTTTTCCTGCTGCCGAAGGATTATTTGCGCTACCGCCTGACGGGCGAATTGGGCATGGATTATTCGGACGCGGCCGGCACGCTGATGCTGGACGTGGCCGGACGGCGCTGGAGTCCGGAAGTGCTTAAGGCGTTTGGTTTGGACGAAAACTTCTGTCCAAAGCTGATTGCTTCAACGGAGTGCGTGGGTACGCTGCTGCCGGACATGGCGGAGCAAAGCGGACTGACCACGGACGTCAAGGTGTTCGGCGGCGGCGCGGACAATGCCTGCGGCGCAACGGGCGCCGGTATTTTGGGTCCCGGCGAAACGCTTTGCAGCATCGGCACCTCCGGCGTGATCCTTTCTTATGAAGAAAACGCCGAAGCGGATTATGAAGGCAAGGTGCATTTCTTTAACCATGCGGAGCAGGAAGCTTTCTACGCAATGGGCGTGACCTTGGCGGCGGGAAGCAGCCTGAGCTGGTTCCGCGACACCTTTGCGCCGGACAGCTCGTTTGACGAGCTGCTAACCGGAGCGGCCCAGGTTCCGGCCGGAGCGGACGGACTGCTGTTTACGCCGTATCTGTCCGGCGAACGGACGCCGCACGCGGATTCTTCGATCCGCGGCAGTTTTATCGGCATGGATCTCCGCCATAAGAAGGAGCATTTTGCAAGAGCTGTCGTGGAGGGGATTACGTTCTCCCTGCGCGAGTCGATTGAAATTCTCCGCGGAGCCGGCAAACAGATCGATACGATCGTTTCGATCGGCGGCGGAGCCCGCAGCGAGCTTTGGCTGCAAATGCAGGCGGATATTTTTAACGCCGAAGTCATCCGCCTGGAAAGCGAGCAGGGACCAGCCCTGGGCGCGGCCATGCTGGCAGCGGCGGGCCTTGAATGGTACGCCTCGCTGAAGGAGTGCGCAGGCAGATTTATTGCGCAAGCGGCGAGCTACCAGCCGGCCGCAGACAAGGTGAAGCTTTATAACGATCTTTATCCTTTATATCAGGACGTGTATAACAGCACCCAAACGTTGAACCAGAAGCTGGAGCCTTTCCGCTCTTAGTTCCATATTTCTAAGTTCAAAAATAAACCACCCCTTCAAGTATGTTGAAATGCATACGGGAACGGGTGGTTTTTCATTCGGTAACCGGATTCAAAAAGGCTTTATTCAGGTTAACGCTTAATAAAGACGAATGCTTAAGGAGGGTGCTGCTTATGACAAAGGTAAGATGGGGGGTAATGAGTACCGCCAGCGTCGCCAGGGATGCGGTCATACCGGCCATCCGGGAATCGGAAACCGGCGTTTTCGCTGCGGTAGCCAGCAGGGATTTGGAGAAGAGCCGAAGAACTGCGGTGCAATATGGAGCCGAAAAAGCTTACGGCAGCTACGAGGAGCTGCTGGACGACCCGGATATCGATGCCGTTTATATTCCGCTGCCCAATCATCTGCATGCGGAATGGAGCATCGCCGCCATGCGGGCGGGCAAACATGTTTTGTGCGAGAAACCGGCCGCCTTGACGGCCCGGCAGTTCGAACCGGTGCTCCGGACAGCGGAGGCTACCGGGATGTTTTTTTCGGAGGCGCTGATGTACCGGTATCACCCGCAGCTGAAAGAGGTCAGGAAACGGATCCGGCAAGGCGCAATCGGTGAAATCCGGCTGATTCGAGCCTGCTTCACCTGCGACAGCTCGGCAGCTGGAGGCAACATTCGTTTTCATGAGGAGTGGGGCGGGGGAGCTTTATATGATCTTGCCGAATATCCGCTTAGCGCGGCACGCTGGCTATTTGGAGCGGAACCCGAAGCGGTTTCCGTGCATGCCGAATATTCGGAGGCCTACGGCGGGGTGGACATGATGGCGGCGGGACTGGTTGAATTTACCGGGGGCCTTTCTTTGCTGTTCGACTGCGGCTTATGGACGGAAGAAAGACGCTGCCTAGAAATTGTGGGGAGCAAAGGAAGGATCGAGATTCCCCATGCTTTTTCGGGTAAAGAGCAGTCGGGGTATTTCCTCTACCACAACGGAGAGCAGACCGAAAGCCGCGAGCGCCTGCTGAACGCTTACGTGCTGGAAATCGACCATTTCGGCAGCGTGTTGAAAAAAGAATCCGCACCGGAGTTTACGGCAGCCGACGCGCTTGCTAATCTCCGTTTGCTGGACGCCTGCCGCTTGTCCGCGCGTGAACGGCGGCGCGTAACGTTGTCTGGGCAAGACCAGGGAATGAGGACTGAGGAATGAAGACGGGTTTGGCCTCATGGAAAGCGAAGTGATATGATAAGATAAGATGTAAATTAAGTCATATACATATCATTTCAAGGAGGACATCTTGTGACAAATTCCAGCCAGAAACTATACTTATTTATCGGTTCTTATGCGGAGACTGACGGACCGGGCGTTTATGTATACGAAATGAATGAAACTTCCGGCGAGCTGCGCCAGGTTCAGGCCGTATCCGGGTTGAAAAACCCGACTTTCCTGAATGTCGATCCAAAAGCAAACAAGCTTTACAGCATTGCGGAAGCCGTTAACGCCGAAGGGAAAAAAGCCGGTGAAGCGGTTGCTTTCTCAATTGATCCGGCGACCGGCAAATTGGCCGAGCTTAACCGGGAGATTAACCTGGACAATACACTTTGCCATATTCAGCGCGTGGACGAATATAATTATGCGTTTGTATCCAGCTATCACGGCGGGAAAGTAGGCGCCGTCAAAATTAACGGAGACGGAACCTTAGGCAAATTGACGGATGAAAAACAGCATGTACCGTTGGCCGGACAGCCTGCCGATACGGTACCGCATGTCCATTCCGCGTTTTTCAGCCCGGATAAACGTTATTTGTACGTCAATGATTTGGGCCTGGATCTGATCCGCGCTTATAAGTTTGACGCTGAAACCGGCAAGCTGTCTGCCCAAGGAGACACCCGTACGGCACAAGGAGCGGGTCCGCGCCACTTGGCTTTCCATCCGTCGGAGCCTTACGTATTCGTGATTCACGAGCTGAATTCAACGATCGTTTCTTACCGTTATGAAGCGGAGACAGGCGTTTTGTCGGAAATCCAGTCCGTATCTACGCTGCCGGAAGGTTTTGACGGACAAAACGGAACCGCTGAAATCTCCGTTTCCAAAGACGGCCGTTTCGTTTACGGCTCCAACCGCGGCCACGACAGCATCGTGATTTTGGCCGTGGACCAGAAAACGGGCGGGTTAAGCGTCGTGGATTATGTATCCACTGAAGGCGGACATCCTCGCCACTTTGCCCTGACGCCAAACGGAGATTACCTGATCGCCGCTAACCGTGACGGAAACAATCTCGTCGTTTTCCGCGTGAACCGGGAGACCGGCATGATTACGGCAACGGGGGCTACGGCATCCGTATCCAAGCCGGTTTGCGTACAGCCTTTTTATTTCTAAGCAAGTAGCAGCTGACATTTAAGAGGTTCCGGGAGGTAAAGGCATGAGAGACGAGCAGGCCATGATGGAGCTGATCCTTGGCGCTGCGCGCCGGGATGAGCGGGTGAGGGCTGCGGCCCTGAACGGTTCGCGGACGAATCCCGCGGCGCCTAAGGATTTTTTTCAGGATTATGATGTCGTTTATCTCGTCACCGAAGTTCAGTCCTTTATTCAGGATCCGTCCTGGATCGACGTCTTCGGCGAACGGATTATGCTGCAATGTCCCGACTTCATGGCGATGTTCCCTTCGGAAGCGAATGGAAGGTTTACTTATTTGATGCTGCTGGCCGACGGGAACCGGATTGACCTGCGCCTGGTTCCCCTGGAGCAGTACGCGGATTATTTGCGTGAAGACCGGCTAACGGTAATCCTGATGGACAAGGACAACCTGCTGCCTGAGCTTGAAGCACCGACGGATGCGGCTTATCGCGTTCAGCCGCCTACTGCCGAGCTGTTCTCGAACTGCTGCAACGAGTTCTGGTGGGTCTCTACATATGTGGCCAAGGGGCTGTGGAGGAAAGAAATCCTCTACGCCCAGGAGCATCTGAACCTTCACGTCAGACCGATGCTGCTTCAGATGCTAAATTGGCTGACCGGCATTCGGACCCGCTTTTCCGTGTCCACGGGGAAAAGCAGCAGATACCTTCAGGCTTATTTGCCTGAAACCGACTGGACCCGCCTTATGGAGACTTTTGCCGGGGGACGGTATGAAGACGTATGGGGAGCCCTGTTTGCGATGATGGGACTGTTCCGGGACGCGGCCAGGCAGGTAGCGGAGCTTATGCAATACGAGTATCCGGAAGAGGATGACCGACGGGTGTCTGCCTATTTGCTGCGGGTGAAGGAGCTGCCGCCCGATGCGGGCCGGTTTGATTTAGAATAACAAAGAGCGCCTGAAAGGGCGCTCTTTGTTTAATCCCGCGTTAAGGCTTATTGCTGCTCGTGCAGTAGGCCGGATGACCGCACACCTTTCATGAAGTCCATGAATTGAGGGATATCCAGCTGCTGCGCAGCGTCGGACAAAGCGGTTTGCGGATCGGGATGGACCTCGATCATCACGCCGTCCGCGCCGGCTGCAAGCGCGGCTTTGGCGCACGGCAGCATAATGTCCTTGCGGCCGGTGGAATGGGTAACGTCGACCAGCACCGGCAGATGGGTTTCCTGCTTCAGGATCGGGACGGCGGAAATGTCGAGCGTGTTGCGGGTCCATTTTTCATAAGTGCGGATCCCGCGTTCAATCAGCATCAGATTGGAATTGCCGCTGACGGCAATATATTCGGCCGCATGGACGAACTCTTCCAGCGTGGCGGCGATTCCGCGTTTAAGCAGCACCGGGATTTTGGCCTGGCCGGCTTCTTTGAGCAGCTCGAAGTTTTGCATATTGCGGGCGCCGATTTGGATGACGTCGATATACTCGGCCGCAATTTCAATATGGGCAGGATGGACGATTTCGCTGATCGTCGACAGCCCGAACTCCTGGGCGACTTCCTTCAGCATCTTCAAGCCTTCGATGCCAAGGCCCTGAAAGTCGTAAGGGGATGTTCTAGGCTTGAAGGCGCCGCCGCGCATTACTTTCAGGCCGGCTTCTTTAAGGGCAGCGGCAACGGTCCGCAGCTGTTCGTAAGATTCGACGGAGCAGGGGCCGGCCACCATGATCTGCGCGGAACCGCCGACGGAAATCCCGTTAACGTCCAGCACGGTGTTTTCCGGTTTGTTTTTCCGGCTGACGAGCAGCTGGCGTTTATGTTCTTCTTCCTGCAGGTTTAAGGATGCTTTAAAAATTTCCTTGAACAGCTGTTTGATCTCCGAATCCTTAAAAGGTCCCGGATTATGTTTCACCAGTTCTTCCAGCATTTCGCGTTCGCGGACCGGATCGAATTTAGGCACGCCTTGCTTCTCTTTGATTTCTCCGATCGAGCGGGCCACCTCGGCACGGGCGTTCAGCAGACGAAGAAGTTCCATATTGATTTCATCGAGACGGTTGCGCAGCAGTTCCAGCGTTTCATTCATTTCAATCTCTCCTCTATGCATGAATTTAAACAATCTTTAACGATTGCGGCGAAAACAAAGGCAACTAGCAGGAGGAAACCCCCGACATACAACCCGGCAGGAGACGAAGAAAAATAAAAAAGTCGCCCATCAAGGGACGGCTGAAGCCGTGGTACCACCCTTGTTGGACAACTTGTAAAGTTTCCCGCTCGAGTCACGATAACGGCGTGAGGCCGGACCATTCTAATAAGGGTTTAAGCCAAGAAGCCGGTTAATAATAAGCCGCCCTGTTCAAATCGTCAGCTCTGGAGTGAATTCACGGACGGCGGTTCCTCAGAGGGCTCTCAATCTTCGGCGCCTCATTCCCTGTTCAGGACACGACCGACGTTACTTGTCTCCGTCAAAGCATTTATCAATTAACTCGGATTATAGGACGTTGCCGAATTGATGTCAAGTTTATCCGCGCCCAAATTCAAGCCCGACCAAAATGGGTAAAAAAAATGAGACCCTTTTGTGTTTTTTGCGTAGAATAGCCTAAGACCGTATTTTGATTTAAAAGGAGCAAATTTCAGCATGACTTTTAAACATTTTTTTTACATACCCGGCGTTAGGCGGGTCATAGCTCTGATCTTTGTGCTGCTTGCTTTGTACATATTCAGAAGTATGCTCAACATGATTTTGCTGACCTTTATTTTCACCTATTTAGTTAACCGGCTGCACGGATTTGTCATGAAAGTGGGCGGCCCGCGGCTGAGGCTGAGCAGGAAATTGGCCGTGATCGTCATTTACGTCCTGCTGGTAGCGCTGCTCGCAAGCGGAATTTACAAGTATTTGCCCTTGTTTATTAATGAGTTAAGCGACCTGGTCAACCAGGTGATCTCTTTTTACAACAAACCGCCTATCGATCTTCCGGACAACGTAATCGTCAATTATTTGATGGAATCCTTGAAAGATATTGATTTGGCCAGTTATGTTTCCGGCGGGTTCGACTTTTTGCTGCATACCTTGTCCAACATCGGCAAGCTGAGCCTCAATTTGTTTATCGCCCTGATTTTAAGTTTGTTTTTTATGCTGGAGAAAGAAAAGGTCACCCATTTTACGGCGAATTTCCGGGCCAGCAAAGCGGCTTATCTCTTCGAGGAGCTGGAATATTTCGGCCGCAAATTCGTTCATTCCTTCGGCAAGGTCATTGAAGTCCAGTTTCTGATTGCATTGGTGAACGCCACATTATCGACGCTGTTCCTTTGGATTTTAGGTTTCCCGAATTTACTGGCATTGGGCATTATGATTTTGCTGCTCGGCTTCGTTCCGGTGATGGGGGTCATTATTTCCCTGATCCCGCTTTGCGCCATCGCGTTCAAAATCGGAGGCGTCGTTAAAATCGTTTATGTGCTGATCATGATCGTGGTCCTCCACGCGCTTGAATCTTATGTGCTGAATCCCAAATTCATGTCCAACAAAACCCATTTGCCGATCTTTTATACCTTTATGATTTTG
The DNA here is from genome assembly GCF_058267595.1 of Paenibacillus mobilis. Classification (NCBI taxonomy): domain Bacteria; kingdom Bacillati; phylum Bacillota; class Bacilli; order Caryophanales; family Paenibacillaceae; genus Paenibacillus; species Paenibacillus mobilis. The sequence goes on from NZ_JBZCMS010000015.1 coordinate 30,920, forward strand.
ATCATCTCCGAGCATTTTTACGGGGTTTGGGGACTTATAGTAGGGGTTCCGGTCTTCATGTTCCTGCTGGATATTCTGGAGGTGCCGATTGCGCTGGCTCCGCCCCCGGCAGTCGAGGCTAAACCTCAGGAATTAAAGAAAGACGATGACCCGGACACCGATTCTTGATACGTTAATGAATACCGAAAAGGCTGCCTTTGAATAAAGAAGGCGGCCTTTTGTTTGCGTGAAGGAAGCGGCTTTTTGCCAGTCCAACCAGGCTCCAATTGGAATACCCATATGCTTTCCTGTAAGATGGTACAGGATGCAAAATTCAGGGGAACGGGTAAGGAATAGCAAAACCGAATTGCGGAGAAAAGCTAGATGCTGATCTGATAAGTCTATATGGCAAAAAGGAGCTGAAGATAATGAACGAGCATGAAACGGTGCTTGGACTAGATATCGGCACAACCAGTCTGAAAGCGGTCCTGTTCGGTCCGAACGGAACGATGATCGCCAAACACAGTTCCGAATATCCTTTGTACCAGCCGCAGCCCGACTGGGCGGAGCAGGATCCGGAAGAGATCGTTCAGGCGCTGGTGGATGCCGTACGCCACGTCCTGTTAAAGAGCAAAGCGGACGTCAAACAAATCAAGGCAATCGGCTTCAGCGCAGCCATGCATTCGCTGATCGCGTTGGACAGCGAGGGACAGCCGCTGACCCGATCATGGGTCTGGACGGATAATCGAAGCGCGGGCCAGGCTGAACAGTTGAAGGAGAATGGCGGACACGAAATTTATTTGCGAACAGGGACGCCTATTCATCCGATGTCTCCGCTGTGCAAGCTGCTCTGGATGAAGGAAGAGGATTCGAATACTTATCAAAAAGCCGCGATGTTTGCGGGAATCAAGGAATACATCCTATTCCGGTTATTTGGTACATACGTAACAGATTATTCGATCGCTTCGGCAACGGGGCTGTTTGAATTGCAGAAACTAGACTGGGACGAAGGGGCTTTGAACCTCCTTGGCTTGGAGCGATCCCGCCTGCCGAAGCCGGTTCCAACAACTCATATTCTGAAAGGAATGAATGAGACCCTTGCCGGCCATATGGGGCTTGATCCGCAAACGCCGGTGGTCATCGGGGCCAGCGACGGCGTGCTTGCGAACCTGGGTGTCGGCGCTATGGGCGACGGTGAGGTCGCAGTTACAATCGGCACCAGCGGGGCGGTCCGGATGATGACGGATAAACCGATGACCGACGACAAACAGCGGACCTTTTGTTACGCTTTGACCGACCGGCACTGGGTAGTAGGGGGGCCAAGCAACAATGGCGGCATTATGCTGAGATGGCTGAGGGACGAATTTGGTTCTCCTGAAGTAGAGGTAGCCAAACGGCTCAATAAGGATCCTTATGATCTCATGATCGAATATGCGGAAAAAGTGCCGGCAGGCGCAGAGGGGCTGCTGTTCCTCCCGTATTTGACCGGGGAAAGGGCGCCGATCTGGGATCCGGATGCCAGAGGCCTGTTTTTCGGAATCAGCCTGCGCCACCGGAGGGAGCATTTTATCCGGGCCGTGCTTGAGGGTGTGATCTTCAGCATTTTTTCGATCGGCGTGGCGCTGCGCGATTTGGCCGGACCAGCCCAAAAGGTGATCGCTTCCGGAGGGTTTGCCCGTTCAGCGGTATGGCGGCAAATTTTATCGGACGTGATGGGAAAGGAACTGCTGGTGCCCGAGGTCGAGGAAGCTTCGGCGCTTGGAGCGGCAGCTATGGCGTTATACGCGGTTAAGGACATCGATACGCTGGAGGAGGTTAAAAATTGGGTGCGCATTTCCGAAACCCACAAACCGGACCTTCAGAACAGCGAGGTTTATTTGCAACTCTTCGATATGTACGAACGGCTGTACAGCAAGCTGAAATCGGAATTTCAGATCATGGCCGAATTTCAGCGCAGCGGCGATTTCCTCTCCAGGCCGAAGTAAGACGGAAGCGAGATTGGAAGTATAGCCATGAGGGAGAGTGCCGCTGAAAGAGCAGGCAAGGAACGGGGAACAACAAAAAGCCGCTATCTAAGCGGCTTTTTTAGGAGGATACGGCAAACAGGGTTTGGACCGTATCCTGGTTTTCTTTTTCACGTAAATGCGGGTTATTGAAACTTAATTGGATTCCTGCATTTTGGCTTCGTGCTGACGGAAAGTGCCGTTAGGAGCGCCGGTTCTCGAGTCGCGTTTCTCAAATTCCTTGCTCCAGTCGCGGTTGACGATGACCTTGAGTTTGTCGGGCAAAGCCGCTTTCAGCTTCCCAGCGCGATCGGCATCGATTTTGCCGTTTTGTACGGCGAGGTCGATTTTTTTGGAGGTGGCTTCCGTCAGCTTGCCGATATATTCGCTTTCGGACCAGCCTTTTTTCTCTTTGACGATTTGCTGAAGCGTACGGCCGGTTTTTAATTGGTTGACCAGCTCGGTTTTGTCCATGCCGATCAGCTCGGCCGTGGTTTTAACCGCATAACCGCCAAAGAAATGCCTGCGGTGTTTTCTTTTGTGTTCAGCATCCTGCTTGCCGGTATGGGAACCGTCTCCCAGAGCAGCGGAAGGGGCTCCGGAGGATTGGGTTTGTGCCGGCACGGCGTCAGCTGCTGCACCAAAAGCCGTTTGAGGGGCCGGAAGCAGGCTGCTCAGCAGCGTCAGGCTGACCATTCCGGCAGCCAGTGCGGTTGTTTTCAGGTTTTTCATGTTAGTACCACCTTTATGGATATTTTTTGAAGCTGCCTCCTTAGTGTTTACAAAAATCAGCTTTTTACCTAAAAATAACCTTAAAATTAGATAAATTTTGTTTTTAAGGCCGGATCAGGTTAATATTTATAAAGAATTTGGATGTGTAATCGGGAGGGTTTGGCTTGAATTTTGGCGCCAGAATGTTCAAAACCGGGTTAGCGGTGACGCTTGCCTTATACATCGCCGTTTGGCTCCAAATGGGGTCGCCGGTAATCGCCGCGGTAGCCGCTATTTTTGCGATGCAGCCCTCGATTTACCGCTCCTGGAGGTATCTGATCGATCAGCTTCAGACCAATACGCTAGGTGCGGTTTTGGCCATGCTTGCGGGCATGGTGTTCTCTTCGGAGCCGTTTGCGATCGGGATTGTTTGCATCCTGGTTATTATGATTTGTCTTAAATTAAAAATGGGTGATACGATCGGCTTAACGCTGGTTACCGTGGTGGCTGTCATGGAGGCCTCCGGACAATGGGATTTTGCGGTTACTCGGTTTGTTTTGAGTTTGATCGGGATTGTTTCCGCCTTTTTGATCAATGTGTTTGTTGTTCCTCCAAAACCGAAGGTGCAGTTTGTAGAACAGGTCCGCCGGACCTTTGACCGGCTTTCACTGCTAATGCGGACAGCGATATCGGATGAGATGAAGGAGAACATTTTCAAGGAAGAACAACGCAAGCTTGAAAATGAAATCGGCTCGATTAATGATAAATACAAGCTGATGGAGGAAGATCAGAAGAAGCTGAAAACGCCGAAGTTTGGCGTAAGCCGCCAGCTTGTCGTCTATAAGCAGATGGTGAACACGCTCCGCAAAGGGTATGAGGTAATCGAAGCGATTGAAGAGCATTATTTTCAGGCGGGGCGTTCCGAGGAAATGGATCTTAAATTTGACCAGCAAATCGAAAAGCTGATTAAATTCCATGAGCAGGTCATGCTTAAATTCGATCATAAGCTGAAGCCGGGTTCGGTCGATTCGGAGCTGCTGCAGCAGGAAAACGACGTGTTCCTCAAAGAGATGCTCAGCCATTATAAAGAAGAGGAAGACGGCTCCCTGCGCTTGTCCATTGTGACTGCGGCCATTTACGATTACGGTCACCAGCTTGACCGGCTGAACCGGCTTGCCGGACATTCGCCTGAGCATGCGGAGGCTTGAATACTTTCCCATAACGCAAAAAGTCCCGCCTGAGGCGGGACTTTAAATTTCATTACTTTGTTCGAATGGAATTGATTAGACTACCGTAAACTGATAAAATAAAGAATGGACTAAAAAAACCGTGAATTTTGACGAAAATATTTCTATTAGAATTTTAGCATATAAATGATGATTTGTCAATAGACAGCCTGGAGAAGAGGGGATGAGGGGTTTGAGTATGACTGAACAATCTTGGCATGAAGAACAAAACCGGGTTAATCACGTAGTGAAAGTTATCGATAAACGGATTAAAGGACTCGAACAGGAAGTAGGCAGCGTCCGGACCGATGTGGTAGAGATGCGACGGGATTTCTGGGAAGATGTGACGATCAACTTCAGCGAAGCGGATGATGTAGGCGAAACCTCCACCAGCCTGAGGCAGCAGTCGGAAGTGCTGTCCGAGCGGGAACGAAGCCATAAACATTCCTTCGCGGCTTTGTCCAAGATGAAGCGGCTGCGGCAGTCCCCTTATTTTGGCCGAATTGATTTTGCGGAAAACGGGGAGCCCGCAGAACCGATTTACCTAGGAATCGCCTCCCTGCTCGACGAGGACGACCAGACGTTTCTGGTTTATGACTGGCGCGCACCTATCTCGAATTTGTATTACGACAGTACGCCGGGACCGGCTTCTTATAAAACGCCTGTTGGGAATATCGAAGGCGAAATGCTGCTTAAACGGCAGTTTATCATCCGGGACGCCCGAATCAAGCTGATGTTTGATACAGGGGTGACGATCGGTGACGAGCTGCTGCAGGAGGTGCTCGGCAGAAGCTCGGATGCCCAGATGAAAAGCATTGTCGCCACCATACAGAAGGAGCAGAACAGGATTATCCGCAACGACCGCAGCCGGATGCTGATCGTACAGGGGGCGGCCGGGAGCGGCAAAACCTCGGCGGCGCTGCAGCGGGTAGCTTACCTGCTTTATAAATACCGTGAGCATCTGCAGGCGGATCAGGTGATCCTGTTTTCCCCGAACCCGATGTTTAACAGTTATGTTTCTACCGTCCTGCCCGAGCTTGGCGAGGAAAACATGCTGCAGACGACCTTTCAGGAATACCTCGAACACCGCATTGGCCGGGAGTTCCAGCTTGAGGATCCTTTTGTGCAGATGGAATATGTGCTTTCCGGAGAAAGCGGACAACCCGGATATGACGCCAGAATCGAAGGCATCCGCTACAAATCTTCGTCGCTGTATCTGCAGGCCATGAACGGATACCGCAAAATGCTGGAAACGAACGGCATGTTGTTCAGACCGCTTCGTTTTCAGGGAAAAGAAATCGTCAGCCGCGAAGAGATCCGGCAGCGTTTCTACGCTTTCGATCGTTCCATAACGCTGGCTAACCGGTGCGATCTTTTGCGGGAGTGGCTGCTTAAGGAATTGGCGGATTTCAGCAAACGCGAAGTGAACGAACCTTGGGTGGAAGAGCAGATGCAGCTGCTGGACAGCGAGGATTACCAGATCGCCTACCAGCGTATGCGCCGCCAAAACCGCAAGAAAAACCGTTCGTTCACCGATTACGAGGACGAGAAGCTGATCTTGGCCCGGATGGTGGTCAGCGACCGCCTCAAGCCGCTGCGCAGATGGGTAAAGGCTCTGCGTTTCGTAGACGTTAAAGGCTTGTACGGCCAGCTGTTTGCCGATAAACAGGCCATGCTGGAGGCAAGCGGCGGCGATTTGCCGGTCTCCTGGGAGGAAATTTGCCGGTTTACCCTCGAGAATCTGGAGCGGGGCGAGCTGGCGTATGAAGACGCGACCCCTTATTTATATTTGCGGGAGCAGCTGCTTGGCTTCCGTTCCAACGGCAATATCCGTCATGTGTTCATCGACGAGGCCCAGGATTATTCGCCGTTTCAGCTCTTTTTCCTAAAAAGATTGTTCCCGAGGGCGCGAATGACGGCGCTGGGCGACCTGAATCAGGCGATTTACGCCCATGCTTCGATTTTGCAGCAAACCTCGACGCTGGCCCAGCTGTATGGCCCTGATGAAACCGAACAAATCACGCTTAAGCAAAGCTACCGTTCCACGCGGCAGATCGTGGACTTTACGCGGCAGATGATTCAAGGCGGCGAACAGATCGTTCCGTTCAACCGGGACGGGGATTTGCCTGAAGTCAGGCTGGCCGGAGGCCAGGACACCTTGAAAGCCGCGCTTTCTTCGGATCTCAAAGAGCTTAAAGCGCAGCATTATGAAACGGTCGCGATCATCTGCAAAACGGCCGAGGAAAGCCTGCAGGCCTTCGAGCTGCTGAAGGATGAGCATGAGCTGAAGCTGATCAAAAAAACGACGTTATCCTTTGACAAAGGCATTCACGTGATTCCGGCCTATTTGGCTAAAGGCGTGGAATTTGATGCCGTACTGATTTACGATGCCTCTGAAGAGCGTTATCACCGGGAGTCAGAGAGAAAGCTGTTTTATACGGCCTGCACCCGGGCAATGCACCTGCTTCATGTGTACAGCCTGGGAGAACCGAGCCCGTTTATCAAGGCTGTTGATCCGGCTGATTACCGGACCGTAGAATTGGAAGCCAGCCGGATTTAGGCATTTTGAAAGCGGATAAGAACGCCCGGATTAAACCACACTAACACCGTTGTGTTCGTCACAGAAAGGTGGTCAGGTTTGTGGGCAGCAAAAAGGGCGCATTAATGGCTTTGGCTTCAATCCCTTTTATTATGACCCTGGGGAATTCCATGCTGATTCCGATTCTTCCCCAGATTTCAGAAGAACTCGGGATCAGCTCTTTCGAAGCCAGCATGCTGATTACGGTTTATGGGATTGTGGCTATTTTGCTCATTCCGGTGGCCGGTTATCTTTCGGATCGTCTTGGACGGAAGGCGGTTATTGTTCCCAGCCTGATTTTAGCGGGCGTCGGAGGAGCCGTTTGCGGGGCTGCGGTTTGGCTAGGAGACGGAAAGCTGGTCTACTGGATTATTTTGGGCGGTCGATTGATACAAGGAATGGGCGCCGCCGGTGCTTTTCCCATTGTTATTCCCTTTGTCGGAGATATGTTTAAGGATGAGAAAGAGGTCAGCAAAGGGCTTGGAATCATTGAAACGTCGAACACCTTCGGCAAGGTGCTGAGCCCTATTTTGGGAGCAGCGCTAGGGATGGTTTTATGGTATTTGCCTTTTATTTCGATCCCGGCGCTTTGCCTGATTTCCGTACTGCTTGTCTTGTTTCTTGTCAAAACGCCGAAAAAAACCAAGGAACCCAAGAAACTGCGCGAGGTGCTGCATGACGTAGGCCATATCCTCAAGCAGGAAGGCCGCTGGTTGTACGCAATCTTTGCCATCGGCGGGATCTGCATGTTTTTGCTGTTCGGCGTGCTTTCTTATTTATCCGAGCAGCTGGAAGTCAAACATCATCTGCATGGCGTTGTTAAAGGCCTGGTGCTGGCGATCCCGCTTGCCGTGTTATGTTTGGCCTCCTATATAACAGGCAAGAAAATCGGCAAAAATAAAAACGTGATGAAGTGGGCTGGCGTATGCGGGATGGTTTTGTCCACCGTCTCTTTGTTCGGCATCGGGCTGTTCAATAATATTTATTTCGTGATCGGCTGTCTCGTTATTTGCGGTTCGGGGATTGGCGTTGTGCTTCCCTGCACGGATTCGCTGATTACGGAAGGCATTAAAGAGGATATAAGGGGAACGGTCACTTCTTTGTATAACAGCATGAGGTTTATCGGGGTTTCGTTTGGTCCTCCTGCCGTATCGCTGCTGGTCAATACCAGCCACCGGGTAATGTTTTTTGTCATTGCCGGAATTTCGCTTGTTGCGTTTGTGCTAATTTTGTTTGCTGTCAAACCCAAGCCGGAGAAAAAGGAAGGGGAAAATCGGATCCCCCGTCCGGCTCCTTCGGGTTGAGCCCGCCAAACAGCTGTATGAGCAATCAGACAGCTGTTTTTTTGTCTGCCTGTTCAGGAAAGAACAAATGGCAAGGCAAAAAAATAGTTTTGCGGCCCGTCTGCTTTTGGTATGATAATACAGGCGGATTATTGCGCTGCTTCTGCTTTTTATTCCTTGCGGAACTGTACCTTACATATGGTAACTCCCGGACGGGGCGTTCAGCACCCATTCGAGCATCAGGATCATGTCATCCAGGCGTTCGAGCTGCGCCTTCAGGGAAGGGCGCTGGTTGTCCTGGTCCGGCTGCAGGCTTGCAAGCCGGTCTTCGAGACGTTTTTTCTGCAGGTTCAGTTCATTGATCTTGGATTTGATTTGATGTTCGGTTCTCATGGGTCACCTCATAATTTCTTATTCTTGCATTATTATAACAATTGGCGGGAGAAAACAACATTGGTCCTGCGAGCATGGTGGAGGGTAAAGTGATGAATGGAAAACAAGCCGCGGGTTACCGCGCAGTCGAATGGGTGGAGCCTGGCATGACGGTAGGTCTCGGAACGGGTTCCACGGCTTACTGGGCTATACAGCGTATCGGAGAACGAGTGAAGGAAGGGCTGGAGATCCGGGCCATCGCTACTTCAAAGGCATCGGAAGAACTGGCTAGAGAGCTGAATATTCCTTTGTATGAGGCGGCCGATATTCCGCATATTGATATAACGATTGACGGAGCGGACGAAGTGGATCCGCAGATGGCTTTGATCAAAGGCGGCGGCGGCGCCCTGCTCCGGGAAAAGATGGTTGCTTTAAAAAGCGGCAAGCTGATCGTGGTCGCCGATGCCAGCAAAGATGTCGAGGTGCTCGGAACCTTTAAGCTGCCGATTGAAGTTGTTCCTTTCGCGTGCGAATGGACGTTTGATAACCTTCGGAAGCAATATGGAGTACCGATGGAATTCCGGCACAAAGACGGCCGTATTTATGTTACGGATAACGGCAACTATATTATTGACGCTTCTTTTGGTAGAATAGATAATCCGGAGAAGCTGGCTAATGAACTGAAGGCGGCAACCGGTATTGTGGACCATGGTTTGTTTGTGGGAATCGCCCACACTGTGGTGCTGGGCAATGAAGATGGGACGGTATCGGTCCGTTCCAGATAATCTTTTTTAATTCAGGAAAAAAACAGGGGGGATTCTTGTGCTGATCGATGCGAAACAAGGTCTTGAACAAGCCGAAGCCGAGGTAACAGAGCTTCTGGAGCTGGCTGTGCATGGGGATGAAGAAGCTTTGGCGGCCGCCAAAAACATGTACAAATCCGGAGACAGCAATCACCTGCTTCGCCTGTATCAGGAAGAAGGGGAGACGATCGGGTTGATCGGCTTTCATATGGATGCGGAGTCAGGTACCTTGACCATTCATCACATTAGCGTTTTCCCCGAATATCGCAACCAGGGATTTGGGCGCGGTCTGATTTTGGAAGCTTTAATGGAACAATCCCCGGATACCATCAGGGCTGAGGTGGATGAGGAAGCTGCGGATTTCTACCGCAACATCGGCTTTACGGTGACCGGAAACGGAACCAACGTTTCGGGCGGAGAAAGCTTCCAGTGCGTATACCATGCGGTGGAGCGGGAAGACGAGTTTTAACGGATCCCGATTAAGGATGGGATAAACACAAAAAGCCGGCGGTGACCCGCCGGCTTTTTGTGTTTACAGCGACATTTTCTTAAAGTAGCTGCGCAAGGCATATCCGCGCTCCTGGCGTTTCTTATACTTTGGCAGCTGTCTGTAAATCAGCAGGGCTTCCTCGTAAGCCCGTTTGGCATCTTCTTTTCTGTCCAAGGCCTGATACAGCCTGCCGAGCAGGTAATAAGCCTCGATGGAAGAGGATTGAATCCCCCTGAATTGTTCGGCATAATGAAGCGCTTTGGCGGGAGCTTCGCTGCGGTAGGCGGCAGCAAGCTTCAAATAAGGCTGGCCGTATTGTACACGTTCGTTGAGCCGAAAGGCTTGCAGGATCCGTTTCTCCCCTTCGTCCAGCTGTCCCAGTCCCAAGGCCGCTTGGCCGTAATCCGACCAGAATTCGGCGGACTCCTCGGAATAAGGCAGGCTATCTTCTAAAAGGCCGAGCGCTTCCCGGTATTTCTTTTGCTCGATCAGCAGCCGGGCCAGCTCCCTTTTGGAGGAGACGTCATACGGGCTGGCGGCAATTTGCTGGCGCAGCTTGGAGATGCCGCGGCGCCGTTTAAAAGGTTTGGTCAAGCTTGGAAAAAGGCCGACATACCTCCGGTCCAAAAGATACAAAATAACGAGAAGAACCAGTATGGCGAGAATGGGATTGCCTAACAGGCGCCATAAAATTAAAAAAATAAAAACCTTGGTCATCTTAAAGCCTCCACTGACACATTTGCCCGTTATTATACCATAATTTGAAAGTATTGACTCCGGGTGTCCAGGTTGACCACCGCCACGGGCAGATGATCCAGCTTGCCGTAGGAGGTCCAGTAGCCGGATAAGAATAGTCCGACGTAAATCAGCGGGACGAGCAGTAGAAAGATGGGGGCGATTCGTCCGTGCTTATGAAGAATAAGTTGCTTCCAATCATGGAAAATTAAGCACAGGCATCAAGAGAATAAAATGAGTCTTGTTTTTTTATAAAATTATTTTTGCCCGGACGGGGTAATAAGTTAAGATGGATTCAAAGGTTCGTCTGAAGAAAAAGATTCAAATAACCGGCTGGATAAGCCGTGAAAGGAGTGCGGAGTCAACCGATGTATACTTTGGTTTTGTTAAGACATGGGGAAAGCGTGTATAACCAGGAGAACTTGTTTACGGGCTGGACGGACGTGGATTTGTCGGATAAGGGGGTCCATGAAGCCCATGAGGCGGGCAAACTGATGCAGCGCGAACAGCTGACCTTTGATGTCGCTTATACTTCTTATTTGAAGAGAGCAATCAAAACGTTGTTTTTTGCGCTGGAAGAGATGGATCTGCTTTGGATTCCGGTCCACAAAACCTGGCAGCTTAACGAACGCCACTATGGCGCCCTCCAAGGACTGAGCAAAAGCGAGACGGCGAAAAAATACGGCGACGAACAGGTCATGCTGTGGCGCAGAAGTTACGATGTGCTTCCGCCTTCGCTCGCCCAGGACGATGAACGGTACCCGCGCAACGATATCCGCTACAAGGATGTGGAGGATAAATACATCCCGCTCACCGAAAGCCTGAAGGAAACCGTCGTCCGCGTCGAGGATTATTGGAACCGGGAAATTGCGCCGCAGATCAAGGACGGGAAAAAAGTGATCATTGCCGCACACGGCAACAGCCTGCGGGCTTTGATTAAATATTTGGAGAACATCGGCAATAAGGAAATCCTTGATTTGAACATTCCGACGGGCACCCCGCTCGTCTACAAGCTGGATGAAGATTTGAAGCCGGTCGATAAATATTATCTGGGCAGCGAGGAACGTACCGAGAAAAAAATCGAAAAGGTGGCCGATCCGGGGAAAATCATGGAATAAGCGGTCCCTGCCGGCGCCAAACTCAATAAACGGCCGGAAAAACCTCTCGAAGAGCAGAGATTTGAATCTCTCTTTTCGGGAGGTTTTTTTATCGTACATATTGCGGAAGAACTGGAATAGATATGTAGGAAACGAACATGTCCACCGGATCCCTGAGACCAAAAGAGGAGATGAACGAACAAATGAACTTTATTCACCGCAACATCGCCATTCAAGGCATAGGAACCGCAGTGCCGGAGTATAAGCTGGATCAGGCCGATACTTCGCAAAGATTGGGACAAGCCCTTTCAGACCGTCCGGATTCCATGCGCTGGGCTAAAAGGATTTTTAGGCAATGCGGCGTCGAAGCCCGCTATACGGTTGAACCGGAGCTGCTCAAGTCTTCCTCGGAATGCCGTTATTTTCCTAACTCGTCCGATTTAACCGTGCCTGGAACGGCTGAACGCATGGACACTTATAAAAAAGAGTCGGTGCCGCTTGCGCTGAAATCGGCCCGTCAAGCGCTTCAGGATGCCAACGTAGAGGCCTCGAACATCACTCATCTTATCAGCGTCAGCTGCACCGGCCAGTTTCTGCCGGGACTTGATGCTTGTCTGATTCAGGAATTGGGATTATCCCGCACCGTGAGCCGGATTCCCTTTAACTTCCTCGGCTGCGCGGCGGGACTGAAAGGCGTCTGCCTGGCCGCGCAAATAGTCAGCCGTGAGCCGGAAGCTAAAGTGCTGATCGTAAGCGTCGAGCTGTGCACGCTGCATATTCAGCCTTCCAGCGACAGGGAAGCGCTTTTTGGCGCCTCTTTTTTCGGGGATGGATCTTCGGCCTGCGTGGTGGGAACGCCAAAAGCGGGAGAAAACGCCGTCTTCCAGCTGGGGCGCGATCATTCCGTGCTGCTGACGGATTCCGCAGATGAAATGATTTGGGAAGTCGGCAATCACGGCTTTGACCTGTATTTGTCCCCGGACATTCCCAAGCTGCTGGGCCGTTTTGTTCCCGAGCAAATGGAGGTCCTGCTGGATGAAAGCCGGGAAGCCGAGCTGTGGGCCATTCATCCGGGCGGCAAAGGCATTATCGATGCGATTGAAAAAATGTACGAGCTTGCCGAAGCCCAGACGGAGGCAAGCCGAAGCATCCTGAAGGACTATGGAAACATGTCGTCCGCGACGATCCTGTTTGTGATGAACGAGATGCGCAGCAGGCTGGAGGAACGGCAGGCCGAAGCGGAATCCGGTGTAGCGATGGCTTTTGGACCGGGACTTACCTGCGAGATGATCCAAATTCAATATGTTCCGCAAAAATCACCGCACCGGGATAAAGCCCATGTCTAGAAGCTTCAAGTACCGGGCCGTGGAGCTTGAAGTCATGGACGACTTCTCGGACGGCGGGCCGGAGCTCCGCGAAGCCCTGGGGCAGATCCGGCGGCTGAACCGGATATTTGCGGCAGCAGGTCCTACCCTGTACGGCGTAAAAAAGCTATGGCGGGAGGCGGGGGCCCCCCGCCGCTTCACCGTTTTGGATATCGGTGCAGGCTCGGGGGACGTGAACAAGGCGCTTTTGCACTGGGCGGACGAAGAAGAGCTGGAGGTTTCGATTACGCTGTCTGACATTACGGAGGAGGCCTGCGCGGAAGCTCGGCTGCTTTACCTGGGAGAACCCCGGGTACGCGTCCAGCGCAGCGACTTGTTTGACCTAAAGCCAGCTTCGGCCGATATCGTCACCGGTACCCAGTTCGTTCACCACTTTCCTGCGGACGAACTTCCGAAAGTAGTCGGCCATATGCTGAAAGCTTCGCGGATCGGCGTAGTGATCAATGATTTGCACCGGCACTGGATGCCGTGGACGGCGGTTTGGCTGATGGTCCGTTTCCTGTCGGCGAACCGGTTTGTAAAAACCGACGGCCCCCTGTCCGTAGCCAAAGGTTTCCGGGCCGAAGACTGGCAGAGGTTAAGGCGTTCCCCGGAGCTGGAACACCTCGTTTATGCCTGGAGGCCATTGTTCAGGTATGCGGTGGTGATCGGGAAAAAAGAGAAGTAGACTTTTTTATAAAGGTATTTTCCGCAAATTAAAGGCGGAGGATGCCTTTTTTAAATGTGAGAAGGAAAATCGGCTTCCGCTCCACTTCCTTCTTTCTCTTTTTCACGGCCGGAAAATAGAGTTTAACCTTTTGTTTAACTTGTCGAAAACAATTCTCTACTAAGATGAAAGATAAGCTGCTAGAGGGACCCGGAGGGATGATGGGAATGAGGAAAGCGATAACCAGGCTGCTGAACATGGAATTTAAAAATAAGCTGACGCTGCTTTTTATTACGGTAGCGATTATTCCGCTCGGCATTCTTGGCGTGCTGACGTATAACTATTTCTCTTATTCCCTGCAAGAGAAGGTTTATCAGACGTTAATGGAAAGCACCTCGCAGGCCAACTACAGCATGAACTATTTTTTGGCGGATATCGAGCAGCTTTCTATGTACATATACAGCAATGCGGATATTCAAAACGTTTTGCTGCATGGACGGGAACGAAGCATCGCAGAGAAACATGAAGACGAAGTCCAGGTGACGAACATTCTGGAATCTTTTGTGGGTTTAAAGGATTGGAGCATAGAGATTTACATTTTGGGATTAAACGGCGACCGTTATTTTACGGGAGATTTGTTGCCCCGCGAATATGATCATTATAACTCCAACTGGGGACTTTTCCGCAAAGTAAGGCTGGTTCAGGGCAATCTGGTCTGGGATACCCACTACTCTATGAGCAAGCTGAACGATTACGGTTCGGTGCTAAGCTTAGGAAGAATGCTGAAGGACGTCCGGACGAATCAGCCTATCGGCTATCTGGTCATCGACGTCATGGAGACCGATCTGACGGACAAATACGTGAAAGCGGAGCTGTATCCGGATACTCAAATTTTTATGATCGACAACAATGGTTATGTCATTTCAGGCAAACCTTCAAAACAGCAGGTCGGGACCAAACTCCAGGTCCCTTATCTGCAGAAGCTTCTGGACGGAAGCAGGGGTTATTTCCAGACCCGCGGCGCGGGCGGAGAGAAAGACGCCGTCATTTACGACACCTCGAATACGACCGGCTTTAAGCTGATCAATGTTGTGCCCGTTAGTGTCGTAACGAAAGAAACTGCCAGCATCCGGCTGCTGATTATCCTTATGATTCTGGTAGGCATTATCCTCGCTTATTGGCTCGCGGCCGTTTTGTCTTTCCACGTCACCAACCCGCTGCGAAAGCTGCGCTCCCTGATGCGGAGCGTGGAAGGCGGCAATCTGAATGTGGCGTTCTCCTCCAAATATCAAGACGAAGTGGGACAGCTCGGCAAAAGCTTTAACAAAATGGTCGTTCAGCTCCGGCAGCTGATTCAGGACAACGTTGAAAAACAACGCCAGGTCCATCATGCCGAACTCAAAACGATTCATGCCCAGATGAACCCTCATTTCCTCTACAATACACTGGATTCCATCAACTGGATGGCCAGAATTCACGAAATTGACGATATAAGCCGGACGGTCGTGTCTTTGGGCGAACTGCTCCGGTTCAGCATACGCAAGGGCAACGACCTCATTCCCATTCAGGAAGACATGAAACAAATCCGCAATTATTTAACGATTCAGAAGATCCGCTTCGGCAGCAAACTTCAGATCGATATGCAAATCGATCCGGAGATCGAGACGTTATATACGCTAAAGCTGCTGATCCAGCCGCTTGTGGAAAATGCCATTATCCATGGGCTGGAGCCCAAGAAAGATACGGGAATGCTTAAGATCGTCGGCAGCAAAGAAGGCGACAGCGTTCAATTCATTATTCAAGATAACGGAATTGGTTTTGGCGGGGTGAAAGAGAGCAGGATCTCCGCGCCAGAGGATTTTTCTTCAGGCAAAAGCACGGGCCTGGGGCTCGAGACCGTTGAAAAACGGCTGTTTCTTTCCTTTGGGCATACGGCCGGACTTCAGGTTTTCAGCGAGCCCGGACACGGCACCAAGGTAGTCCTTGTCATCCCACAAATCAAAAGCGCAGGTGATAATCATGTATAAAGTGATGATTGTTGACGACGAATGGCTGGTTCGCGAGGGATTAAAGCAGACGATCCCTTGGCCGGACCTGGACTGCATCATTGTAAACGAAGCCGCCAACGGAGAAGAAGCACTGGGGAAGATGGAGGCAGTGACTCCCGATATCGTCCTGACCGATATCCGGATGCCCGGCATGGGCGGGCTGGAGTTCGCGAGCCGGATCAAACAAAGCCATCCGGACGTCAAGACCATTTTCCTGACCGGCTTCGACGATTTCCATTATGCCCGGACCGCGCTGCGCATGGGGGCTTTTGATATTTTGCTGAAGCCCACCAATCCCCTGGAGATCAGCAGGGTGATCGGCAGCGCCATCGAACAGATCACGGAGAATCGCGGCCAAACGGATTATACCCTGAAATTGGAGCATTGGCTCGGCAGCACTAAAACGCTGCTTACGGAGAAATTTTATTTCGACCTGATGATGAACCGAACGGATCCGGAAAGTTTGCAGCTGCTGAAAGAAATGCGCGTGAACGCCGATTTCAGTCCTTTTGACGCCTTTCGCGTGCTGATCGTCAAGCCGTCTTTGCCGGATTATGCGGCGGAGCTGGAAAAGCTGCAGGCTGAACTGCAGCCTTATTTGCTGGCTCCCCCGGTTCCCGTAGGTCAGGAGCTTTTGGCTTATATCCTGGCTGATACGGCGGACGGAACCTCTATTCAGCTGAGGCCGCAGACGCTGGAGGGCCTATCCGCATTCAAAGAGGGAAAAACGGCAGGCGGCGTCAGCTCTACGCACCAAGGCGAACGTTCGCTGGCTACCGCCTATGAGGAAGCCCGTTTTGCCCTGCAGTACGATATGGGATTTGGACAAGCCGGTCCGGCTTTCTATGAACAGCTGGTCCGTGAAGCCTCGCGTTGCCATCCGGCGGAATGGAGCGACAGCGAACTGCTTGAACTGGTGAAGTGGGGAAACCGCGAAACGATCGTAAAAAAAGTCCAGGACTGGTATTTGATGCTCTTCAGGCAGTCGGACGGCAACGAAGCGGCGTTTATGCGGCAGCTGGCTCAGCTTATATTCGGGGTTTATACCCTGCTGACCCGTTATTTCTGGGAGCTTGGCTGTCTGTCCGATACGAGGAGCTTTTTGGACCGGATGCAGAAAACCGGCACGCCCGAGCAGATGGCAAACTGGCTGGAGGAATTGCTTGGCGAGGTGAATGAAGCATATTTGCGGAGCAAGCAGCAGGGGCGCACGGAATTTGACAACGTGATGGATTATGTGAAGGAGAATTTTGACAAGGACTTGTCCATGCACGAGATTGCGTCCAGCCTGCATATGAGCGAAAGCCATTTCAGCCGCATTTTCAAAAAGAAGGTGGGTCAGAATTTTCAGGAATACGTGACGGAATTAAGGATGAGCAAAGCAAAGGATTTGCTGCTGCATTCGGAGATGCGCATTTATGAGGTTTCCCTTGCCGTCGGATTTCAGGATGCCCGCTATTTCAGCCAACTGTTCCGGAAAATGACTGGAGAAACGCCTACCGATTTTCGCCAGTCCCTGGTTGCGCACAGTTAGAAAGAGAACAAACAATTCCGCAATTTTGCCGCATTGTTGCTTGATCTCCCTCCTTTTATAGTGAATATGAACTTATTATTTTCAGGAGGCTGACCATGAAACAAATGAAATGGACAGGAATGATGCTGGCGCTAGGCTTGATTTTGTTATTAGCTGCCTGCGGGGGAAATACGTCAGGCGGAGCAAGCGGCGCCGCCAGCAGCAACGCGAAGGTGTCGGAGGAGCCGGCGGCTTCTGAAGCGGCATCGGAGGCTGCGGAAAGCACGCCGAGCACGGGCGGCAAACTCGTCATTTATTCGCCGAATGAAACGGAGATCAACAACCCGATTCTCAAGGAGTTCCAGGACCGCACCGGCGTACAGGTAGAGCTTGTGTCCGGGGGCACCGGCGATATGCTGAACCGGATCAAAGCGGAATCGGGCAATCCGCTGGGGGATCTTATGTTTGGGGGAACCGTAGAATCGCTGGACGCTTTCAAGGATTATTTCGAGCCTTACGCATCCTCCGAAATCAGCAATCTGAATCCGATGCTGACCTCCAAGGACAACAGCTGGACGCCCTTTACCTCCCTGCCTATGGTCATTATCTATAACAAAGAGCTGGTTAAAGAAGGCGAAGAGCCGACCAGCTGGAATGACCTGCTTAAACCGGAATGGAAGGGCAAAATCGCTTATGCCGATCCGGCCAAATCCGGCTCCTCTTATACACAGCTTGCAACGATACTGACGGCTTTTGGCAAAGACGACGGCAAAGGCTGGACGTTCATGGGCAAACTGGTCGATAACCTGGACGGCAAGGTGCTTTCCAGCTCCGGCATGGTGCCGAAAGGCGTAGCGGATAAAGAATATCCGGTAGGAATCACCCTTGAAGAAAATGCCCTCCGTTATGTGGAAGGCGGCTCGAAGATCGGAATCGTGTATCCTTCCGAAGGCACTTCGGCGGTTCCGGACGGCATGGCTATCATCAAAGGCGCCAAAAACGTGGATAACGCAAAATTGTTTATCGATTTCGCCGCAGGCAAAGATGTTCAGTCGTTGATTCAAACGGAGTTCAAACGCAGATCGGTCAGAACGGATTTGGATCCTGTACAAGGCGTAACGCCGATCGGAGACATTCATTTCGTGGATTATGATTTGAATTGGGCCTCCACGCAGCGTCAAGCCAATCTGGATCAATTTTCAAAACTGCTGACCGGTCAATAAGGATAAGTCAGTTAGGCCGTCCTTTTAAAAGAAATCAGTCTCGATCGTGCAAACGACGGGACTTTTTTCTTAAACAAACCTTTGAACTTTCAGCTTATACGTTACCGGAGGATCGCGATGAATATCATTTTTCAAGGCGTTTCGAAATATTTCGAACAAACCAAAACCTTGCACGACATTACGTTTGAAATTAAAGACGGAGAGTTTTTTACGCTCCTCGGGCCGAGCGGCTGCGGCAAAACCACGCTGCTAAGAACGATTGCCGGCTTCTACAGGCAGGACGAGGGCGATATTTATTTCGGGGAACGGCTGATTAACGCCGTGCCGGCCCATAAACGGAACATCGGCATGGTGTTTCAGAATTATGCGATTTTCCCGCATATGAGCGTCTATGAAAATGTGGCCTACGGGCTGAAAGCCCGGCGCATTGAGGGCGCTGAAATCAAACGACGGGTGCTGGAGGCGCTCGAGCTGGTCGAGCTGCAGCATTTAAGCCGCCGCAGTCCTTCCGAAATGAGCGGAGGACAGCAGCAGCGAGTGGCGCTGGCTCGCGCCATTGCGATTCGGCCTGCGCTGCTGCTGATGGACGAGCCGCTGTCCAATCTGGACGCCAAGCTGCGGGTCAAGATGCGTTCCGATATCAAAGCGCTGCAAAATGAACTGAAGATTACCACCATTTACGTGACGCATGACCAGGAGGAAGCGTTGGCCGTTTCCGACCGGATTGCGGTCATGCATCAGGGCGTTATCCAGCAGATCGACCCTCCCCGCGACCTTTATCTTTATCCCGTTAATCCGATGGTGGCTAATTTTATCGGCACCTCGAACAGTCTTGAAGTAACGCTGAACGGTTACGACGCTAAGGCAGAGCGGGCTTCCGTCCGTGTATTGAACCAAAAGGTGGCCGTCAAGCTCACCCGTCCGTACGAAGGGCAGGCGCTGCTTTCGATCCGTCCGGAACATATCGGACTGCTTGATCAGCCTGCTTACGCCGGCCAGCCTCCGGCGAGGGTAGAGCAAGCTCTTTTTCTAGGCGGGAAAATGCAGTACACCGTTTCGTTAAGCGGCGGACAGCGCCTTCAGGTCGAAAATCATTTTGCGGAACGGGAGGGGCTGTTCGAGAGCGGGAGGGAAGTTTACCTGGACCTGCGAATGGAGCACGCCATGTTATATGACCCCGCAGGGAAGGAGGCGATCGGGCATGGACGGGTTTAACAGCGGACAAAAGTCGGAGGAATTGGCGTTCCAGGCTGCAGGCCTGTCGCCGGGGACGGCCATGGGCGTTTCGCCTCGTCGTCCCGTCCGCTGGCCGGACCGCCTGAAGCTGCGCAGATGGGATTTCTGGACCGGGTTTACGCTGTTCATCTATGTATATTTATTTATATTTGTCGTTTATCCGCTGGGCTCCCTGCTGGTCAGCAGCTTTTTCGGCCCGGAGGGACAGTTTTCCTTGTCCCATTATTGGGATTTTTTGCGCCTGAAATTTTACCGCGCCGCCTTGGTCAACAGCTTGAAAATTTCCGGCCTGACCGCCCTGTTTGCCCTGCTGATCGGCGTTCCGCTGGCTTACGCTTCCGTGCGCAGCAATATGCGGGGCAAAGGGCCGCTGAATATTTTAATCATGATGTCGCTGATGTCGCCGCCGTTTATAGGCGCTTATTCCTGGATCATGCTGCTCGGCAACAACGGTTTGGTCACCCGTTTTTTTCACCTGATCGGAATTCCTTTTACGTCCATTTATGGACCTTCAGGCATTATTTTTGTGCTGACCATGCAGTTCTACCCTCATATCTATCTGTACGTTTCGGGAGCGCTCCGGACGGTCGATACCTCTTTGGAGGAAGCGGCGGAAAGTTTGGGCGTGCCCGTCTGGAAAAGAATGCTGACCATTACGCTGCCGCTCATTTTCCCGACTTTATCGGCAGGAGCGCTGATGGTTTTCATGGAGGCGTATGCCGATTTCGGGACCCCTCTGCTGCTGGGCCAGGGATATAAAGTGATGCCGGTTCTAGCCTATGACCAGTTTGTCAGCGAGATGGGCGGGAACGCGTCGATGGCCAGCACCATCAGCAGCCTGATGATTTTGTCGTCGATCCTGCTGCTGGCTTTGCAGCGGTATGCGTCAACCCGCCGGAACTATGCCATGAGCGGCATGCGGACGCCTAAAATTAAACGGCTTTCGCCGGGGCTTCGTCTGCTCGTCACGGTCGTAAGCTTCATTCCGGCGGTCATCTCGATCGTTCCGCAGATCACCGTGGCCGTGACTTCCTTTATCCGCACCAAAGGCCCGGTATTTCAAAGCGGGTTCAGCCTGGGCAGCTACGAAGAGATTTGGTTCCGCGTCAAGCAGGCTATTTTGAATACCTACACCTATTCGCTCGCGGCGATTTTAATTACGATTTTGTTCGGCGTATTTACGGCTTATTTGCTTGTTCGGCGCAGTTCCAGGATTACCGCGGTTTTGGACGGGTTAATTATGGTGCCTTACGTGGTTCCGGGCACGGTGGTAGGCATTGGTTTCATTATGGCTTTCAATAAACCGCCGGTTGTTTTAACGGGGACCTGGATCATTTTGGTGCTGGCCTATGCCACCCGGAAAATGTCCTACACCCTTCGCTCCAGCACCGGCATCCTGCAGCAGCTTGACCGTTCGGTCGAAGAAGCCTCCATCAGTCTGGGAGTGCCGCCTGTCCGAACGTTCTTTAAAACGACGCTGCGGTTGATGGCGCCCGGTGTCTTGTCCGGAGCGATTATCAGCTGGGTGGCCATGATCAATGAGCTTAGCACCACGATTGTTTTATATCATGGGGCAACGGCGACGATTGCCGTATCGGTTTACAGCGAGGTGGTCACCTCGAATTATGGGACAGGGGCCGCCTTGGCGACTATTTTGTCCGTTTCGGCGTTGATCTCGTTATTAATCGCGAATCGTTTAACCCGGAGTCCTTTAAATAAAGGGGTTTAGTTCCAATGAAAATACGCTGGTGGTTGGGAGCCGCTGTTATGGCCCTGTTGATTGCGACCGGATTCCTGATGTCCTGGCACGGGTCAAGCGGCAGCAAGCCGGAATACCAGACGGAGAATGCCGTCACGATCAAGATATGGACGTACAGCCCGTCGCTCGCCGCTTACTTTGAAACCTTCAGAAGAGAGCACCCGGATATCAATCCGCAGGTCCGGTTATTTCGTACCTCCGAACAGCTGTACACCGAATTAGCGGCTTCCATAACAGCGGGAAACTACCCTGATGTTGCCGAGCTGGACAGCGCTTATGGCATCACCTCGCTGGCGGACACCGGCGCGCTTGTGCCGCTGTCAGACGAGCTTGCTGCGCTCGCCGATCAAGACCTGGACGGCAAGCTACTGTCTTCCTACAGGTACAAGGACAAGCTGTGGGGACTCCCGTTCGGGAGCGAAGCCCCGGTTGTTTATTATAACGCCAATTTGATCGGTATCGACGAAGCCCGTCTGCTCAGGCAAAGCGGAACTTTCACCTGGGGAAACATGGTGAGTCTTGGCGTAGGTCTGACCATGGACCCGAATCAGGACGGCGTCAATGAATTTTGGGGCCTTGTCGCCGACGAAAACACTCCCTGGTATTTAAGCAATATGATCCAGATGGAGCGCAGAGCGGCCCAAGACCCGCAGAGCAGCGCATTCCGCTTATGGCATAACCTGGTTTACGCCTTTAAAATGATGCCTCCCTTGTTCAATCATCAGGCAACCAGCGCATTTATCAATGGACAAGCGGCTTTCCTGCTGTCTTCGTCGGCCAAAAGAGCAACGCTGGAAAGATATATCGGCGGCAAATTTGCCTTTGGCCTTGTGCCTTTTCCGGAGATCGCCGGCAAGCAAACGGTTATCCCGCTCAGCAGTGGTTGGGTGCTGCTGCGCACGGCAGCGGACAAACAAAAGGCCGGCGCCAAGCTGCTTGGCTATTTTATAGGCAAATCGGTGCAGGAAACTTTGTTAACAAAAACCTCGCTGCTGTCCGCAAGAAAAGACGGCGTTTCTATAACGCTGAAGAGGTCATCCCGCAATGCTGGCGCTAACGCCGGACAGGAGCTTTCCGATGCGGCTCAAGAGTCGCTGAAGCTCCCCGGCTTATTTATAGACGCTGAAGGGTGGGGGCTGGGAAGTCATATTTTCTGGCAAAAGCTGCTGGAAGTCCAGCAAGGGCTCGAAAGCTCAGATACCGTGCCTGGGGAGGAATAAGAGAAGCAGGGCAGGCCGAAAGTCGGCTCCTGGTTCCCGTCGTTTGCTAGGGAAGTTTATGAGGCAAATTTTCCTCCCTATTTGGAAAGTTTGCCGCATTGTCCGAAGGGCCGCCGCTTCTGCATAGTAAAGACATAGCCACAATCCAAGGAGGAGATAGCTTGTTTCACTTAACGAACAAAGTTTTCCGGCGTATCACGGGAACGGCTCTGCCCGCATTGCTGCTCCTGACTTCCGTTGCACTGCCGACCGGCGTGCATGTTAAGGCAAGCGCAGAGGATGAAACCGGCCTTCAGGGACCTGTCAGAGCCATCTATGATAATCTGCTGAATCCAAGAGGAACCGTCATGTCAATGGCTCATCGGGAGGATTGGAAACACCATCCCGAGAACTCCCTGTCCGCTCTGCAGGGCTCGATTGACGAAGGGGCGGACATAGCGGAATTGGATGTGCAGCGGACAAGCGATGGTCATTATGTGGCCATGCATGACGGCAGCGTAAACCGGACGACGGACGGCAGCGGCAATGTGTCGGACATGACCTGGGATCAGGTCAAAGCCCTGCATCTCAAAATGAGATGGGGAGACGTCACCGGGGATTCGAACAATCTGACCACGGAAACCGTACCGGAGCTCAGGGAGATGATGGAGCTCGCCAGCGGTAAAATTCTGGTTAACCTCGATAAAGTGCGCGACCTGTACGTGACGGCCAAAAACCGCGGTTTGGACGGCTTCACCTACTGGAATGAAATCTGGGACATGCTTGAAGAGACCGGGACGACGCAGCTGGCCATTTTTAAAGGAGAAATCGGAGATATCCCGCCGAGTGAATTCCAGCGTTGGGTAGAAAAGCTCCGGGAAAAATATCCGGATGCCTCGCCGCTTTACATGCCTATTTTTTCGCAAAATAATGGTTCGGCCCAGCAGCTGGTTTCGGTTATCGATGCTTTCGCCGCGGAGAGCCAGCTGGTGAAACCTGTCGGCTACGAGGTTCAGTTTAACAGCGAAACGGCCTCTTCCATTTCAGACCCGGTCGTACAGGAGATTCAAAGAACGGGCGCAAGAATTTGCGTCAACGTTATGGATGACGGTGTCTACAATTTTAAGGATTTGAATGCCGGCAACAATGACAGTGCCATGTATGCAAACCCTGAGAAAGGTTATCCTTGGGTCATTCAGCATGGCGGGAACATTTTGCAGACCGACGTGGCTCCGCTGCTCCACAGCTATTTGGAAAACTACGGCGGAGGCCCCGTTCAGGAGGCAACCCAAACGGTTACGCTGCAGCAAAGCACAGGGTATACGGGAACCTCGGATACTATGATCTACCAAAATCCAAGCTTACAGGATAACAATTCGGGCGCTAATGACCGGTTTGAGGTAGGTTCTTACAATCAGCCGCTTGAACGGCTGCCGGGCAGCCGGATTATGGAGGAGCTTGCGGGAGTAACAGCTTCGAACGAAAATACCGACGGGAAGGAAGTAGCCGCCAACCTGGTGGACAAAATGCTGGCTACCAAATGGCTGGCCCTCAGCCAGAACTCGACCTTGACGTTTACGTTTAATGAACCTGTCAGTTTGCAAGGTTATGCCTTTACTTCGGCTAACGATTCCCCGGGCCGTGACCCGCAGAGCTGGATTTTGGAAGGCTCGGCGGATAACGGCGAGACGTGGACGAAGCTGGATGAGCAGTCCGGACAGTCGTTCTCCGACCGTTATCAGACGAAACGTTATGCTTTTTCCAACGACGACATTTATTCGTTATACCGTTTTACGATCCAAAATACCGGCGGGGAAGCTTATACGCAGCTTGCGGAGGTTCAGCTTTCGGACGGCAGCTCCAATTTACCGGAAGGGGACGGCGGCGACCAGCGTTACGGATTAATTCGTTTTGATCTGGACGCATTGCCTAAAGGGGCGGTCGTCAAAGAAGCGGATCTTGCCCTGTATGTTATGAATACCCGATCCAATACGGGAAAGATTGAAGGACAGAAAATAGGTATCCATCAGGTCAACAAAGCCTGGGAAGAAGGCAGCGGAACTGGCATTGACGGCCGGAATTCGGGCGGTTCGGGAATAACCTGGACCAGCTTCATGGCGGATCCGGGTGCTTATGAAGTCGCACCGACTGTTGTCGATACCGTGTACGGGAGCGACGTGGAGAATTGGAAAACCTTTGACGTGACCGATCTTGCTCAGGCCTGGTCCAGCGGGAACGAAATCAACAACGGGATGCTGCTAAAGGTAGAAGACGAAGATGCGGATAAGGTATCCACCAAACAGTTTGCCTCTTCCGAGAACATTATCGCTTCCCTCCGTCCGAAGCTGACGGTCACCTATACGGTTCCGGTATCGGGCGTACAAATTGCGGAAGCAGATCAGCTTTCCATGCTGGTTGGGGACAGCCGCCAGCTTAGCGTGGTTATTTCTCCGGCAGGCGCTTTGAACGCAAAGGTGCTGTGGTCCTCCGCCGATGAACAGATTGCCAAAGTAGACGCGGACGGCACGGTTCATGCGAGGGCTGAAGGCGTCACTACGATTACCATTACCACGATCGACGGAGGCAAGCAGGCCAATATTCAGGTTGAAGTAGGAGCCACCGGCAGCACGGCTAACCTTAGCGGCATCAGCTTCTCTCAAGGAACCTTAACACCGGCTTTTTCGCCGGATATCAAAACTTATGACCTGGCGCTGGAGAGCAACAGCGGAAATACTATCTCCATCACGCCTGTTGCCGAAAATGCAAAAGCGTCTATAACGCTTAGCCATAACGGCGGAGAATCGGTACCTGTGGCCAGCGGAACTGCTCAGCCGTTCAGCTTGGCCGTTGGCGGCAATATTTTTAAAGCGACGGTTACATCGGCGGACGGTGCCGCTTCGCAGACTTATGTTGTTAATGTCCATAAAAATGCCCTCTTCTATCAATATGGCGCTAACGGATATACCGATGCTTCCGATGTTCATATTATTCGGGGGGATAGACATACGAATTCCAATACGGGCGCAAATAATGCGTTTGAGGTTGGATATTACGACCCTCTCGTTACGGACGCCAAATACGGTCTGATCCGTTTCGGCAGCCTGGATGAAATTCCGAAGAACGCGGTGATTACCAGCGCGGAAATGCATCTGTACCTGACGGCGGTCCGCGGACGCAATGCAGGCACACGTGTGGATAATACGACGATCGGCGTTCATGAAATCACGCAGCCGTGGGTCGAGGGCACGGGTACAGGAATTGACGGCTCGACCCGGTTGGATGAAAGCTGGGTATGGTGGAGCAATCAGCCTGCTTCTGATCCCGATCCGGTTAGTTCGGTTGTAGTGGGAACAACGCCGGGAACCTGGTATGCCTGGGACGTAAAAGAATTGGTCCAGAAATGGACGGCTGAACCTTCCAGCAATTTCGGCATGCTGCTTAAAAATCCGGATCCTGCGTTGGACAGCGACGTCATTGCGACCACTAAAGATTTTGCTTCTAAAGAAAATGCCGACGTCTCGCTCCATCCTTATTTGACCGTTACTTATGTGCTCCCTTCCGAAGGAGTGCAAATTACGCCGGACCGTCTGGACCTTGCGGCGGACAGTGAACCTTACCTGTTAGATGCCCAAATGGTGCCTTACAACTCGGCCGAGGAAGCCATGACCTGGACATCTGACAATGAAGCCGTTGCTACCGTGGATCAGGACGGCAAAGTTTATCCGCATGCTGCGGGTTCGGCTGTTATTACCGTTATGACGGAAACCAGCGGTTACCGGGCGCAGGCTGAGGTTATTGTCCATGAACCCGGCTCGGATGCCGGACTTGTTGCCCTGAATGTGGCGGGGGGAACGTTGGCGCCGGCTTTTGCACCGGAAGTAACGGATTATACGGTATATGTTTCTCCGAATTTGAGCCGCTTGACGGTTCAGCCGGTTGCGAGCGACGTTTTTGCTTCAATAAGCTTAAACGCTCCTGACGGTTCCGTACAGACGGTTTCCCAAGGAGAAACCTTTAAGCCGGTCCCTATAACCGGAGGCGATCAACTCCTGCTCAAGGTGATATCCGAAGACGGTTCCCAATCGACGACTTACCGGATGCAGATTATGCAATCCGCGGGTCTCAGCGGTCTTGCCGTATCGGATGGCGAACTTTCGCCGGCATTTTCTCCGGCCATTACAAGTTATACGGTATCTGTGCCTGAAAGTGTTTATTCGGTTCGTGTAACGCCTTCCGCCCTTGATCCGGCCCAGGCCATTACTTTGAGCCTGAACGGAGGCAGCGAGCAGACGCTGGCAAGCGGAATGCCGAGCGAAGAAATGAATTTGCTGCCGGGCAGCAACATCATTCTTGTCCAGGCTGCCGGGGTAGGCGGGGTGAGCAACCCGATGTATTCGATCCTTATTCAAAAAGGAATTTCCGGCAATCCGGAACCGCCGGGCGGCGAGCCAACGATGCAGTCCATAACTTTGGATCAGCCGGCTTATGCGCTTCAAAAAGGACAAACCCAGGCTACGGTGGTTGCCGCGGTTTATTCCGATGGTTCTACGCTTCCGATTACTGACGGAGTAACGTATCTGTCGACGAATCCGTCCGTCGCCAAGGTAAACAGCGAAGGTAAAATTACGGCTGCAGCGGCTGGTACAGCTAAAATTATAGCTTTGTATCTCGGTTATTACGCTGAAGCTGCTGTAACGGTGAAAGGCGACGATGGGTCCGGGGGACAAAATCCTGGCGGTGGAAATAACGGCGGTGGCGGTAATAATGGCGGAAACGGCGGGAATTCCGGAAGTCCGGGAAGCAGCGCTCCGGGACCTGTGCAAGACCCGTCCAGTCCTGACCCAGAGGCTCCGGAGCCTTCGGACACGGACGGAGATTCTGCGGATCCGTCCACGCCTGACCAGCCTGCAACACCTGAGCTGCCTGTTGTCAATTTCAGCGACCTTTCTTCCCATTGGGCGAAAGACGCGATTGAGGTGGCGGCCTCCAAAGGAATCATATCCGGTTTTGGCGACGGTTCCTTCCATCCGAACGAACAGGTTACGCGGGCCCAATTCGCGATTATGCTCGTGAACGCGCTTGGATTGAAGGGGCAGGAAAAGGCCTCGTCAGCCGGATTGAATTTTGCCGACCGCAGCGAGATTCCCGCGTGGGCCGGTGAAGGTTTGGCCGAGGCGGTTCAGGCCGGTTTCATCCATGGCTATGAGGACGGTACGCTGCGTCCAAATGCCAAGATCAACCGTGCCGAAATGGTTACGCTGCTGATGAGAGCGTTTGGATTGGCCGATGAACAACAGGCTTCCACAGCCGGGTTTACGGATTCGTCAGCCATTCCAGGCTGGGCGCTGCCTGCCGTCGGAGCAGCGGCTCAAATGGGGGTTGTTACCGGACGGGGAGAAGGACAATTTGCCCCTAAAGCAGAAGCCACGCGGGCTGAAGCCGTCGTTCTGATCGTGCGGCTGCTCGAACAGTTGAACAAGATTTAAACGAGAAAAGATCCGGCGTTAAGATCCGGCGTTATACACACGCCGGATCTTTTTTGTCCGTTCAATGCCACCTTTTTTGCCGCTCTAAACAAAAAAAGGACAAAAACCCTCGTATAAAACCTTAATACAAGGGCTTTTGTCCGGGTGCCCATTCTCAGGACACCCATCATGGGAGAGGACAGGAATATAGTAAACAGTAATAAAACTAAAGTAGGAAAGGCTTGATTTATAAGGACTTTAAAGCTTTCTAGTACATACTGATAAACACTGAAATCTTCCACCTAGTTTCATTTGCCACCTTTTTTGCCACCCTTAATGCCACCAGCAGCTTCCTGAGCTTTGGTGCTAGTTGCAAACACTTCCTCAAACAGAGCAGCAGCTCCAGCGTCAGCAGCTCTTATAACATGGCCATAGACATCCATTGTAGTTCCGATTTTAGAGTGGCCAATTCTCTCAGAAATGATTTTTGCATGTATACCACGGTTAATTAGTATCGTTACGGATGTGTGCCGAATATCATGAAATCTAATGTGTCTGATCTTGTTTCTCTTTACAAATGATCGCCACTGGTCTCCTAAGCTCTTGGGATAATATGGAAACCCCCATTTATTACAGAATATAAATTCATTATTGGGTTTCCATTGAGAAATATTTTTATCCCTATATTTAAACCAAACTTTTTTATATTCCTCTAATTCGGCAGCTACAGACGAGGGAATAGATACTGTGCGGACTGAGCCTTTGTTTTTGGGGGATTTAATAACTGGCAAACGATCTTTATATGCTGGGACTGATTGTCTGATATTAATAAGGCATTTTTCAAAATTGATGTGTTCCCATTCTAAGCCCAGTAGTTCTGCTTTTCTCATCCCTGTGGTAAATGCAAGACTGACTAACACTCTGAACTGTATGGGTTCTTTTTGTAAGTAGCTAAAGACTTCATTAGCTTCCTGTTCGTCATAAACGTTTACTCCAGTGGGCTTTATTTCTTTAGGTCGGGATACTTTATCCATTGGATTTATTTCAAGGCCATACCATTCAGTAGCCTTTTGAAACATACTTCTTAAAATTCGATACACATATATTTTTGTTTGGTTACCAGCTGGCTTCTCTTTATCTCTAATGCTTCTCATGTCTTTTAAAAACTCGACTATGTGCAGAGAAGTAACTTTATCTAATCTCAGTTTTCCTAAACCAGGTCTTATATGAGCATCTATTTGGTAAATGTAATTATTTTGAGTTGTGATCTCTAAATCGGTCATTACAAATAGCTCAATATATTTATCAATAAGCTCATCAATTGTTAACTTTTCGCGTTTAGAAGAATTCGAATCATAACCCTTATTCTCTAATTCAACAACGAATTTGCTAAGTTCTTTTTCCGCTAATTTCTTTGATGTAGTATGAAACATTCGCGTTTTTCGGATTCGATTTCCCATTTCATCAAGGCCAAGATCAACTACTAAACGGTACCCTCCGGCTCGCTTCTCAACCCAAGGCATTATAAACCCTCCTTGTCATTTTTGATTAATCTTCATGAAATTCCAGTAACGAATCAACTCGTCTTTCTGTTGGTTATTCGCATTAAGCAATTCATTTATGAGAGAGGCTATTTCGGGATCGTTAATTGTAAACCCCTCGTTTTTAGTAGAATTAGAATTCCCAAGAAGTTCGTCACACGAGACGCCGAAAACATTTGCAAGCTTAATGATCATGACGCTGTTTGGATCGCGCTTATCTGTTTCCCACATTCCTATGGAACTTGTAGACATCCCTACTTTCTCGGCTAAATCTCCTTGGCTCCAACTTCTTTTTAATCTAAATTCCGCTATTCTTTGACCAAGTGTCATACTATCCAAAACTCGCATCTCCTTTAGTGATAATGTTCAACATATTTTTTTTAATACATCTAAAAAACACCTTGACTTATCACTAATGGTGATATAACATGAAAGTACAAATCACCATATGTGAGGAAGGAGGCGCCTTATATTGAATAAAAATTTAAAAAAAGTAAGAAAAGAACGTAACTTAACTATCGCTGAAGCAGCTGAAGAAATGGGGATTTCGTATGGTCTGCTTGCGATGTTGGAAACTGGTAAACGCAAAGGAAGTGATAAAACCAAAATAGTTGTTGCTAATTTCTATGGAAAATCAATTGAAGAACTTTTCTATAACAATTAAATCACAAATAGTGATTATTTGCAATATATTTGTGATAAGAAAGGAAGTATTTGGAATGTCAACTACTGACTTTATCGAAGAAATCAAAAGCAAAATTATGGCCGAAATACTTCCTGAGGCCAAAAAAGCTGTAGATGAAATGTATCAAAACAGAATTAAGTGCGCCACGCTGGATGCTGATGAAGCAGCTGAATATATCGGGGTCTCTAAAGTGACATTTTATACGATGGTCAAAGAGAGGCAGATTCCTAGCTTCCCGGTTGGGTCGCTTAAATCACAACGTCCACAAATCCGGGTGCGGCTGAGCACTCTGGATAAATGGATGGAGTCACAAGAAGCAAGAAAATAAGATGGAGGAATTCCATGTTTATCACAGCTGGATATTGGAACTCTTTAAGTTCAGAAAGGAAAATTAATGCTCTGCAAAATGCAGCATTATTAACAATGATTCGCTGGAATAAAAGAAAACAATCCTCCGGGTTAGTAGCCGGAAGATTGTCGCTTTAAAAAATATTATCGGAAAAATTATATCACAAGTCCCTCGAAAAGGGAAAGAGGGAGGGATCTAACTTCATGGCTTGGATTGAAAGTCACCAAGCGCTCGGGAGCCATCCTAAAACGAAACGCTTGGCTAGGAAATTGGGTGTTACGATACCGGCTGCGGTCGGACACTTGCACTTCTTGTGGTGGTGGGCTTTGGACTACGCCCCGGACGGGGATTTATCCGAGTATGACGCTTACGATATTGCCGACGCCTGTATGTGGGCTGGAGAGCCGGAAGAGCTTGTAGACGGACTGAAATTCGCCGGGTTCATGGATGATGAAACATCTATTCATGATTGGTACGAATATGCAGGACGCTTGGTGGACAAGCGTGAGAAGAACCGTTTGAGAAAGCAGAAGTCACGTAACAAAGAAAAGGGAGTCACAGAACCACGCGAAGAAGGTCACGCTAATGTCACGCGTGACCAAAACGTGACGGGCGAACCAGTCACGGGGCTACCAACCAACACAACCAACCAACCAACACAACCAACAGTTACCAACCAACACAACCATAACCAACCAACCACGCCAGATGCTGTTGTCGTCACCAACCCTTTCAGGCTGTTTGAAAGTGAAGGATTTGGAACAATTAGTTCCCTAATTGGTGAAAAGATCAGGGACAGCGTGGACACATACGGCGAAAGATGGGTCTGTGAAGCCATGAAGAGAGCTGTCTTCCAGGGCAAACGAAATTGGGGTTACGTTGAAGGGATATTAAAAAACTGGAAAGCAAGCGGAACCGATGAACCTTGGACGAAAGAAGCGCCGAAGCAGAACCGGAGAAATTCGGGGGCAAGTCAAAAGCCAAAGCCCGAAATTGTACCGGAAAACACATCACCTGGAAATAAACCGTCTGATGAAGAGTTCGCGGCGCTCCTGAAAATGGCCGAGCAGATGCAAAACGGAGATAAGGCAGGTGGAAAGGAATAGCTAAACACAATTGGCTCAGTAGAGAGCAGGCGCTCAAATCTGGAAAGCCCTGTTTCGTTCCTCGACACATCCAACTGCCTAACGGCGATTGGACCTATGAGGGCAAATGGACGATGTATAAGCCAGAAGGCGATATATTACTATCCGCTTCACGCTGCACAGCCCTAGGTTGTCCAGTAGCAGACGGTGAGCAACCGGCAGGTTACGTGTATGCCGAGCAAGAGCGGAGCAAATTTCGGTACATCCCGTTTTACAGCCGGTCGGTGAACGACATTGTACTAAATCAGGCTTTACCTGCCGAACTGGTTGTTTTGGAAAAGAAGGTGAACGGATGATCCTTGTCTGCTTGGAATGCGCTGCCGATATGGCAGAGGTCGAAAAGGACCATTTTGTTTGTCCAAAATGCGGATACAAGGTGCAGCAGCTTAATCTATTTGCGAAAGGACGACCAAACGATGGACAAGCCAACAGCGCTAATTTCAGCAAAGGCCCAAGGGCTAATCGAAGAACCGCTAAGGGAGCTGCTAAGAAAGGGCAGGCAGTTACCACGAATCGTTCTCTATGTTAACCCTGATGCGAATCTAGCAGGATTTGGAGCAGTTGCTACACGGTTCGGCCTGTTACGTGTTCAGACGGATGCGTTTGCGCCGAAAGGGCTTTCGTACCTCATGGAGGACTCAGGGGCATTAGGTAGAGGATTTGCTTGGGTGACAACTAAAAACTCGAACAAGGAGGCGAACGGCCATGAACGGTATGGAGCTGGATAAGCTTCGAAGTCTTAATAAAATTACACGTAGTGAGCATCGATTCCTGGTGGCTTATTTTGAAGGTCTAACGAAGCAAGAGGCCGCCGAAAAGTTGGGGATCAGCACGCGGGCGTATGGAAATACCTTATCTCGGCTGCGGAAGTCGGGGACGCTCATCCCAACTACGGGCATGGACAGATTACAATGCGAACCGGATAAAATACACCGAGTCAAGAAAACATTCACTGGCCTAATGGGTCCGAGAATTGAACCTGAAGCGCCACCGCTTGAAGAGTTAGTCATTACGGATCAAGAACGTGAATGGATGCTTAAACATTACAAGAACCATACCAGGACGCAGGTAGCCCAAATACTGGGCCGGTCGAGGATGGACGTTTGCCGAATGGCGATTGCCTTGGGAGTGGGATCATCCAGGAATAATGAATGGTGGGAGGGTAAGTATGCCCAGGAAACTAACCCATGAAGAGTGTATGGCCTTAATAGCAGAGATTGAAGCATCTGCACCTGGCAACTGGACTCATGATCTTATCGATGTTTCTCCAGGTCCGGTAAGGTTGGTCTTACGGGCCATTATTCCAAGCGGTTTGGAGGTTGTTTATTTTAGATCCGCCAAAGGTGCGAGCTGCTTTCCTGCCTCGAATTGGGATCATTTTGCAGTGGAGAGAGTGCAGGAGTTGGTCGATCCGGTGCAGCTTTCATTATTTTAAGGGCATAACCCATAAAGGAGAGATAAACGGATATGAAAGAACCAAGATACCGGGAAACTGAGCCTTTAAAGAAAGGCGAATTGGTTGTAATGCACACTTGCATAGAAGCACGTAATCCGAATAACGAAGGAAAGCTTTGGGTTTGTAAAACGGATCAGTTCACCAGGGGAGAAGGAGTTTACGCGCAGGATTCCGTTTTTCTTGAAGGCTTCACTGGATCGTTCGCACCAGAATTCCTTCAACGGGTGGACGTTGGGACATTGCTTGCCGAGAAGGACGTAGTCATAAATGCCTTGGAAGAAAGAAACACGATCTTATCCAAGAATCTTGAAAATGCCGATAAGCAATATCTTAAAGCAGAGCACGAAGCGGCGGAATTGCGGCGGCACTTGGATAAATTCCAAGCCTTGGCGACGGACAATCACACCTTGGCCGCTGGGTTTGAACGTGAGGCGAACAGACTCCGTAAGGCACTTGAAGAAGCCAGAGAAGCACTAAATAGCATCCTTTGCGGCGAATGGGAAAGGACATTTGATCAATATGGGCTTGAAATATGGATGACTAAACGCATTAATCCACGGCGAATTGCAGATGAAGCATTGATTGCCACATCGGATTTGAAAGGAACAGGTGAGGGGAATGAGTAGTATCCTTGACAACCTACCCTTTCAGCCAGGCGACAAGCTCAAACTAAAGGACTGGTATCAATTCGAATGGTACTGGGATAGTACAGACCAAGTTGAACATGATCCGGTCTGGATTGAGCCTGGAGCAATATTTGAAGTTTATGCTGTTGGAACAAATTATATCAATCCTCCTTACTACACATTTGAATTGGATCACCATATTCACGGTGATATAACGATTGATGTTTATGTTAAAGATGCGGCTGAACTGTTTGAACTCTACGAAAAGGCCGAAGATTGATCCCCTATATGGAGAAAAGGGAGGAATAATAGGTGAACAAATTTACACGTGAAATTACTGCAGCAGGAATGACAGAAACTCTTGAATTTAACGGTAAAACAATAAAAAAGGAATACGTTCGGACGGATCACGGCCATAAGGGATTGAACCGGTCTTGGGAATACGAAGACGAATTGCCAGATGATATTGTCGGAGTCCTTGTATTTGGAAACAAATATGAAATTATGGATGTTCTTCGAGATTATGCCAGTGGGGAGGAATAACCCCTCCCCGGCCTCTACTACGTTAAGCATATTCGGTCGATTTGATAGCGGCATACGCCACAAATACCAAATAAAAGGAGATAGATTAACTATGAAAAAACAATACGAAGTGGAATTGTCCATCACAAAATCATACCAGGTAAAGGTGGCGGTAGAAGGTGAATTTAGCGGGATTGGTGATCCTGATGTTGAGGAGGCTGCAATTAAAAAGGCTGACCTAATGGATCATGATGAATGGGATTATATCGACATTGAATTTGATGTGTGTGACATTAATGCAATAAGGGATGATCGGCAACTGCTCCGTGAAATCGGTTATGAAGAATCCCTGCTTGAAACCATGTCCGACAATGATTGCGCAGCTGAGATTACGGAATTGAAGTACAGCAGTGACGGGCTAGAAGCTTAATCGGTGTTACGCCGCAAATACCAATAATGCGCAGTAGACACATATTGCGAAGTAAGAAAGGATGAGAAAATATATGAAAATTTATCTTGCATCTTCATGGAAAAATGCAGTGTTGGTGAAAAGCTTGAAAGAAATCTTGGAGTCTGAGGGTCACGAGGTCGATGCTTTTTGTGACACATCAGCAGGACGTTTCGTTTTTAGTTTCGATCAGCTCCCTGCAAACCTTTCGGAACACAATGCCGTTAGCATATTCAATTTCCCACCAGTCAGTAGGGCGTTTAAAGAAGATAAGAAATGGTTGGATTGGGCTGAAGCCGTGCTTCTGATCTTGCCTGCTGGTAAATCGGCACATCTCGAAGCTGGATATGCGAAAGGGCAAGGAAAGCACCTCGTCATATACCAAGAGGACTTTCCGAACGGCGAGTTCGATGTCATGTACGGATTTGCTGACTTGATTACTGATGAAATTGATGAGTTGACGGAATACTTCATCCAGCAAGAGGTTACTGCGTAGTTCGAACGTTAAGCATCACAAATACCAATAAGGAGCTAATACAATGCCAAAAATTTTCAAGACGAAATATTACTCTGGTGGGAAATGCGTTTGGATTGAGGAATCACCTGCGATGCTCAAGGATGCGGAAATTGAGCGAACCAGAAAACTTGTCACTGGCTATGGTTACGGACATGTTGATGCAATCACGGACGACTCTGGACGGATGATCACATTTGATAATAACGGAGAGTACCTGAAAGAAGTGGAGTAATTGGAACCAGAAAATAAAAAGCGAAGGAGTGAATAAAAATGGAATTGGCAAAAAGAGATACTGAATTACCTGACGCCGAAAAATTGAAGCAGTATTGGAGTAAGGAGGCAGCCGC
This sequence comes from Paenibacillus mobilis, assembly GCF_058267595.1. NCBI lineage: Bacteria > Bacillati > Bacillota > Bacilli > Caryophanales > Paenibacillaceae > Paenibacillus > Paenibacillus mobilis. The sequence continues at coordinate 66,307 of NZ_JBZCMS010000015.1, forward strand.
CGCACAGATTGACCCATTATTCGGAACTCAGGAGTTTAATGGCAGGGTATTTTTGTACGTGACGTATCCAGTGAAGGGGAATGCACTGTTTGGGGCTAAGCTCTTGGAATCAGGCTGGGAAATGTCAATCGAGCGCTTTGGTGGATTCGACATTAAAGCGTCAGGGCGAATGTTAAAACGAATCATGTTAACGCAATACCGTATCCAGGTTGGTGCGTAGTCCGAACGTAAGGCACATTAGACTCATTAAGTGTAGGAAGGAGATTGGATGAATTGGCTTTGGTCGATAAAGACGAGGAAACTTATCAGCTTTACAAATTGCTTGCTTTCGCCATTCAAGAATTATCCTACTTTGCTAATGAGGAGCGGGTTGGAGAGGCACTGAACCTTCCGCTTCCGGTTAGGTCTATCACCAATCGAGCAAGAATGGCCGTTGAGCGTATAGAACGGCATGATCCGCATTTTTTTGCTGGGTACAGCGGATTGCTGTGTTCGACGAAGAGAAGGAAGAACCAGTAACGTTTGTATAATGGCCGAAGGCCTCCGATACCGACCGAATCACCCAGTCGAAGACGGGGGCCGAGCCAAGGCCAATAACAGGGAGGATACAAGATATATGAGACCAATAAAACTCAGAGCTAAGCGAGCAGACAATGGTGAGTGGGTGTATGGAGATTACTCCAGATTGCAAATACCGATGTTTGAACACGTTGATCATTTCATTATCGTAAACAGATTTACTTCAGTGCAGGTTGATCCAGAAACAGTAGGTCAATATACTGGACTCCAAGACAAGTCAGGAAAGGAAATCTATGAAGGGGATATAGTCGAATCCTCTCACCGAATTCATGATGGAGATAAAACCCATATAAACGTCATTGAGTTTAAGGATTTCTGCTGGAGATTGGTCGCACATAGCGATCATAGCGATGGCTACAGGATAGCAGATTCGCCCCTTGGTATTTATGCTCGACAACCAGGTTCAATTGCTGTCATCGGCAACATATACGACCATCCACACCTATTAGGGGGAGAGAGTAACACATGAAAATAACAACAACATATGCCATTGTTTGGGCAGCCACAGCTCTTGCTGTATCCGTTGGAATTATAATCGCTCGAAGTGCAATCCCGTTATGGGCGATGTTAATACCGGCGCTTATTACCGTATCTGGAGAGGGAGAGAGTAAATGAGCAAATATATAATCGCTAGAAACAACGACAAAGGACAAACTGAGTTCTTGTATTATCCAAACGGCGACAGCGCTTATACAGATGATTTAGGTCTTGCTATTATTTATAAATCTGAGTGTGATGCCGAACGAGAACGAATTGATGATGAATTTCTTGCTGAGGTCACATTGGATGAAATTGCGGAGGAAGCCGGAAGCATAGAGATGCAAGAGATGGCAAAGGCAATTGCGGTTGAAATACGGAATGGCGCATTCGATTCCGATCCTCTCCCCTTACCGAGCATTAAGCCGGGAGATAAGGTGAGATACAAGCCAGATACAGAAGTTGGTAACGGAGAGGTACGTGGTGTTGAAGCTTACGTTAAATTTGCCGGAAACTCATATGTGAGAAGTGTAGATGTTCGGGATTTGGAGGTAATCGAATGACTAAACAAGACAATGCCCGTGACTGGCAGAAGGATATGGAAATATTCGAAGAGGGAATCAAACAATCTGAGCAATTAGGATTTAGACCAACACTAGAATCAAGTCCTTATCAAATAGCGATTTATTGGCTCCAACAGGCTAAAGCAGAAAGAGAACGGGCAGAGAAGGCAGAAGCACTACTGGAAATCTGGCGTGAACAAGTGTGGCGGACAAACTTATTACTCGATTATGCAGGTAGTCGTGAACAACAGCTGAAAAGCCTCCTTACCACAATTGCACATGCGCCGCTTGTTGACTTTCCAAGACAAGAACTGGATAGACGGATTAATTCGGCCGCTGCACTACTTAGTTTCCTTTATCCCGAAAGAGGGCGGGAAGCATAAAAAAGCCCTGCAACCATGTCCGGTCCCGCAGGGCTAAAAGAAATAATGCTCTCCACGAACGAATAGTTACAGAAAGAGAAGGAGGAAAAAGGCATGAATCTGGAATACAAAGGTCGGAATAGCCGGGGCCGAATCGTGTGGATTGATTTGGATTACTACGATGAGACGAAGCCCTGGCATTTTGAAATGGAAGAATGGCAAATTCCGCGTTACCGTGATCTTGTCGAGACCGCCGAAAGCTGCATGGGGAGGAAGCTTGCAAGACCAGAGGCTCAAACGATGGAATGGCTGTCTGGAGGCGAAGCTGAAACTTGTAACCAGATAAGCAGATTTATCAATGAAGCTCACAAAAAGGGTAAGGGGTGAGAACGGACGTGGAATTCACAAAATTTAAAATGAAGTGTCTTCATTGTGGAATGAGCTTCTATGAACTTTACGGCGAAGAAAAAACAGGCTGCCCGAGCTGCGAAAATCCAGTGGATGACGAAGATCACGTCCAGGTAGTCGGGGAACAAGTATGCTCGGTGTTGATTGATTGGAAGACCGGTCAGCCGATCATCTTAGAGGGACAGACAGCATGATTGACCTGACAAAAGGAATGGAAACCAAGCAATGGACGCCGGAACAAGTTAAGGAACACTGCAAAAAAATCGGAGCTGACCAACGGCCAGATCCAAAGAATAAATTTGAAACTGCAATCACAGCCTCCCAGCAAACGAGGAGCAGGAAATATTTAAGAAAAGGTGGAGAGTGATTTGGCTATGGGACAGATGGAGCTTTTCCCAAGAGTGACTGCTGCTGAAAAGATGGCTGTCCGGTTGATACTGACCCAATACCCCAAAATGCAGTCCATAGTCAAAGGTCTGGAAGCCAAACCAGAACTAAATCAAATCGAGGCAGAAACGCTTAAGCATTATTCTAATCTTACTTTAGATATTGAGCGCGGCTTAAATTTGATTATAGATAAAGAAGTCAGGGATGTTTTGGAGGACCGGTATTTAAAATCAAAACGATGGTCAATTACTGTTCAAAAGTTTGATTTTGGTGAGCGAACGATTGATCGTAAAATTGACGAAGGAGTAGAAACGATAGCCGAATGTCTTAAACTTTCAGGACACAAATTATTGACGGTAAATTGACGGGAACATGACGGAACAATGACGGTTGTACGGGGCTAAAGTAGACACAGGTAGAAATTACCTGTGTCTTATTTTGTTCCTTGACAACTGAGCTGCCGGGGTGCTGCCTTTGCAGCTCTACATAGGTCGTGTGAAAAGTTGCCTGAAGGGGCAATGCCGCCGAAAGGCGAAGTAGACGGGAAAGTAGGCGCGGTATCCGTAAGTAACTCGGAGGTTCAGAGCCTTGTGCCCGAAAAGCGACTCAAAATAATTTGAAACCGGTGCCCATTAAAATTGGTATTCATAACCTTTATATAGCCGCTCCTCCGGGAGCGGCACTTTTTTCATTTTGATTGAGGTGGAGACATGAATTTTGTCCAGCCAATCCGGGATCAGGAAACGATAGATGAAATCAAACTATTCCTCATGGATCAGAGTTATCGAAACTACATGATGTTTGTTTTCGGTATTAATACTGGATTGAGAATTCAAGACATTCTTAAACTGAGAGTAAAGGATGTTACCGGGGATCAGCTCATTATGTACGAAATGAAGACGAAGAAACGGAAGTTCCTTGAAATCAACCCAACTCTAAAACGGGAAATAAGAAAGTACACCGCTGAAATGGATGAAAACGACTTCTTATTTAAATCCCGGCAAGGTGGAAAGAACAATCCGATAAAAAGGGACATGGCTTATAAGGTCATGCGTAAAGCGGCCAAACATGTTGGTCTGGTAGATATCGGGACCCATACACTTCGGAAGACGTTTGGTTATCACCTTTACCAACGGACCAAAGATATCGTGCTTGTTCAAAGGCTGCTGAATCATTCAGACAAGTCCATTACAGAAAGATACATTGGCATGGATCAAGACATGATGGACAACGCAATGAGACGCTTCGGCCTATGAGTTATTCATATTTTAGGAGTATATAACTCAATTCCTGAAGGTGTAATAAAACCTTGATTTATAAGGGGATTTTGAGGTTAGGGCAGTTATGCTCTCTATTAAGATATGGATAACTCATGATTTATGCAAAACATGCAGAATTGATTAAAAAATAGACCCAGATTAAAAGGCATATAATCGAGAAACCCCTTGTTTTTAAAGGGGCTTTTTGTTGTTGCTGCATTGATCGAGTCCATGAATATTTATTCATAAGGGACTGAATGGACATGGCACTGAAAAAATTCTGCCGCCACCCAGGTTGTAAATCCATCACTGACAGCGGTTATTGTGAGCAACATGCCGGATTAAAGATCGTATCAGACAGGCAGCGAGGCACGGCAGCGCAGCGAGGATATGACCATAAATGGAGAGCTGCGAGAGCCTCTTTCCTGGCTGCCAATCCTATCTGCAAAGAGTGCATCGAGGCCGGGAAGCTTAGAGCCGCAACGGTTGTGGATCATATCATTCCTCACAAAGGAAATATGAAATTGTTTTGGGATAAGGAGAATTGGCAGCCGCTATGCGCGTCGTGCCACTCCACCAAGACAGCGAAAGAGGACGGAGGATTCGGCAACGCCCAGCGCTGACCCTTTTTACAGGTCGCCGCCGGACGTCCCTGCCCCCGGGGGTGGGTAAAATCCTTTTTTTAGGCTTATCAATAGACCGCGCCCCCTCTAAATTCGCGCAAAAGTTCGTTTTATAGATTTTTTGAGATTTTCGGAAAGGAGGCGGATATGATGGGGAGAGACGCAAAACCGGTTGATTTGCACATTGCACAAGGTAATCCAAATCGGCTGACCAAAGAACAAATTCGCCAGCGTAAAGAGGCGGAGGTGAAGCTTGGGAAAGCAGACTTGGATAAACTGCGGCCTCCTGCCTTTGTAAAATCCGATGTAATAGCCCTTGCTCACTGGAAACAGGCACTGAAGGAATACAAGGAAGCGGCAAAACAAGGAGCAGAGCTGCTAACCAGTTCCGATGTTGGATTACTTGCTATGTACTGCAAGACGTACTCGGAATATGAGTACCTGTTAGCGCAGTACCAGAAGATTAAGGCTATAGAAATAGATGAATCTGTATTCCACAATTTCTTTACACAAATTGAAGAAGTGCTTGCGGTGGAGGTAAAAGCCCAACTTTACTTGTCTCAACTTGCTTCCCTTGAAGGAGCGCTGAAGATTGAAACGGCCGTCAATAAGAAAATGGACATGCTCCTGAAAATGCAGGATCGTTTATTCCTGAATCCTTCATCCAAAGTGAAGAACGTCCCGAAAGCCAAGAAGGACGACAAGCCGCCAAGTAAGTTTGGGAAGTTTAACGGGGCGAATCGGATTGGCTAACCCCCAAATTTATCCCTATAACACAGCTGCAGAGCTGGATAGGGTAACGTCCTATGCCAAAGAGGTTGTTTCGGGCCGGATTATCGCAGGTAAAACGCAGCGTCAGGCTTGCGAACGCCACCTGCGCGACCTTGATCGGCAGGGTACCAAGGATTTCCCCTATGTTTTTAATCCGGATCGGGCACATGAGATTATCGATTTTGCCGAATCGCTGACCTTGGCCGAAGGGGAAGAAGAGCGTCTGCTGCAATTATGGGGCTTTCAGGACTTCATTTTCGGCAGCTGGAACGGATGGGAAACTCTGGAGGGTTACCGGAGATTTCGCACAAGCTATGTGCAGGTTGCCCGGCAAAACGGAAAATCGTTGGGGAATGCGGTTCCTACGCTTTACTATGGCAATTTCGACGGCTATAATTACCCGCAAATTTATTGCACGGCAACCAAAGAGGCTCAGGCAAGGATTGTCTTGAAGGAATGCTTCAAGTTTATTAATGCCGATGAAGAGTTAGGCGGCAACGAGTATGAAGACGGGCTATTTTCGATCAAGGAATACAAGAGCACAATCCTTTGTAACCTAACCCGTGGAGAAATCAAAGCCCTGGGACGGGACACGGACACGATTGACGGTTTCCGGCCTTATTTCGCTTCCGTCGATGAATATCACAAGCATAAGACCAACCAAATGTATAAGCTGCTGTCAGATGGAACAAAGAAGCTGAAGCAATGCTTGATATCGGTCATTACAACCGCAGGCTTTGAACTCAATTCACCATGTTACGAGCTGTACGAATACTGCAAAATGGTTGTCGCTGGTGACCATGTGGACGACAAGCAGTTCGTCTTCATTTGTGAACTCGACAAAGACGACGATATTTGGGATGAAGCGAACTGGCCAAAGGCTAATCCCCTTTGGACCGATCAGACCCTTGAAAGCTTGCGGGATGATGCGACCAAAGCACGAAAGATGCAGGGCGAGGAATTGCGTAATTTCATGACAAAATCCCTGAATATCTGGGTGCAGTTCGCAGACGGACAGTACATGAACATGGAGCATTGGCGGAAATGTGCTTCTGATATGTCGCTTGAAGATATGAGGGGAAAAGAATGCTACATGGGACTTGACTTATCTTCTGGCGGAGACTTAACAACCGGAAATCTGGAGTTTCCACTCGATATGGAGGGTGAACGTAAGTATTTCATTGAATCCCATAGCTTTATGCCCAAGGCGCGGGTTGCCGAGCATGTGAAATCAGACAACGCCCCTTATGACATGTGGGTAAGGGATGGACTTATTACCGTCACAGAGACGCTTGGCGGGGTGAAGACAGACTATAAGTACATTATTCAGTATTACAAACGAGTTATTGAGGAATATGACCTCAAATTGAAAGGTATCGGTTATGACCCACATAACGCTGATGCCTTTTTGTCTGACCTTGAAGAGTTCGGCGTTGACTGTATTGAAATCAAACAGAGCGCCCGGAGCCTGAGTGACGCTACGGAAGACTTTAGGTTGGAGACTGAGGCAGGTAATGTCATTTATAACCGGAACAATAAGCTGCTTACTTGGTCCATGGCTAACGCCAAGGTTGTTGCCAATAGCTTTGGAGAAATCAAAATCGATAAGGAACCTGGCGCTAAGACCAAACGGATCGACCCCGTTGACGCTGTTATGGACAGCCATAAAATCACGCTGTCTTTGGCAGATAAAATCGTCGATGTTTCCAATTTCGCAACGGATGATTTCTTAGGCAAACTTTGGGGATAGGGAGGGGGTGAACATGTGAGAAGACAAGGATTAATCCGAAGAATGTTAAATTTCGGTTTGGAATGGCGAAATTCAGAAAAAATTGGTCTTCAAGACAGACGGCTTCTTGAACTCCTGGGACTTGATACACCACCGGGATCAATTAACACGAAAGGATGGAATGCTCTTAAAATTGATACCGTTTATGCCTGTGTTCGTGTGCTTTCAGATGCGATTTCTAAGCTTCCCTTAAAAATCTATCAGGAAGATGAAAATGGTGTGGGCAAATCGGTAGATCATTATCTTTATCCCATTTTAAAGCTTAGGCCAAATCCACTCATGTCTGCCTCAGACTTTTGGAAGTGCATAGAGGCACAGCGAAGCTTTGGTAACGCTTATGCGAACATCGAATTTGACCCAAAGACGGGCCGAGTAGTCGCTTTGTGGCCGATTGATGCAAGCAAAGTGAAAGTCGTCGTGGACGATGCAAATGTTTTAAATAGCAAGACCAAGCTCTGGTATGAAGTGGACACTGGCAAGGGAGAAAAACGCAAAGTTCCGGTTCATGAAATGCTGCACTTTAAAGGCAGCGTAACATTGGACGGATTAATTGGCATTCGTCCCTTGGACTACCTTCGTATGACTGTTGAAAATGCAGGCGCTGCAGCAGCATTCATAAACAATTTTTACAAGCAAGGCTTGCAGGTAAAAGGGTTGATCCAATACACCGGCTCTATGGATGAGCCGCAGAAAAAAGTGTTTCAGGACAATTTCGAAAAAATGTCTAGCGGCTTGAAAAATAGTCATCGAATTGCGCTTATGCCTGTAGGTTATACCTTTGTGCCCATGTCATTAAGCATGGCCGATGCCCAATTCCTTGAAACGAACAATCTTACTATCCGTCAGCTTGCCAATTTGTTCGGCGTTAAGATGCACCAGCTCAACGATTTAAGCCAAGGGACATTTAATAACGTTGAACAACTGCAATTAGCCTTTTACTCGGAAACAACGGCGGCTATTCTGGTTGGGTATGAGCAGGAATTGACGTTTAAGCTGTTTTTAGAGCGAGAGTTGAAAGCTAGAATTTATACAAAATTCAATGTGGACAGCATCCTGAGAACGGATCTTAAAACACGTTATGAAGCTTATCGGACTGCTATCCAAGGCGGTTTTCTTACCCCGAATGAGGCGAGAAGAAAGGAAGATATGCCGGATCAGCCGGGCGGAGACCGTTTGTACGCGAACGGGAACTTTATTCCGCTTGAAATGGCTGGCCAGCAATACATGAAGGGAGGTGAAGGAACTGGACAAGGAACAAAGTCAACCGGAAATGACGACGAAACAGGAAATTCGGACGATGGCAGTCAAACTGACGATCAGAGCGACGGAGGGGGAGGACAGCAAACGAACCATTAATGGTGCGATCAAGTATGATACCGACTCTGCTGAAATGACAGACTGGTGGGGCGATACTTTTGTCGAACAGATTGCTTCCGGCGCTTTTTCTGAGAGCATTAGAACCCGTGGTGTAGTTGGGTTGTGGTCTCATGATACAAGCCAAGTTCTTGGAAATACGAAAAGCGGCTCATTAAGGTTAGAAGATTCTTCAACGGAACTTCGTTTTGAACTTGATATCCCCAATACAACGGCGGGGAATGATGCTTGGGAACTCATTAAGCGAGGAGACGTAGACGGCGTATCCTTTGGGATGGCCGTCACCAAGGACAAATGGTCTTCTGAGGAACGCGAGGACGGGAAGAAGATTTATAGAAGAACGGTTCTTAACGCAGAACTTTACGAAATTTCACCCGTTGCTTTTCCGGCATATCCTGAAAACTCAGTCGCTACACGTTCACTTTCCGAATTCAAGAAATCCGAACATCGGGCAGCAGCTGGCGAGTATTTGAAAAGAAAAATAGCACTCGAACTCGATCTATTATGACCGAGTTTTTTTATTGTCAAAATAACTCTTGGAGGTAGAACATGAGCAAAGAATTGAGAGCATTACTGGACCAACTGGAAGGAATGAAAGCGGAGGTCCGGAGCCTGATGGGACAGGAGAAAGTGGACGAAGCCGAAAAAAGAATGAAGGATGTCCGGTCGCTTCAGAAGAAAATTGAGGTTCAGCGTTCCTTGGAGGAATCCGAAAGCTATAATGACGGAGATCCCTTGGACGGTCAACCTAAATCCCCAGAATCCCGTGACTTTAAAGAACTGGAAACGGAATATACCAGCATTTTCCTTCGCGGCCTGCGGCGTAAGCCAATCACTGCAGATCAACGAAGTGTAATCTCTGAATACGAACGCCGGACCGTCCTTAATGAAGGGGAAACCAACCCGGCTATTCCGGATGGAGACCTGGGCATCCTTGTCCCTAAAGACGTTCAAACCAGAATTAATCAGGTTATCCGCAGCTTGGATGATTTGTCCCAGTATGTTTCGGTGGAGAACGTCACGGCCCTTTCCGGAACGCGTATTTTGGAAGCCTACGGCTCCATGACCCCATTCTTGGAACTCAATGAATACGATTCTTTGGAAGAGATCGACGGCCCCAAATTTAAACCTGTGGACTATAAGTTGAAAGACCGGGGCGGATTCCTCCCGATTACCAACAACCTGCTGCAAGACACGGACCAAAACCTGCTGAATTATATTTCAAAATGGATTGGGAAAAAAGCAGTCGTTACCCGGAACACTTTGATTACGGCCTTGCTTAAAACCATGACGGCAGAGAATCTTGAGAATTTTGATGATATCCGTCGCATTCTGAACGTCACGCTGGACCCATCTATCGGACAAACTGCCTCAATCCTTACAAACCAGGACGGCTATGACTGGATGGATCAGCAAAAGGACAGTCAAGGCCGTTACTTGCTCACCGATGATATCACACAGGCGGGACGCAAACTGTTCAAAGGACGGCCAATTATTGTTGCCTCTAACCGTTACCTGCCAAGTGATACAACGGGGAATACAGCGCCGCTTATTATTGGAGATCTGAAAGAGGCGGTAACGCTTTTCAGTAGGGAATTTTACGAACTGGATACGACGACGGAGGGTGGAGACGCCTGGAGACGCCGTACAACTGAGCTGCGGGCAGTCATCCGGGACGATATTAAGTTCTGGGATTCGGATGCTGTGGTTTATGGTAAATTGGACATCACGCCTACGGTCTGATCGAAAATATGAGAATGGAGGGTTCTAAGTGGAAGGGATTCAATACACAGTATTAAAACCGTTCAGGGATAAAATCAGTGGAAAAAAGTACACGGTTGGAAAACCATACAGCAGCGACGATGAGGAACGTCTTTCCCTGCTTATTGGCCGAGGATTTATTGGGGAAGTCGAAGAATCCGCTACCCCTGACAGTCTTGACCTTGAGAACAAGGACGAGCTTAAGAGCCTTGGCGGTGGCATGTATGAACTGCCAAATGGGGACACGGTAAAGGGCAAAAAAGAAGCCCTGAAGGCGCTGGAAGACCTTCAGGCATCCGGAGGGAATGCGGATGCTAACAACGATTCAGAAAGCTAAAATCTTTCTTCCTGAAATGCCTGAATCCGAACTATCCATGCTGCTTGCTGTAGCTTCTACGGCCGTTGAAAACTGGTGTAAACGCAAATTCAAGAAACAAGCTTACATCGATAAAGTCAGCGGCCTCCCAGGGGGCTATATCCGGCTGCCTAACTATCCGGTAGAAACGGTAGCTGCTTATTCAGGTGAGGGTGAACTGGATGAAATCGAGATCCTGGGGGACGGAATTCTGTATCGTAAGAAGGGATGGCCCCCAGGGACAAGGGAAATCACAGTCAACTACACAGCAGGTTATGTGCTTCCGGAAGATGTTACAGACGAGCAACCAGCTACGCTGCCTGAACCACTAGAATTTGCCTGTATCATGTTGGTCATGCACTTACAAAAAGAACCTGGCGTTAGCTCAGAACGAGTTGGGGACATTTCGATTACTTACGATGTCAATCAGATGGACATGCCTTTAGCGGTTAAATCGCTTTTGGCTCCCTATGTCCGTCCGGATATATGAGGTGAAACATGCCAAGATCAAGAAGACGGCGGATGCAGCGTGCGGGCGTCACCGTTACGGAAAAGACCTTCCTTCCTGCAATTATGAAGAGCATGGAAGAGATCAGCAAATATGAGGTACACGTTGGAGCAGCTGCAGACCAAAGCGGTTCCCAGGAAATTGCCATGATTGCAGGAGTTCACGAATTTGGAAGCGTTAAAATGGGCATCCCTGCCCGTTCCTTTATCCGAACGGGGAGAAATAAGGCGCGAGCTGCAGCGGGTAAGGTTGCCCGTTCCGGTGTGAATGCCATTGTCCAAAAGAATGAAACTGTACATGGATTGTTTACTAAGCTGGGGGAAATTGCCCTTCAGCGGACACTCAAAAACTTTGATGCCATTCGTAACCCTCCGTTATCGGCAAGATATGCGAAAACGAGAAAGAACGGGAAGCTGCTGGTTCAGGAACAGAAGCTTAGGGATTCACTTTCCTACAAAATTACCAGGAGGGGATAACGTTGAGGTTTCGCTTCGGCAGAATGCTAAAAAAATATGAAGTCACCTATCAGGTAATCCGTTTAGGCGATGGGGATTATGACGCAGACGGCGTTTGGAAGGAGGCAGCGGAAACTCCAGAGTTCCTGAGAGGGCATATCCAGCCTATCAGCCAGAACTTGAAGCAGGCCGAGGGGGGCAGGTATACCGAAGATGATCGGGTCCTTTATACGGCGAACAAGCATGAATCCGGCGAAGTCATTGCCTATCAGGGGATGCAATACACCATTGTATCCCCTGACCCGCGGGATTATAGCGACGTCAATAAATACATGCTGGAGGCGAAGGTTGTTCATGATTCCATTTAAAGCGATCCGATCAGCCATCATTCAGGGACTGGCAGCGTACCTCGATTTAAAGGTCATTGAAATGAACGGAGGCGGGAAAATGCCGGACGGTTCGTTTATGACGTATGACTTTACGCCTGGCTTTGAACCACAAGGATTCCCGGCATTTGAACAATTGGATAGTATTAAAAGGCAAGAGGGGGCCGTCAATTTCATGGTCTCTTTTTTGTCTTATGCAGACGACAAAGCGGATTCTATCGAAAAGGCGTTGAAGGCTCAGGACTGGTTCAAAGGGCCGGGACGTCTCCACCTGAAGGATAGCTTGGATGTCGTGGTGGTCAGTGTCGGTGAGGTTGAAAACCGGGACGTAAACATTGGCGTGGAATGGGAACGGCGGCAAGGATTTGACGTGGAGTTCAGGACCGTAGATGTGACAGAGACCGAAACAGGTTATATCGATTCAGCCAATATAAAAGGAGTTGAAGGACTTGGCACAGCCTAAAGACGTCAATGTGATTATTGACATTAAGAAACCGACCCCGTTAATCGGGTTCGGCAAACCGCTCATTATCGGCAGCAGCTCGACCGGCTCAGACTATAAAACTTATACGGATTTGGACGCCGTCAAGGTTGATTACAACACAGGCACTGAAATATACAAGGCAGCCGCGGCTATTTTCAGCCAAGAAAATCGCCCAGATGAACTGGCGGTCATGACCAAAAAGACAGAAGATACTTGGACGGACTTCCTGCCGTTGGTGTTCGATAAGGATTTTTATTTCTTGGTTTGCACAAGTTCAACGGCCGAAAATATCACAGCAATTGCGGATGCGGTCGAAGAGAACGATAGTAAACAGTTCTTCTGCAGCGTGAACGATTTGGCCGACGCAGCAACCATTAAGGGAAGAAAATATAAAAATACGACCGTGTTTTACCATACGACCGTGGACAATTATCCGGAAGCGGCACTTGTGGGCGAGGCGGGTTCCAAATTGGTCGGGTCGATTACCTGGAAGGGTCAGCGGCTAGTTGGGGTGGAACCTCTAGATATCAGCGCAGCCGAGCTGCAGGAAATTCATAGTGCCGGAGCCATTACGTATGTACGAAAGGCCGGTGACCCGGTAACAAGCGAAGGGAAGACGTCCGGCGGGGAGTATATTGACGTGATCCATGCCAAGCACTTCACGATTTACAGCATTGAATATGCCGTTCAGAAGCTGTTTAACAATGCCCGGAATCAAAAAATTGGGTATGACAATGCCGGTATCGCTCAGATTGAGGGCACGGTACAAACCGTGCTGCAGCGCTGTCTGAAACAGGGAATCATTGCAACGGACGGTGACGGCATCGGCCTATACAGCACCTCTTTTAAGACACGGCAGGATACCACGGCGGAAGAGCGGGCTTCCCGTAAATATAACGGCGGAAGCTTTGAATTTGAGCTTGCAGGTGCGATTCACGAAGCGACGATTCGCGGCCTTGTGAGCTACTAAGGAGGAAACTTGAATGGCAGCAAAAGCATCCACGACCTACGATCCTATGGATCTTACCGTCATTGTTGGCGGGACCTATTTGACAGGATTCTCCGAGGATATGGCGGAATACGAGAAAGATGAAGATAACTGGACGGTTAAAGTGGGGTCGCAAGGCGATACCGTTCGTACGAAGGTAAACAATCCCTTGGCGACCTTGACCGTAACGCTTCTGGCGACCAGTCCACAAGTATCCTACATGGACAAACTGGCTAAAACCGGAGAAATGGTTTCGGTTTCCGTTATTTACAACGGGACGCCGAAGGAAACGATCAGCAGCAGCGAGGCTTTTATTAAAAAGCCTGCGACACGAACTTATGGGAACGAAGCGGAAGACCGGGAATATGAGCTTCAGTTGATGGACGCTGAAATCAACTAAAAAACCAAGCGCTTGTGAATTTTATCAAATAAAAAATTTAAATTAAGAGAGGATTGTTAATCATGAGTATTATGAAACAAAAAACGTATGTATCTAAATCGGAGAGAAGCTACACTTTTCAGCATCCGGGCGTCCGAACCGTCTCCAAAATTAATGACGCAGCCAAAAACAAATTCGGCGTTGTGTCCGAAGAACGCCTGTCTGAAGAAATTTTGAAGTATGTGGTCGTGGATCCGAAAATGAAAATCGACGACTTTGACGACTACCAGGAATACAGCGAAGTGATTAATGCAGCGTATGCGTTTATCTCTGGGCAGGGGGACGATTCGAGTGATCTCCAAGAAGGAAGCGAAGAATAGGGCTAGAAGAAACTGGAGCTATTGGCGGTTACTCTTATCCGATATGAGCATAACTTATTCGGACCTGGAATCCATGGACGAAGACGACATTGCAGAAGCCAATGCCGCTCTGGACATCCATATTGAGGCAACGAATAAACGAAATAATAAATAATTAGGGCGCCTTTAAAGGGCGCTCTATTTATATTTCTACGGAAAGGAGGTTGACTATGGGGATTGTCGGTAATTTGATGTTTGCTATTGGATTTAAGGTAGCAGATAGCGCGCTCAGGAAAATGGATAAGCAACTGAATGGATTAGAAAAAACTGTATTTGCTGTAGGAGCTGCTGGCATAGCTGCAATGGGAGCACTGGGGAAGGCCGGAATCTCTGCGGCAACAGATTTTGAAAGGTCCATGTCTCAAATCCAAATGGCAACTGGTCAAACAAATGAACAAATGAAAGCCACAAGAGAAGTGGTCGAAAATCTGTATGATCAGAATTTTGGAGAAAGCTGGTCTGATCTGGGGAATGCGATTTCCGTTACCACTCAAATAACTGGCGAACAAGGCGCTGCGTTGGAGAGGACAACCAAGAATGCCCTTTTACTGCAAGAGGCAATGGGAATTGAGGTTCCCGAGTCAGTTCGAACGGCAAATACCTTGATGAAACAGTTCGGTATTACGAGCGACCAGGCATTTTCCCTGATTACACAGGGCAAAGAGAAAGGGCTTGATTTCAGCGGTGAACTGCTAGATACGGTCAATGAATATTCAAACCAGTTTAAGAGCCTGGGATTTGACGCTAACCAAATGTTTGATACTTTGGCCATTGGCGCTCAAGAGGGTGCTTTCAATCTAGATAAAGTGGGTGATGCGGTTAAAGAGTTCAACTTGCGGGCCAAGGACGGGAGCACAACAACAGTACAGGCTTTTCAAATGCTAGGGCTTGATGCCAATAAAATGATGCAGATATTTGCCCAAGGTGGACCCGAAGCTAAAAAGGCCTTTACCCAAATTACGCAGATGATCGGAGACGTGGCAGATCCGGTTGCTCAGAACACAATAGCTGTAAACCTGTTTGGTACTCAGTTTGAAGATTTGCAGAAGAATGTCGTAATCGCAATGGGATCAGCGCAGAGCCAATTTGATATGACCAAGGATAAGATGGAAGAATTGAACAAGGTTAAATTTGATTCTCCTGGACAAGCCATGGAAATGTTTCATCGACAATTGACAACAGGAATACTCATCCCGATCGGTGAGAGGCTTTTGCCGTATCTAAACCAGTTTGGCCAATGGGCACAAGACCATAAGCCACAGATAGCAGCTCTAGGAGCGGCAATTGGAGATAAGCTAGGCGGGGCTATTGACTGGATTTCAACTACAGTCAAAGGAATGTTGCCTACTCTGAATAAGCTAACTGATGAGTCAGCAACCATTTGGGACACAGTCTCTCAATGGGCCGGATTTATTCCTATTGTCAGTGGTATCGTAGCTGTGTTAGTTACTTTTCAGATTATCGTTAGAACAATTTCGTTTGTCACTAAGGCTTGGTCCGCTGTGCAAACAGCAATGAACGTTATTCTAGCCGCTAATCCTATTGTACTGATTATTACAACTCTGGTAGGTCTCGCAGTCGCTTTATATGTAGCCTATAAACGTTCTGAAACATTCCGAAGTATCGTTAACAATACATGGGTATCTATTAAAGCTGGAACGTCGGCAATATTGAATTTCTTTACCACATCGATTCCGGCATCTTTCGATGAAGTCCTTGCCTTTATCGTTAAATGGGGCCCGCTTGCTTTAGCCGTTATCACAGGTCCTATCGGCATAGCTGTGTATATGGTCATCAAATATTGGAATCAGATTAAGGATTATACCGTGAATGCGTTCTCTTCCATATACAATACGGTATCCAGCGTCTGTAATCGCGTGACAAGTTTTCTTACCGGGATCAACCTCTTTGAGATCGGCAAAAACATCATTGAAGGTTTAATCAATGGCATTAGTAGCATGGCTGATGCTGTCGTAGAAAAAGTGAAAAACGTCGGCAGTACCATTACAAAAGGTATTAAAGGTGTTCTGGGCATTCATTCACCGTCCCGTGTCATGATGGAAGTCGGTTATTTCACGGGCGAGGGCCTGGCGCAGGGCATCGAGGGCACCCAAAACCGCGTAGGTCAAGCTGGTACCGACTTAGGGGCAGAGGTTGCCGGGAAAAGTTCGGCTGCTATAGCACCTGCTGGCGGATTAGCTCCAGCAAGATCATCAGCAGGCGCAGGCGGCAGCAACAAAGTTGAATTCAGTCTTTCGGTTGATGTGAAAGGCCAATCCTTGAACACCTTGCAGACCTCTGAAATGGAACAGTATTTTTTATCTCTGCTGCAGAAAGTGGCCGATGAGGCGCTACGCAGAAACGGGTTAGGGGGTGCGGCTGAAAGTGTCTAAAATCAGTGTGGACAACAAAAGTTGGTATAACCTGCTTGTTGAAAAAGAGGATTTAAACTTCGACGTGGATATCACTTCCCAGCCTGTAGAGCGGAATATTGATGTAACCGACCATGTGCAGCGGAAAGCCCGCTCTTTATCCCTTTCAGGTGTCGTTGCTGGGACCAATGCAGCAGAGATTCACCGTTTTCTGGTTGAAACCCAGGATTCCGGAACCCTGGTTTATTTTTCAGGACGAACCACCTTCCGCGGGCTGCTGTATGGCCTGCAGACCAGCCGGGATTATACCGTTGCGGATGGATTTACGTTTTCATTTTCCATTCAAGAAGTCATGTTTGCCTCAGCAAGCTATGTAGCTGACCTGCCATTGCCGATCAAAGCGCAGGCTGTGAAAATTGTAAATAGCGGCGTTAAACAGACGAAAAGCAAGGGCAGCGGAACGGCCGCCAAGAAAAAGAAGGATCAGCCGGCACAAAAGGTCAAGTTTGTGAAAGGCAGTCCATGGGCGGAGGGGAAATGATGGACTATATTGATATTGAAAAAGATTTGATTCCGTACCGCTTCGATATCTCCATTGCCGAAGAGCTATTCACCATGGAGATCCACTACAACCCGGATTATGATTTCTTCACGGTTGACCTGGAGAAGGACGGGGAGACGATGGCTGTAGGGGGAAAAATCATTTATGGACAGCAGCTCTTTGGGGATGTGCTGGACAATCGATTTCCGAAACTGGCGATCATCCCTTATGACGAATCTGGAAAACAGCATGATGTAAATTGGCAGACGCTCTCCGAGAGTGTCTTTCTATTTTTGATCGAGGGGAGCGGTGACGTTGACGACGATTAATTTCGGTCGGGTGTGTGAAGTTATGACCAAAAATATGAAATTCTCGATGGACAACTTCAACATTGAGGCATCGGTTCCGTTTGATAACGATCCGCTGCCGAATGAATCGGAAATTAAGATTTGGAACCTGTCCCACGAGACGCTGAACAACATCAAAAAAGGAGAAATCCTGATGATGAATGCCGGATACCGCAGTGATGCGGGGGTTATATTGCACGGATATATCAGCAACGTCAGCACTCACTGGGAAGGTGTAGACAAGATAACAACCATAAACGTCCTGGACGGCGAGGATTTGAGCGAGCGAGAAGTCAAGGAAAAAGCCTACGCCAAGGGGACATTGGCCAGCACCATCATTAAGCAAATGGCGGCCTATATCGGACTTCCGGTTGCCCAAATGGAGTTAACCCAGGATTACCGGTATCAGGATGGATACACAGCATCCGGAAAGGTGACGGAGATCATTAAAAAGGTCGGGGAGGACTGCAAAACCCAAGTTTACATTAACAAGGGGAAATTATACATTCGAAACTTGCGACGCGGGGCTGACAGCGTGTTCACCCTTAATGCCTCAACCGGGCTTATTGGTTCTCCTGAACCCTTCCAGAGTGACGGTGCAACCGGGTTTAACCTGAAACAGCAGCTGCAGTACCGGGTGACAACGGCTTCGGTGATCGACCTTTCCAGCAACGTGTTTACGGGGCGTCTGCACGTACGGAGCGGGAAACACAAGATCAGTCGGACAGGTGATTTCAAAACAGAGACGGAGGCGGTGATATGAGGACAGACCCGGCCGCAGCACTTAGTGTTTTGATCGATTCTTTGTTGAAGAATAAACTTTCAAGTGTTCGAGTGGGGATGGCTTGCAGAGTGGTTTCCTTTGATCCGAATGGTTATGCCGATGTGCAACCGCTTATTCGGACAAGCAATGCCGATCCGGCCATGATTACGGACGTCCCTGTCTTAGGGCAAAGGTTCATGGTTGGTGGTGCGGAAACCGTTTATAAACTCATCCTGCATCCAGGAGACGTTGTTTTTGTTGTTTGTTCCGACCGAGAGCTGAAGAATGCCAAATCAGGAAAAGTTACTTCTCCGGATACAGGGCGGCAGCACAGCGTAAATGATGCGGTTATCGTGGGGGTGTTTCCTTGGAGTCTATAAGGCTTGAAGCAGACGGCGACATCAGCTTTGAAATGGTAGGCAGTCAGGAGGAACTGGCCCAATGCTGCCGGATCGGCATCGGAACAAACAAAGGAGAATGGTTTTTAAATCCGGAAATGGGCGTGACCTTCTCTAAATTCATCCAGAAACAGATTAACGAAGAGGATCTGAGGGCGGAAATTGCCTCAGCGCTGCTGCAGGAGCCTCGGATATCTTCCATAGATGCCATTGATTTTGAGTTAGATTACAAAGAACGAACCATGACCGTGAGCTTTAAAGCGACTGGATCAGACGGGGAGAAAATAAGCGCGGAAGGAGTGAGTGTAGGTGCTGGATAAGACAGGCTTTAAGAGGCAGCGGTTCACGGACCTTTTCGATGATATGGAGGCCAAGGCAAAAGAGACGTTTGGCGAGACGGTAAACACCTCGGAGCGTTCGGTTCTCGGCATCCTCCTTCGAATCTTCGCCTGGTTCCTTTCCAAGCTCTGGAGTACAGCAGAGGACGTGTATAACAGCGGGTATATCGGAACAGCGACAGGTGCAAACCTGGACCGATTGGGGCCGTATGTTGGGATCAGCCGCATATTGGAGCAATATGCTACGGGAACAGTCGAGCTAACCGGTACGGCCGGGCATGCAGAAGCCGCAGGGTTCCGGGTGGGCACGGAAAGTGGCATCCAGTTTTCTACGCTGGACAGCTTTACCTTTGGTCCGGATGGCAAGGCCAGCGTACTTGTTCGGGCCGTGGATCCGGGACAAGAATCTAATGTTGCCGCTCATGCAATTACGGTCATTGTAAACCCGAATCCGGACGTTATGACGGCGAATAACACGGCTGCCTTTACTGGTGGTCGCGAGAAGGAAACGGATGCTGAGTTTCGGACGAGGTTTCAACAGTCCGTAGCGGGCGGCGGCGCGGCTTCAGTAGATGCGCTGCGGGGCGCTTTATTGCGCCTGGAGGGTGTCCGTGCAGCGGCGGTGATCGAGAACAACACCATGGAGCCGGATAGCGCGGGGAGGCCGCCTAAGTCCTTTCAGGCTTATGTGTTGGGCGGTGATGAGCAAACGATAGCCGAAACCATCTTTGCAACTAAATCTGGAGGAATCGAAACATACGGGGATATGGAAATGGAGGTCACGGACATTGCCGGATATAGTCATGTAATCAAATTCAGCCGTTCGGAAGAAGTTCCAATCACGGTCCAAGTCGTAGTAACCAAAAATGAAAGCTACCCGGCAGACGGTGACGATCAAATTAAAAATGCGATTATCCGCTATATCGGTGGCGAGGATGCGGCAGGCAGCTACTATAACGGCCTGTCTATGGGGGCCGATGTGGTATATACCCGACTCATCAGCGCTGTGTACAGCGTGGCAGGCATCGAAGATGTTTCACTTTCCGTAGGAACCGGGGGAAGTTTGGACAGCCAGAACGTATCTATTGCCCCGTATCAAGTGGCGCAGGTCAAGGCGGAAGATATTGCGGTGAGCAGCCATGTTTAGCTATAAGGATATGATGGGACGTTTTACCGATGTGTTCAACAAAGATCCCGACAGCAAACTAGGACGTTTAATAGCAATTCTTTACGCGGGACTGCAGGACGCAAATAACGCTTTGGAAACCGTTCGGGCTTGGCGTGGAATCAATCAGGCACAAGGAACGACGCTAGATATGATTGGTCAAAACGTTGCCCAAACCCGTGGAGCGGCTACAGATGAAGTGTATCGTGTTTTGATTCAGTCAAAGATTGCAAGAAACCTCTCTAAGACGGATATTAACACGATCATAACCGTTCTGGCCCTTGCGCTGAATTGTGATTACTCGGATATTCGGATCAACGAAAAATTCAACGATCCGCAGGAGCCGGAGCCAGCTGCTATTTCCTTAATTCGCGTCCCTATTAAGAGGCTGAATGAGGTGGGCATGTCCCCTCTGCAATTTGGCCAAATCATTCAGAAAACGGTAGCTGCTGGTGTTCGGGTTGCATTGGTCGAACTTTCTGGAACATTCCGGCTGGCCACTCAGTATTCCGTTTTGGAAAGTAGCAGCCTGGGTTTGGCTGATCCGGGCATGACTACAGGCGGTACGCTTGGCGAAGTTTATGTGCCGGGCAACGATTATGCTTTACCTATTTAGGAGGGAATAACATGGCATATGAAAAACAAGCACCAGATTGGTCTGCGGCAGGCATTGAACCGCCGGAATCAAAAAGACAGACAGGCTGGGAGGTAGAAGACCACCCGCCTGCTGCTTGGCTGAACTGGTTTATGAACCGAACCAGCGAGTCTTTGAAGGAACTGCAGGGAAAGGCGGCGGAGAAGGCTTGGGTGGAGGAAGCTATTGAGGGGCTTGAGCCGGAGATTCCGGCAGCCACGTTAGAGGCCGCGGGGATCACGAAGCTTTCCAGTGCAACGGACAGTACGGCGGAAGATCGTGCTGCGACGCCGAAGGCTGTAAATGAGGTTGCCGAAACGGTTGCTGCGCACTTGGCGGATTATGTGCGGCAACCAGCGTATGCGACAACGGCAGGCGACCCAACAGCGTACACGGTCACGCTAGATCCTGCACCGATCGCTTATGTTACTGGTATGGGAATAACTATCGTTCCTCACGTGGACTGCGGATCGTCACCTACGCTAAATATTAACGGGCTGGGCGCCGTATCCCTTAAAGACCAAAAGGGCATTACCTATGCCGCTGGTAAATTGGGCGCTGGTAAGCCGTACACATTTAGGCGTGTTGGTACGGATTTTTTGGCAGATAGCGGCAGTGGGGCAGAGGGCAACGCTGCCGCGGGGGATTTACGGTCCGGTAAAACGGCCACAGTTGCAAGCGGTGACGTTATCACGGGTACGATGCCGGTGAGGGATTCCGGGGGAGCGGTGACGGTGACGCCGACCGCATCTGTACAAACATTGGATTTTGGCATTTATGATAGTCCGATTACGGTAGACGCTTCTCCAATCTCAGTTGTATTTGTTACGCGCACTGTAGCAGCGGGGTCTACTGCCACATTTAACTTTGGCACAACACGTCCAAGCACCGTTATATATCGCTCCCACGCTTCTCAGTCCATGACAAATATTATGTATGAAGCAAATCGGGTTATGTGGGGTGTAGAC
>NZ_JBZCMS010000016.1:0-77640 GCF_058267595.1 Paenibacillus mobilis
CTCTGCTTGGTTAAAATGTTTCTTACTCATGTCATCCCCTCCATTGCCTCTTCCAGTATACAAAAAGTACCCATAGCCCAGACACCTTTTTTTCAAAGTGTCCAGTCTATGGGTACCAGTTTACAATTGAAGTGGTCTTTTTATTTTTGCAGATGTCTTCGGTTTGCGTTGACCCTGGTTGAAATCCAATTGGGCATCGGCGACGTGATTTTCCAACACGCCATTCCCTTTGAACACCGTTGATGGGCATGCCGGCAGCGTGCAAACCGCACAGATGAATTAAATCATGTGAATTCCTAAACGTGTAAGGACTATAATGGCTATTATCTTTGAGAGTATATTGATGAGAGTGTTTTGAGCAATCTTCAACAAAAATGCCGGTGCATGCTCTTTGATTTTTTTTCGGGTTTTTTTAAACATCGTGTGGTCACCTCCTGACTGATTCATAATTTCATCTTGAAAGGTTTTCGTGGAAACTTTAACGAGAACAAATCGTGCACTGTATCTGTTCCATGATTTGAGTAGTGGAACATCAGGACTTGTACAAATCCTTCTATCTATAGTTCCGGACACATATTAACAGTTAAAATATGAATCGCTGAAGTATAGCTCGATACTATAAAATCTCCAAAAGTGACTCCAAAAATGAATTGAATTATATATTATTACAATCTGATCAGAGATTATGCCATCACCATGTCTTACTCCCCCTTCTTGATAGGTCCTTTCGTTGCAAAAAGACCATTTGGCTCGGCGAAAGCAGAAAAAGCCTGCGCAAAAGCCCAGGATTTTCTAAGACTATTCCACTTATGTTCCGCCACATCTCATTCCATTTTTAGCTTTGTTTCTTGGTTAGCACTTTGTCATTGAATGTATACAAGATTTACACTCCAAAAAATAGGTCGTCCTGTAGTGAAAAATACAGGACGACCTAAAAATTCATATTAATTTGTTCAATACTTGTTATACAGCTGACGCTCTACTTTAGTACTGTATTATCTTTCCTTTTGGAACGTATCACTGCCATTTGACAATTGTTGTATTCGCTCGGCTAACTCATTCTTACAGATCTCAACTAACTGAATAGCCACTTCTGCCTCAGAGCGGGTTGCTTTTGTACCTTCACGAATCTGTTTTCCTGGGTGAACCAAATTACGGAACTCACGAAGAGCATGACCAAGATGAAAAGTGGATTTGGTTATTAGCCCAAGGTCAAAACTCGCCTCCATTAACTCGTTTAACCCCCACCTATTAAAATCCTGGTAAGTCTTTCCTTTTTGTCTCTGGTATTCATCGAATGCTTCACGAGGCACTCTTGATAATATATTCAATAACATTCCTTCCACAAGACCACCAGAAAGAATTACACAGCTTTTCCAGGCCCCCACTTTGGCTGTTTGTTCTAGCTCCTTCTTGTCATTTTCCAATTGCTCTTTAAGTTCTGATTGATCGATAAACCAAAACTCAGAACTTTCTACAACTGTTCCTCTGCTTATATAGGAGTACCTAGAAAATTCATCAACGGGTACATTATGATCGTATTTTTTCACCAATTCCTTGATTGTATAGGTTGGTATTCCCTCTAAATCAGGTAGATCTTCAACATAATCAGGCGCCGTTATATACCAACCATTTAAGTTAAAACTCATCGAGCCTGAACTAAACGCACCAAGTACTAGTAGTCTACCCAATAAAAGAATCTCTGTTTCTTTCAAAACATTTGCGTCAGCTAGCTCAGAACTGCTGACCCCAATAAAAGCCGGATTTTCTTGGGAGATCTTTTTAAGATACTTAAGGAACGTAATTAATATCTCTTCTGCTCCTGTACCTTCGGTTGTTAAGAGAATTCCCAACGGGGTCAACCTATATCGCTGAGAGCTCAAATATACGATGGAACCTCCCATCGAATTCAGCGCTGACAGCACCTTTTCTTTACCATGAGTTAAATGCAAAATCCGAGGAAACATACCTTCATTTCCCAATGAATTGGTCTTATATGTAGACCATATCTCATCCAAACACATTCTTTGGAAGGAGTTTATTGAATTTCGTAATTCAAATAAGTCCATTCAAATCCCCCATTTCTTTACTTGCATTTACACTTTGTATTCATATTTAAAATAATCAAGCTGTATATCCGGTTCAATGTTACTAAAAATAACTTGATTGTAATTTGACGAATCTATAAAGCGCCAGACATCAAAAAATTCAAATCGGCGTTTAAAGATGAAAACCAGAACTAAATATAAACCTCGCTAATGAACTAGCGGAGCTTTATTTTACTTCTTCCAAAAGTTCAGGTGAATCATTCCGCATGTTTCCAACTTCGACCGTAACGGGGTAAGCTCTCATTTTATCGGCATCGTATGGCCGGAGTAAGCGAATTAGCATTGGAACGTCCGAATTTTCCCTATCAAGCCATTTCGCCTCATCTTTCTGGCGAAGGATCACCGGCATGCGGTTATGGATGTCTTTCATAAGGCTATTGGGTTGCGTCGTAACGATGGTACATGTGGCCAGTTTATTTCCATCCGGATTAGTCCATAAATCGTAAAGTCCGGCGAACGAAAAAATCCCGCCATCGCGCATAATGATCCTGTACGGCTGCTTAGATCCTGCACGCTGCTGCCACTCATAAAATCCGTCCGCAGGAATAATGCATCGACGGGAAGACAGCAACCTGTTAAAAGTGGGCTTCTCCGTGAGCGTTTCGGCCCGTGCATTTATCATCTTGCTTTCGATCTTGTTAGTTAACCGGGCAATAATGACTTTAATGTCGGTTTACTTCGTATGATTTTGTAATGTCCTTTTCTATCATGATCTTCGAGAAAATCAAAGATCCAGTCATTTTCTTTGAATGCAGTTAATAGCTTTTCATTTGCTTCATTAATTTCGTACTTAGGTCGAGTGCGAGGCTCAAAGATCTTTTTATACTCTTCCAAGTCCAGTAAATCAAGGTATTCTTTACATTCATCTTCAACCATATTGTGTAAAGAAGAAACAAATAAATTAACTTTTTGGCTAATGTCCAAATCATCAGACTTAAAAAGTTCTTTTAATAAAGGTCTACAGACTCTTATTGATTCACTAACAATTATTGAAACTTTTTCTTTTGCCAAGCCATAAATTATCTGCTGAATTTCATGATTCCATTGATCATAAGTTATAAATAAACGAGGAAAATCATTAGGATCTAGGTTATTCACTAAGATATATGCATTAACAATATCAGAGTATCCTTTATCTAAAATGGATATTCGTTCATTTGTAAATGCAAGTAGCTCGACTTTAATGTCTTCTTGAATCTCCCATGAGAGTATCTCAAGAAGCTCATCTAGCACAAGCGCTTCTTTACTCATTATGCTAGCATATTCAAATATGTTTGTTTTGATAAAATATAAAGCTTGGTCAGAATAGTGTTCACGGATAAATTGTAATGTCTCCAACTCCATAGGAACAATCCCTTTATCAGCAATAATACGGAATTTTTCATTGGATATGCCGTCGATTTTGAATGTTCCATAAGCGAAATCAAGTGAAGTCAATATCTCTATATATTTGATATTTGACAGTTGATTACAAACTATAGCCGCATCAAAAAACTTTTCTGCCCTTTCATCTCCATAGTCTTTTTTTATCTCAGTAAAATCTAACTGGGCCTCATTACTATTTAAAAATGATATTAATATAGGATCAAACGTTCCGATAAATTCAAAGTATTGAATTATGTTTTCTTCTGTATATCTAGCCAAACTCTTATTTAGCAACGAGTTCCACAGATTATTATCCTTGACATCATTAATTGAAGTTATATGTGTTGTTAATAATTCTAAATATTTGATTTTCTGATCTTTAGAAATTATTTCATTGTTCAGTAATAATAGTGCTACATTTTCATCATCACCAATCCCACCATTGTTGTTTGACAAAACGACATCAATATAGTCACCTATGTGTTCGTGGATATATTCCGATAATGGAGATTCAGGTTGAGAGAGAACTAAAGTATAATTTCGATCATAGAGATTTTTCTCATCCTCAATCGGGTAAAAATTTTTAAGCATGAGTGCTAAGTTTTCAAAGTTGATTTTGTACAATGATTTATTGTAAACTTCCTCCAAAATCTCTGCATTTGCCATATCAATACCAACAAAAGAAACATTTAACTCAATAAACCCATGAATTAGCTTATTAACATTTGGTTCATCAATATCTAAATAATCAGTGCTAGAAGAAATATAGTTAGTGAGGTAATCCTCTGAATTAACAGCATGTATATCTTCAACATCAGAAAAATTAAGGGTATAGATGGAAAATAAGCGAAGCTGTTTCTCGGTTAAACTCTTCTTTTCCAAAGCAAGTTGAAACATCTCAGGCCATTGATGATTTAAACACTTAACATAAGCCCCAATCTCCCTTTCGGTATTAAAGTATGCTCCCAGAAAATTAAAGTTTTTTGTCTCCTTAAGCTGTTGTAATAACCTTTTTAGATAATTAACCTTATCCGGGATTTGCAAAAGATATTCTAGTAAATCAAAGTTAAGTATTTCCTCTTGGTCGAAATCCACTTCTCGAATTCTAGAAGCTACTAATTTCACATTTTTTAATTGGTACGTATATTCTTTTGCCTTTTTATCTGTGATACTACGTAAAAATATTTTATCTACTCTACTGAGACTATTTTCATAAAAATAGGTCATATAATCAGGATGAGTTTCATCAATATAACCATTTCTAATAAGGTATTTCAACAGGTCAAAGTATTCACTACCTTTAATTTCATGGAATTTTGTCTCAATTCCTATTTCATTAGTCGTTGTAATTTTAAATATATTATCTATACTTTCCCGTGTAATAATATCCTTAAGTTGTTTGTTTTGGGTTAAAACTATTTCTTGCTCTATATGTGACAATTCTTCTTCCAACTCAGGAAGACAATTACTCAGCTTAATTTTTACAGCTTGTTCACGAACTGCTTGTTCTTCATCATACTGCTTCCTTAATGATTCTTGTTCACGATAATTATAACGATGTAGTTGAGACTTTTTTGCATTGTACACCTCTGTTAATTCTTCAATGGACGTTAGATGTTCATTATTAGTATTCGAAATTTCGCTTCTCTTTTGGTTAGCTAGCTCATTAAGTCTTTCAATTTCAGTCTTTATAAAATCATCTTTCTTAGCAAATATAGCAAATACCATGCCTTGATTAAGTTGCAAATCACTAAAATCCCTAGGGAACAAATTTTTATAGGTTATCATAGCAAGCATTTTATTACTATCAAGATCAGTTGTATTAAGTCTGTTAAAGTAAATAACAAATTCATTATATATGTTCTTGAGAATTCTCATATCATCAATATATAATGAAAGGCCCTGTAAGAAATTCTCATCAAACAAATCAAAAATACCGCCTATCATAAAATGCGATATAAATTGATCGTATGAATTTGAACTATCGACAACAGGAACAATTGGAATTATGTAATCAAAAAATTTCGTGCGATCTTTTGAAACAAATATATCATCTCTCAAAAGATAAAAGAATCGGAGGGGGGGTATTCTTTTTTTTGATTTGAATATTTGCTAACGTGTTTATCTCGCGGAGTCGCTCAAAAATCCTATTTACATTAAAGCGATCCATATCCTCGAACACAATAACATCTGCTTCAATATTTTCAAATAGATACAAAACTTCATTAAGATATTTATCAAAATAGGATTCCTCGCTCTTCTCAAATATCTCAATTTCATTGCCCTGAATACTGACTTTTTTAAAGATATTCCTATTTATTTGTACTTTTATCAAATTGTAAAGAAATATAGAGGACAAGATAGCGAATAATAGACCACTTACTAAGGAAGAATAACTATTTGTAGAAAAATTCAGTAAATCCTTCAGCCAAGAAGCAGATAGCAATGAGACATACTTGTTCCATTTTTCAAACAATAAAATGTGCATTAACGAAATAAACAATATCATTATTAACAAAGTACTAATTACAAAACTTTTAGTCTCAACTGTTCTCTTAACTTTAAAATTGGTTTGAGGAATTTTATTTGAGGGTATCTGGTGAATAAGTTGGTTTAGTATTTTTCCTTCTAAAACAGATTCCCTGACCTCTATTTCATTCTCTTGATCGGATGTTTTAAAGTGAGCCAGTGATATATGCACAAAACGTAAGTCTCTGTGTCGTTTCTTATATGATGCTATAACGCTACTTTTACCAGCTCCATACGCTCCAGATATAGCTACATTAACAACATCTGGATTATCAAATAAATAGTTAATTGCATCCTCATATAAATTCAACTCAACTTCATCATATGCAGTCAATTTTTGAAACTTATATTTACTTTTCCCCTCACTAACTTCATTCGTCCTTTTTAGTGAAGCTAGTACTCTTTCCTTACAGTACTTAAATATCGCTTGTAAGCCTTCTTTTGCCCTGAGCAGCATGAGAGTTCTTTTCTCCGTCAAAATATTCCCTCCCTTTGTTAGTAGCCAAAAAAAACTATGTATTTCTTTGTTTCGACTTAAGACCTATTTCTTCCTTCAATATTTGTAGAAATCTGTAATTATCTAATGGCCTACTTTTAGTTTGTATTGGAAGATACCCGACCTTAGACTGCCTATCGTTTTGAAGTCCATGATTGCACTGGCACATAGAAATTCACAAATGATATGCTCTGCAATAAATCGTCCTCTATACCAAAACAAGGTGGCCACTAACTATTAAAGGCTTCGCCCCATCACAAGAAGGGCGAAGCCAAAAATACAAACCAGAGTCCTTAATTCACTTATACCAAAAATACTTCAATTAAAAAAAGACCTCGTAATTTCCCTTCTCCAAACAAAATTACGTCGTATGCCAGTTTACTGCAGAAATAGATCCTAACTCATTCGCTTCAGTTGATTCAGAACCGTTTGAGGGTCACACCCCAGTATCTCTGCTTTTTTTCTCAAAGCTAGTTGCTGACAAGAGAGCTCATTAAGTCTATTTTTCCACACGACACCAAATTCTTTAATTCTTCCGATCTTGAACCGGTCACTATCCGTCTTATCCGGTCCTGTCCTCGAATAGACGAAACCACAACTGCAAATAAATGTACCAACGGGATTACCTGTTTTGGAGCCGCGAGTAATCCTAACTGACATAATTACAGGCTGCTTGTAATGCTCAGCTGTTTTGTTAAGACAAGGCCAAGGTCCCTTTCCAAATGGTTCATAATCGATCAATGGCACTTCTGATAAGCTCCTCAACATTCTCTCAACGTTTTCTCCTAAGAAACAGAGTAATAGAAGATGCCGGAGTGGATGGCACGATACTCTGGGCTTACGTAGCAACTTATGTAGCCAACTATCATGTTCATTTATCGTTCCACTAAAATATGCCAAAAACTCACTCCCAAAGTATGAATTAAAGGCAGGGATTAATTTATCCCATCTAATTCTGTTACTTGCCCTACATACATATCCTTCACTTCGTAACCTTGACACATAATATAGATTAATGCTTTGTAAACCCACTGAGGGAAATTGTTTTTCTAATAACAATAGGGATTGAGCTGCAATAAATTGAGAGTATCCACCGGGAGATATGTCAGTAGAAATTGATACTCCGACATCAACGAGTGCTTTCTCAAGCGTAATATACTGATACCGGCTCTTTTGTACCTGATGAGAAATATTTGATTGTAAAAGCGGTTCAACATGATTAGGGCAAAGACACACACCTTCCAGTTGGTGGCAACGATGCCAATATGCCTCCCCATACTTGGCTCTATCTTCACTGACACACCCGGTACAATACATCAATCTTTGCTTAGGCTTGACCGATAAAGCGGCTCGACCTAGTAACATATTTACGGACGAGCAAGTATTAACCTTTACAGTTTCTTTTATTCTTTTATCTCTTTCGGGAGGGATAAATGGGGTAAAGTAAGGGATCAGTGTATGTTTTTGAATTAGTTCGTCTGAAGAATATACGTGGCCTGGTATTTGACTAGTAAGATGATCTAACTGTGAAGGAAACCAAATTGAGGAGCATGTGGATGGATTGTCAAAAAGTTCTTTCATGGTTTGCCTACTGCTTTCGTTTCCGGAGTTTCGGTGGTATCTAGCAAATGCACTATATAATAATTCGCCTGGATAAACTGCAGGGAAATATATCAAAGAGCTCACCTCTTTAATATTTTCCCCAACAATGCATAAGCATATTCCGCTTATGTCTCCCTTAATGCTCCTTTCTTTTGCAAAAAAGCACGTATATGATCGTCCACTTCAGTATCACCATTTAAATAATAGGATACTGATGACTTTCGTTTAAAATCTTTAACTGTTATTGCAACAGCTCCCTCGCTTGTGATTTTCGAATAATGTCTGGGTATGCTACGAATCAAAAAATCCTTACTACTTTCAATATGCTGATTTATCTCCTTCATAGATAATGGGAGTTGACGGTGATAATGACGAACTTGATTCCTATCAGACGGTTCTAAGAGATTAATTATTGTTGTTCTTCTAATGGGCAGCTTATATTGGGGATCTATCCTAGATACCGCTGTTCGAATCTTGAACGCCAATTGTTTATCCAGTGTATCGAAATCAAGCTTTACTTGACTTTTTGGAATCTTATCAGGCAATATTTGTTCTAACCACTCTTTATCATTACGTTGTAACCAACGGTATAGCGATTCAGCTGCATTTCTAATTTCTTTGCGATTACGGAGTGAATGACTACCTATGAGTTCTTTGATTTTTGTACGCCGATTTAGAATAGAAGTACTTATATCCCCAGCAATCGCGATTTGTTCATATGCCAGGGCAATTTCACTAGGAATGGATGTCCCCTTCATATCAGTGCTACTCTTCGATCTAACTGATGTTACACCGGTGTGGTCTCCTCTAATGATATTTTGTCGCCCACAACTTGGACAGAAATAACGAATTGAAAACACACCGGTTCGTCCGTTAATTACGCTTCGTGTACATTTTATTATTTGGGGGATGTCTTTATTTGAGCACATAGGATAATGGCATGACCAAGGACCATTACCAAAAGGGATAGGCAATGCATATGGCTTCTGACTTGACAATAACCTTTTTAGTGAACCACACAAAAACCTAGCAAGCAACAAATAAAACCCCATGAATTGAACCATCGAGTCCGGTCTTAATAGTGAGTTCTTAAAATATGTACTACTAAGGAAATTAAAATTGAAAATTGTGTATTTTTGCTCAGTGAACCATTTTTCAAAATCAGATAACAACTGTTTTTTCTGAATGACGCCGGTTAATGTTATATAGCCTCTATCAAACAATTGTTCATGAAACTTTATTTTGATTTCTTGAACTGTAAGTTCCTTATGATGATCACGAACATAAAGCAAATCATCCATCATTGCAATCTGAAGTTGATTTTCCATCTCATTTCTGTTAACCATCTTCACAGATAAAACATGACCATTTTTACAAAATGGTTCACGCAACAACTGACCTGACTCAATCGATCCGTACTGACTTTCACATATAGCGCATCTAGAAACCAAACATACGCTGTGGATAGGACAGAACTCCAGGAATGATACCTGATGTCCTCGATGCAAATAGATCTCACCAAATTGTTCGTAGTCGTTAAGTACACAATGAGGACAATATTTGATCTCAGTTGAGATAACTGCATCGGAGGAGACTATTGGCTGGCCTTCTGCATTTTTTTGATTGTTTGACCCATTTTTAATCACATTAAGCATTGTAATATGCCTATCTAATGTAAAGAATGCCCGATATAAACCATACCAAGTATGATCATATATGAGTTGATCAAGGGTAACAGTATGTCCGAGAGGCAGTCTATCGAGTAAGATTTGTAAGCGTTTTGGGAAAAAGGTGTGTTTGTAGGAACGAACGTCGAATAAATCATTTTTACTTTGAAATATTTCACTATTACCAGAACGAATATGATAGCGAAAAATTAGGCTTTTAAAGTCTTCGTCTGGTAGGGGCTCAGGAAAAAAAATAAGACGATTCAAGTTTTCCACCTCGTTTAGGAGATAAAGTTAAACAGTTCATCTTCATCCCGGATATATCCCTTTTGCTCAAGCGCTTCTTCCGTAGTCAATCCCTTTTTATGACCCTCATCCACAACATACCGGATATCATCTGCGGAATGTGTGGGAGTCGTTTGGTTTGATTTTGTTTTTTGGGGGAGCCGATTGAGACTCACACTTTTATCTTTCGTTTGAAGCTCTTCTTTTTCTAAAAGCAACTTGGCGATTTGAGCATACATTAGTGAGATGTCTCCCATACCATCGCCTGCATCGAAAACCTGGCTCACGATGTCTTCGGTCACTGTTGCTGATCGGCCGAATTGCATTGCAAAAGCAATTAATTGCTTAAGAATTTCGTCCTTCTTCTTTTTCTGTAGGATCCGTGCATGATCTTCTGCAACACTACCATGAACACTTATTCGGTGAGACACTTCCTTAATATAGCCGTTTAGAGGTGCCCAATCTGGCTTTACCTCGTCTAAATCTTTGTAGGCTGAGTAATCTCCAGAACGGATCTTGTTAAAAATAGGCTGTACTAGCCCTAAACTTGTTTCTGCTACTTCACGGATTCGGCTCGCTGTAATTTTTTCAGATCCACCGTTGACTATCGTCTTTGATTGTACGTGTATAAACAATTTTACTGCAAAGTCGGGAATACCCATGGAGTAAAAGTACATAGCCTCTCTGAGGGTTGGCGTAAGTTCTGTATAACTTCGAGTATATTGCTGATCCCATAGGTTTTCGAGAAAATGTTCCCATTCCCAACTGTCCTCTAACAGATGACCAGATATATTCTCTGCAAACCCATTCGGAATACCTCTACGAGTATTTGCCAACGAATCTTTGAATAGATACAACGCTTTATAGGACCCTATTAGTACTGTTGGAATCCCTAATGTATTGACGAGTTGAGTAATAAAGTTGATCATGTTCTCTTCCCCGCCGGAGTATGCCTTCTGGATTTTTTGGATCTCGTCGATGATTAACACACCCAGATTCACTTGCGCAGCTACTTGAATCATTCGCATAACGTGTTTGTCGATGTTGCCTGGCTTCTCACCCCACTTATCATAAAAAGCTGTACCAAGAGCTCTGTCGACCTCTAAGTAAAAGCTTTTAATAAAAGTGCCCACAGACTTGTTATACGGACATTCGACTTTTAACCATACAAGTTGAGTTGTCGGGAGAGCCCTCCCGTGATATTGACTATGGTGAATGACCTTTGGGAAAAGTTGATTTAGCATACGATCATACACTTGTGATTTTCCAAAGCCATTAATAGCGATCTCCACCAAGCTCTGTGATGTATGAACATTACCGGCTAAGTTTCTACCCTCTTCGTCCAATCCCGCCTTATAGATTTTATCTAATCCTATTGCAAATTGCCGATTATATATCGCTTGAAGCGGATTACGTGACTGGTATCCCAGCTTTATCATTGAGTATAAGTTCCTATACTTATCGTAATGAAACGGAAATGGAACCCAAAAATCAGGCCTAATCTGCTGCACAAGTTCTAGCCTATCCTCCGTAGGTAACTGATTAAACTTTGGATCGTCAGGAGGTCTTGAAGTAAGTACATCAATAAAAGACTCGATCCCTACTCGATCCGGCAACGCCTCAATAAAGGGATTACCGTTATTTTTAGGGTTAATTTGCTCTTTATATTCTGCTGTAACATGTGGACCATTAAAGCCCGAAAACCCACCTTTATTTTGTTGGCTCATCGTTTCTCCTCCTCTCTTTGCTTTTTCTCGAAAACAGCGTGTGGATGTCAACATTGTCTTTTGTGGTTAGTGGACTTTCTTCTTCTGCTTCCTTATTAGGAAATAGGATAACCTCTGCGGTTGACAATGATATTCCATCTACGGGCTTTGAGCCTTCAACGTGAGTTATAGCCGACTTTGCTCCCCAAGTTTTACTATCCGTTGCGCGTGTTTCACGCATATTTTGCTTTCTAGAATAAAAGCTAGTATCTTGAGTTGCTTCTTTCGTAGACTTTGTGGCCGATTTATCAAGTTCACTTGTGTATGCGTGAAGCTCTGCCCGGTGTTGCTTTTCATTTTTTTCTTGTTCCTTAATTTGGTTGTCACGATATTCAAATATTTTTTTGGTCTCTTCAAAGTGTAAATTCTCAAATTCCTTTGACCTACCGGTTAGGAAACAAAAAACAAGCTTTTTACCATGCTTGATGAAAATACTACTACAGTTCCTAGGGTCATAACTAATTTCCACTTCGCGGTTTCCATCTATTCCCAAACCGTTCCCTTCAAACCATCCTTCATTAATCCCCAATTGAGATGTATAGAATAAATTCTTAAATTCGATACCAAAGCGGGTTACTTTGCCAATTCCACGGGGCAATAGATTATGACGAAGTTCATCTGATGTTTTTTCATGGAGCAATCTTCTTCCCTTACCCCAATTCCAAACTTTTAGGGGGGTTAACTCTACCTGGTCCGCAAACATATCCTTAGTAGGAACGTAATCTTTACTTAGCGCACTTTTATTGTAAGTTAAGAAAAATACGATCAAGAATCGATTGAATTCTTCAATTGTCCATGCAGATTCACGAGCAGGATCATAATCTCCCCTAACTAATTGTTTAGCTTCTGTGGATCCGGAGAGCAACTGCCTAATTGTCTCATTCGTAATATGGAAGTGCGATTCTACGTAGGGCTTCAAATCTCCTCGATAAGATGGTGCATTTAAAACATCTACATTCAGATTCACAAACCTTTCAGACATTTGAGCCTTCAGTTCTCCTCTGTCTCCGACCAGGCTTTGAGGTAGAGCCTGACAAGGCCAATCTTCCTCTTTGATCTGAATTCCATACCGAGCACAGAATGTAACTTTATTAGTCGCTGCGTGATCTATGGCTACCATAGCTTCGAACCAAGACTCAGATGCCAAACTGACATGATATCCAACAACAAGCCTACTAAAGACATCTAAAACTACATACAAAGTTGGCTTGCCTAATATGGTCTTACGGTCAAAGGATATTAGTATGATATCAGACCTCGTCGCATCTACTTCATAAACAGCTCCTACACAGTTAGCTCTCTCTGAAGCATTTCCAATTAACGGACGGGTGCTCATTGCGGCTCTCCGTTTCCCCCGCTTATTTTCTTCACGGCCAAATGCTGATGTGTTGTTTGTGTACCAGTAACGAAACTGACGTAAACTAGGCGACCTGTCGGGGTCAACAATTGGTACTCGTACACTATATTTCCTGTAGTATCCACGTTTATAGAATGTCTCGCACATTCTTTCATGCGTCGATGAAATATTCATTCCTTGCCGAATGTGAAATATACGTATGGCAGACTTGAAAATCTCAGTATCAGCCTCAGTTACAATATACCTATTTGTCGAGTTAGGTCCTGGCTTTTGCTTATAAACTCGCCCCTTTCCGGGAGCCCCGCAGGACAGGTAATTGTCCAATAGGCCATTTATCGATTTTCCGTGAAACCAATACTTCAACAAGTTATCCTTTATTACTTTAATAGGCTTACCTGTTGCCAAGTGTGCTTCCTTAAGAAGCTTCCCTCTATTTTTGGATATATAAATATCGGGTTCACGTTGAGCGATTTCTTTAATAAGTTCCCACCGGCGATTCCGATTTTCTCTATACTTCTCCAAGTAATCTTCATCAGGAGATAATAGTTGTATATCCTCATCAAATTCAATAATCCTGCTTTTACCCCCAGCGATTTCTTCTGTTAAGACAATATATTTGATAATAATAGGCATTCTTTTCTCTTTAAGATCTTTAATACTCATTACAACTACATTTTCCAATTCTGCATCAATCCACAAAACTCGCAAGAGATCTTCAATTTCATTATTTTCGGATAATCTTTCAATCACAGAATTAACAACGATTTTCATGAACTCCCGCTCCTTTCATTACGCAAACCGGCTTGATTCCTTAGCCCCTGTCAAATCCGATATGACCAGCGGCTCTCCTTCTCTAATAAGTTTCTGTTCAATTGCTGCTCCCCACCGCTTATTTGCAAGATTATGTTGAAGAATAAACATCGATGTACCTGACTGTAACCCGAAAAGTTTATCTGCACGAAGGCATAAATTTGCTACCGAGGTTCTACCAGCATCATCGTCGAATAACTGAAACAGTGGCTCCGAAGCCAAAGATAACAACTCCTCGTTTACCCCCTTCCTAGTCTCTAAATATTTCGCACCTGCCATCCATTCAACGTTTTTGACAAGAATATCTGGAATTTTCTCTTCAGTGACAATACACCAATCAATCCCTTCTTCCGCAAAATACACTCGCTCTATTTCAAACAATTCGATTGTTCTATTATCTAATTTATTAGTTGGCTTGATTGTTCGAATGACGTCAAAATCACCTTTTGAAGTAGATAAGGTAAGTCTAAAATCGGTAGTCATAACTACAGGGGTACCATCAAGATTGGCGTGTTCAATGCCTAATTTTTTTGCAATCTCGATCGTCTTTTCAATTGGTAATAACGGCCATTGCTCTCTAATATCTATGACCATGTCAAGCCACTCACAGTAATACAGATATTTGCGTTCATGTTCCGAGAGTGTATGATGCGTCCTTCCAGTCTTCCAGCCCTTATGACGGGTAATCCAGCCTTCTGAAGCAATCTTATTGTCATGGGCTTGGATAAATGGTCTGTAGTCTGCTCCTCTTCCCAATCCTCTACCCTTCTTAATGTAATTCTTCTGAAGTTGAGCCATTCGAGAGCCACGCTTTGACATCCTTACACCCCCAAGAACAAAGTTATATATTAATTAATATATTAGATACCTATATACAACTGATGGCTTCGCCTTTTAAAGGCGAAGCCATCAGGATAATTTTGTTAATTTATCAAATATATTATACGATTTACATCCAATTTCTACAAGTTTACATTAT
Organism: Paenibacillus mobilis; assembly: GCF_058267595.1. Lineage (NCBI taxonomy): Bacteria > Bacillati > Bacillota > Bacilli > Caryophanales > Paenibacillaceae > Paenibacillus > Paenibacillus mobilis. Next base: position 14,965 of record NZ_JBZCMS010000016.1, read on the forward strand.
TAAGAACATTAGCTTATAACCAAAAATGTTTCATATCTTCTTTATTGTCTTGTTTCTAAAAATATATACAACCATAAGTGATATAACCTTGAAGTAGTAAATCTCTTATGGTTGGGCTGTGATACTTTTAAAGATAGTTGGAACGGGCATTGCTACAAACGGATTTTTCATATTAGGTAAGCTTCTGATGAACTTGCCACGGAACGAATTGGTTAATCCATTCTCTGTTTTGGCTATATCCAACCACGCCCTTCTTCCCTAAGCTGTTTCTCATAGTAATTTACTTCTTTTCCACGAAGTCTTTCATCAACTTCAACTACTCGATTTTCAAAGTAACCTCGGATAGAAAAATAAAGTCCTATACTACCGATGTTTTATTGAACTAACGTTCCCGTTAGTTGAGTCTAGGAATTTCCTGACTTAAGGAAAATTCACTAGCCAGATTCTTAACCAATGGCGTCCTTCCGCACAGGAATTCGCTCCACTTCTTCCAGTTCCTGAAGAACTTCCTCGAATAGTTTGGGATCCATAACGGTAAAGTCGTCATGGTACATGCCTGGGAATTTCCGATCGAGCATCAGCCCCCTGAAGAGATTAAGCTCCTTATTTGCAAATAAATCACTCTTAAGCACCCATTCAAGCTTGGCGTCTAGATCTTTGTGAATCTTCTTTCGGTCACCACTCCCGAACTTGTTCAGAAGATTCAGCATTTGATTGGGCGAACTTGGTAGTTCGTAAACTTTGCATTCCAGCATGACCAGGAGTTGCTTGTCCGGCTTATAGGCTAGGACATCTACCTGGCCAGATAGTTTCTTCCCTTTAACCTTCAAAGGTATTTCACCGTTCTCGGTGTACCATACGCCGTTAGTTTCCACCTTCGCAAACCTTCGAACTGGAAAAAGCAGTACGTGCGGACAATCATCGCTAAGCCTTGCTCTCTTGTGATTTGCTTACTGCCGTTGAAATTGCCGTTGTCATACCCGCGAACGATGTCAAATTCATTCGCAATGGCGACAGCATTGCCATACAAAATACTTGTTTCCAATCCGCATATTTTCGGCTCTAACTAAGCGTTAGTATTTAAGGCCTTCCATCAACAATCTCTTTAATCAATGAGAGATGGAACGTTCCTTGATGTTCATATGCTACCCATACGCGATCATGTTCAATAAAGAAATCCCCATGCTTCTCCCTCACTTTAGGTGACGGTTCCCGTAGCATACGAATAACCCAGATCATTCGGTATTTATGCTGAGCCAATGCATTATCCAATGTATTTTTACTTGCAAAAAGCAACTCCTGATGATTGCGGTACTCGCTTCCTGCTATACTATAAAATGATAAAACATTCATATTCTGATCCCAATAACGCCATCCATCTCCGTCCGCAACCTGTACCATGTCTCGGATAATTTTTGATGGAAGTGTAAAAGTGAATTCTCGCTCTTCTACCGAGCTATGAGTTACTTCCGATACGCATTTCCATACTTCGTACTCTTTCAAGTCCTGCTCATTAACGCTAAAAACACGAAATGAACTGTACAAATCCTCTATCCAATGCATCCAACTTAAAGCCGATGGATTCATATAGGTATCCGTACGGGGAGAAGAGTGTAATTGGTCGATTGGATCGGACAAATTATCAATTAGTTGACTGGACTTCTCGTGCAGATCCTGTATGAACAAAGGAAAGTCCGTCTCTTTGATAATGCAACTCTTCATCCAAAGAATAGAGTCCGACAATGTATTCGGTTCTGTCAGGGTGGTCTGGTTGCATAAACAAACCCAGCTTCCAGTCAAATCTCCAGAAACAGCGGTCATTTCATCCTCTGTCGAGTAGATCCAACGCTTAAAATCTGGAATGGGGGCATTTCTGATCCAATTAGTGATTGTTTCGGGTTGGTCATCGTCACATTCAGATAATGAAGGTGACAAATCATCAGGGATAAACCATCCCGTGCGTCCTCGAACCTCATCAGGCGATTGGCTCGACAATTCTTGAACTGGATTCGGAACGTTAAGTAAAATACTGTAGTCCGATACCCATACTTTTTCTTTACCGTCATCACCATAGGAGTAATGAGGCAATCTATCCGCTAGGTAACCTAACATATCATGCACTGCGCACCAAACATATTTCTCGCTAAAGGGCATAACCGTGCTGCGACTACCATGAGTAGCCTGTTGGTACGCACGAATAATTGAGATATCCACACCAAGTACCTCGCCTGATTTTCCACCGTTCGGCTTTCCGATGAACTGCTCGCGGTTCCATCCCATCCGATTCAAATAAGCAGAAGCGCTCGCAATTGCAAACTGATGCGGCGTCAACTTGGATAGTCCCGCATTAATGGCATGTCGTTTGAGGAATTCTCTCGCTTCCCTAGAATATCGGTCTCGCTCAGCACTGACTTCCATAGTTTCTTCAGTTTGGCGACTATTCTCCAAGTTATTTAGAACATCGTTCAACAAACAATCAATATCATCTTCAGCTTCTTGAACTTCATTTTCATTGACATCATATTCATGGGATACGTTGAACAACTCATAGTCCTTGTGAAGCATCCTCTGAAATTGTTCATACTGTTTACCCTTTTCATCTCTTTGAAGCAATTCCTTTTCAATTTCTTGTTTGACCGATATGTCCTGGATGTGATCGGCCAGTTTCACTAGTAATGATGTAGGTGCTCGTTCGATTTGGGTGTGAGGATGACCCGACTCTTTTTCATCATCAATTTGGAAGAAGTCTTCATATCCTTTCTTTATCACGTACCACGACAAATCACTATTTATCGGTTCAAAACCGTCACGACCTGCTGAAGCCCCCTCAGAATTGAGCATCATGAGTTCCGTGGCAGGGGAATACGGTGGGCGAGCCATCTGTATTTCTTCTTCAGTGATTGCCCCATACACCATTGCACGCTCCGCTATAGCGCGGCCAGCAAATCTAACAACAGCATTCATGTTACTTTGTATCCGGTCTTTATGAAAGATCGCATTCAATGCCCATTCCGTCAACGCTTTTAAGGCAATACGTTCATGAGTCAGACGGCTTGCTACTCCGTATGCGCAGCATGCAAGATCTTCTTTCATTTGCGGGTCATTCGTATTAAATGTCAGTTTAAGCAGTTCAGTAAACTCACTCGGATTTTGCATCCCCCACCTTGTCAATTTTTTTCTGGCATTATTTCGGATTGTATTGTCCGTATTCGTGAGATTCCATGCATAAAGAAGCGGCAAACCCCAGTGGAGATCGTCGGGAAATAATTCATACTCTTCAATGGAGCAAATACACTCGCCATGCCCTTCCCAGCTATAATACCCCTGACCCGGAACATATTCAGGCAAAGACCAGAACAAATCACGCTCTGCTGGCGTTTTAAAAGCATCCAAAACACCATGAAGTAGATTTGGACCAAGAGGATGATTAGGCACACGCGCTACTCTTCCAATTAGTTCATTTACGATTCGTCTGCTCAAGGGCATCGACTTAACGAGCATTTCTTTGGTTTTTTCCACGTAAGGCACTGTTTTATCTGCCGAAACATTAGCTAGAGCAAAAAGTTGGATGTCAAACAGATTTGATCTATTCCAACCTATTTGTTGAGTGACTAAAGTATTATGGTCCTGCAGCAACATGATCGCTGCCATTTGTTGCGCGCCGACCCGCTTGAAAAAGATTTCAGGAATGGATACTTTGCCGTTTTGATTAAAACCCTCAACAAGTTTGACTGCAAGCAAGTAATCCATTAACGGCTGTGTAGCTACCTCATATCGAACAGTTGTCGGGATTAATGGATTCGTCTGCTCTGCTATTTCATACAGCAAACCGTACTTCGTCAAAAAATCAATCATATGTAAAGCGGCACTCGCATTGATCGCACCGTTAGGCACACTGTCCAATATAAGTGAGGACAACAAAGACCTTTCTATGCTGCTATGTTCAAGTACATGGTTTACGATAGACAATAATGCACGCAAAACTAATTGGTCCTTTGTATTCCATAAAGCTCCAAGGCTCCTCCCTATTTCTTCATCGACTTGCTTGATTTTCCCTGCGAGTAGATGAGATATCGTGGTGGAAACGCCATCTTGTTTATGAAGCGTTTGATCACAGTACTGATCGCAGAATAAACGTAGAGCCAAAGGGGTTTTCAAACTCCATCTCAGCCATGCAAAGTATTCCGCCTCTTCAAAACGGATATGATACGCCTTTAAATATCGTTCGAACAAGTCGCCGACCCGCAGGTCTCCTTCCGCAGAGAGATGAATAGGTGTCAGGCCATGCAAGGTAGCAGAAGAAAACACATACGGTCTACTGGCGACTACAACACGAATACGTGGAAAACGTTCTGTAATGATTTGCAATTCGCGTATTTTTTCATGCCAATGATCCCATGGAATCGACTCATCGAGCCCGTCTATACACATCAGGATCTTAGTAGGTACAAACTCATGATTTTCATTCGTACCTCTCGCATTCCTAACATCGCATCTGTATGCGGAGGCTTCCAACGCTCTCCATATTTCTTCCTCCGTCCAAGATGCTGATAATCCAACGGAGTCGGCCAAAATAGAACGCCATGTACTACTTGCAGTAAACGATTTCGCCTGTATGATAAACCCCGGATTGTTACCCAATTCGACGTGTTCCTCTATTGCATTGGCAACTCCGTGGGTCTTCCCTGTTCCAGGATCTCCTAAGAACGCATACATTTTCCGGCTTATTAAGTTTTTAATTTGTAGCATGTGCTCTTCAACCTCAAGCTCTGCAAATTGAGTTATTGCTTTCGTAATGTCAGATTTGTTAATAGAGGTTAATGAGCGGATCGGAATTTTGTTCAACAGTTCTAAAGTTGGGCTCGGATTTGGACGTTTTGACATCGAGAATTCCTTGGGTTCGGTACCATACTGGCAACTCTCCACTAGTTGTACAATATTTGGCTCTACTTGAGACAAGTATTGATCAATTACGGTAAGCTCTACAGTCAATTCTTTTTGTTGAAAAAATGCAATTGCATGAGCGATTTCCTTTCTGATGAATTGTACGGACTCCAAATTGCGTCTCAGCAATCGTATCCATTCATCGTGTCGCGAGCGATCCGGCAAAATGTTCTTCATTTCGTCATGAATTCGCCCTTGTCCATGCAAAGACGGAATATATTTGGGCTGCAGCCACCCCGCTTTTGCCTTAGAAAACTGAAATTTCATCGATTCGATCGAAAGCTCTTCCTGTTCGAACCAATAACGCCGAATCCCCCCTGTTACATCAAGTTGGAGTTCTTCACGCAATTTGGATTCGTGCCACAGGATAATCTCCAAATTAGGGTACACGGCAAGCATTTCCTTGATAAATGAAGCCCAACGGGCATCTTCCGAATTCGTTGTTCTTGCAGTCGAAGAAGCCAAGTCTCTGGGTATGCATACAATATACCTCTGCAATGTTGGTCGTACGGTCATGGCAGTTCTTACAGAATTACGAATTTGGCTGATTTCTCTCGCTTCAATAGAGTTTAAGAACCATTTTGATTGAATTCCTACGAACGAACCGTCATCTAGCTTTGCATACGCTTCGACCCCACCATCCCCACCAGATCCGTTCACGATTGCGAAGGAGATGATACGGCCACTATATTCACGCTTACAGTATAAATCAAATAGTTGATTACAAAATGCTTCGAATGCACCAGTAAGTGCTTCTCCGTGTGATTGAAATGCAGCCCAGTTCATGTTCCTCCCCACTTCCATAGAATTATTAATATCATTTATACTTCAGTTTTTCGCCGTATCCATGTCTTCCAATTTCCCAAAAACGTATGATAATTATATCACGCATTTGGAAAACATTGTCGATTTAGTCATACAAATATCCCCCTTAAGTCCGTCTCTAGGGGGATATACATAACTCTGTTGTCTCTTCTTCCGTCATCTCACAGTTCTCTCTATCCTTCTTTATACCCAATTTTTCACCGCCAATTATGGTATGGCTCTCCGTGCCGATCTAAAGGTAGTGCATGTCGATAAAGCTTATAAAAAAGGGGCCTATAGTTTTTTAACTTTAGAAAACTAAATAGCACCTTTTTTTCTTATCTTCAAACTATATTTATGATCGCTACACTACAGCATTTCTACTCTTTCTCTTACCTTTTTCTTACGAATTAACTCCTTAATCCGCTGATCAATACGCTCTATTTCATTTATAGGATTTCTCCACCAGTTTCGGCTCCAGATTCGCTCAATCGTCTAGCCTCTGGATTCCAGATCTCGGGCACTTGGAGAACTATAGTACATTGCCCCGTCACATTCAATAATCCTTTAGGCTTGAAGGTACCATCAGGATATCCATGAATAACGTCATCGTAGACGAGGGTCAACACTTCTTTGACAGCCCAAGGTACAATAATCCTAAATCTTTAAATTGATCAAATAGTTTCGCGTTAATTTGCTTTTAAAGCCCGTTTCCATGGCTTATTAATACCGTCTCTCCAGACATACCAACCTATAGACAAATCTGATTGTTCTATCAACCCTAAATCTATATCCACGATTTCTTCCAAAAGGAATTGCCAGATCATATCGTCTTCGTCATGAGATACATATATAGAATTGGGAGCTTTCGCTCCAAAATACTTTTTGTTGTAAATACTATGACGTTTCTAAACTCCTCGAAGGGCCACTGATGTTGCATTTCCATTTAACTCCTCCTATCAATTCCGCTATCCTGCCCATTAGCTTAACGGCAAGGCAATCGAAATATCAATTTATAACCTAATTTTACTCAAAGGTTATTATCATGAAAAAAAGGTTGCCCTCGAATCAGGGCAACCTCTAAAGTAATAACAAACAATAATCTTAATTTACGAATAACGTTCAGATACCAACATTAATGTCCGAACACCAACAATAATGTTCAGACACCAATATTAATGTCCATACACCAACTTTAATGTCATTGAACAACCACTGTCAGGTGATAAAAAACTGTGGAACCAATTTTGTTGATTTTACTGGGTGTGCCGCGGTACGTGATAAAGATGAAAAAAAGAAAGTGTGGAACCACCAGGAATTACCATGAAAAGAAAGTTGGGAACCAACTACTTGATTTTTTTCTATATTCTTAATGAAACTATTCCACTCCAAAATCTCCTTCTCAAAAAGAGCACTCTTCATGTAGCCTATTTCAATAACTAGCATTATTCAGATGATTACCGGCAAGCTGGCTGCATCCCCCCCCTCAACTCTGTTAATCTGAGCTGAGGGTTAACCTAACTTTGTTGTTTTTACATTGTCTACTTGGAAGGAGGCAGTTCAATTCCGATCTTCAAACATTATTACCTTGAATAAAATTTTTGGTGTTATCTTTTCATCTCATTCATCCTATTTAACTTCAGCTATAACATTTTCATAGCTTGAATCAAGTATTATCTTAGGATTTTGATTCCAATCATATTTGCATTTTGCATACTGAGATACATTTAAAGATAAATAATCCCCCAGCTTTCTATCTGTGAGGTATCGATGGCCAAAAATCACTTCATCTACCGATTCATTTATTGCTTTCGTTAAATAATAAGTCCATATACCATTTTCTAATTCATCACAAGAATAGGATTTCTCTCCATCTTGGCAAGATAAGAATAATGCATAATGAGGAAATTCATTTGATAAAATGAACAAATCTTCGTCATTAATATTAGAAATAGTACTTCTAGAATATTCATCTATAAAACTCTGAGCACAAGCATCAATAAAAATTAGTGCATTATTGCATTCAGAGCGTTTTAAAGGATCAAGCAATAACTTTCTCAATGAAATTGCAGTATTCGAAATATCTGTTTTACTCATATCGTATGTTGAGATGTAGTTAGTCGCACCATCATGAAAACCATGTCCTACATAATAAAATATCAGTCTATCGTCACTGGTCAAAGAGAACAAGTGATATTTTATAACATCTTCAATCTCATTTTTTATGGCATTATCATTTTCTAAAATTATGATATCACTTTCATCTATATTTAATTTATTTATTAATACTTCTTTGAATTTCGCAGCATCATTATTAGCATATTTTACTGATGGTATTTGATTTCTTTGTTTTGGGAAATAGTTTTCTATTGAAATAATAATAGCTATAGTTCTTTTGAATTGTGGATTATTTACAATTAAATCAGTTTTTCTTATTTTATCATTTATTAATACTGTAGAAGTTAATTGTCGGATATATTTTTGATTATTCAAAAGTATATCCTCGTTTGCTTTTTCTGTTTCAATAACAAATACTAATTCCTCACCTTTTATTATCCAATCAAAACTTACATTAGGTGTTGGATTAAGCATTGAGATTGCTTTATTGGTAATATCAATTACATTGAAATCAGTACTCAAGCCAACTATTTCATTTTTCATTGGAGAAAGCTCTTTTATCCCAAAAACTATAGTACCACCGCTAGTATTAGCGAAAGATGAAATGATTTTCGCTGTTTTTTCAGGTGAAAAAGGTACTGCATCAAAATCTAATATATCGGATTTCGGATTATTGAATTCAGTATCTTTAATATCAACTTTTTTGATTGGTATTTTATTAATTTTTGTCATTTTCAAGAGCTGACCAAGTGTAAACCGTTTAGGAGGTGTAACACCATCTTCATACCAAATCTCTGCATCTACATATTCAAGGACATCAAATTCAGAATCATAATAGAGTCTTATTTTATCATTATCTGATGGTCTAGCAACCACTTTTATATCATTTCCATTTTTAGTTATTCCTCCAATAATGCTTTCTGAAATTACATCTGCAGCCGTGCAATCATATTCTGGTAATGTATTAAGATGTTTAATCACGTTATCTATAGCTCTTGGAATAAGTGACTGTATATATGCTTTTCTACTAAGATGCTGCCCTGAAACTTCAAAAAAGTCTTCAAATAAGTCTTCTTTGTAGCTGTCCTTACCATCTTCTGATGTAGCTACATTAGTTCCACCTACTAAATTTTCTAAAGTCAATTCAATACCTTCGTGGGAAAGATATCTGCGAATTTCATCATCATCAGCTCTTAATAAAAAATCAAGTTTACTACTATATCCCTCTAAGCCAAAATAAATACATAGCTTTTCGGCTAATCTTAATAGTACGCTATTTGAATTCCACGGGTTTGTTACATAAATCTTATTTTCATCAACATGCAAATTCACATATTTTATAAAGTTCATTTCATCATATGTGATTTTTAGCTCTTTTGATTGATAAATTTCTAAAACATTGATTTTATCTTGCATCTGCAATAATTTTTGCTCAATATTATCATCATTTTCATCATGTTCTATCCATATTTTTAAGTATGGAACAATGCTTTTTAACTTTATTTTCAATTTGTCACATATTTCTACATTATCACAGACTAAATTAAACTGATTTTGACTTAATAATTTCACTTGAAAATAAGTCAACATTTTTTTGAGATTCGGATGACTTTTATTCTTTGCATTCAATTTTATAAAATCATATTGTTCTTGAAAAATGGATTCATTGCCATCTAAAAAATAATGCAAAGCTTTACATTCCGTAAATGAGTCTTTACTATTCAGTAGAGAGTTTGTATTTGACCAAATATTGATTAATTCAATATTATCTAAACTCCAATTAGTAGAATTATCTAATAAAATTGAATATATTAATTGTATTCTTTCATAATTTTCGCTTTTTATATTACCATCATCTTGAATACTCAATGGAATTTGTGCGAGTATAACTAAATAATCTTCAAGTTCGAGTTGAGTTTTAAAATTGAAAAAGGCCTTCCAATTTTGTGATAATTCTGGACCGCTAAATACTGGTAGATATTTTCCTGCAATATCCTTAATTTCATCTGTATTTAAAAATACAGATGAAGAAACTAGTATTTGTCCTGAAAGTGTTGGGATACAGTTCATGTTCTTTATTAACCAAGGTATATAATTGCCAACTATATTACCACTGGTACGCCCAGGCATCCCATCATTGCCCCAATATGCAGTTGCACCAACAACAATTTCGCTGGGCTGATAGTTTTCAATATAATCACGCCAAAACAAATTAGAGAACTTATTGTTTCCTGAAACATGATTTATCAATGTTAAAGTATAAATATTTATAAACTCATCCGCCCTAAACGAACTCATATATGGTTTAAACACCATATCAGATGTTGAAAAATATTCTACAGCTAACCCCTTATTTATCAATAAAGTTTTATTGATTTTCTGGCTATAATGTATGGTATTTATACCATCATTTACTCCTAGTATCTTGAAAAATCGTTTCCACTCATCTTTATCAAGTGTATTTACACAATACTGTTCACTAACAAATATATCTTCTCTAAGTATTTTTGCGATTTTCAATCTTGGATTATAAAAATCAGATAAATAGCATTTAGATGCTTGTAACAGCGTATTTTTTGTAGTCATAAGGTTTATTTCTGATAATTGATAGAGAAGATTTTCTTTTAGTTCACCTTTTCTATATAAAGAAAATAATTTTTGAACTTCAGATATTGCATTATCTTTATTAATATAGTTACTTATATGAGGTAGGAGGTTTTGTGTTATATAGGTTATATCAGTCTTTTCTTTTACTCCAAGGCTTTCTAACCAGTTTTTTGTCTCTAATTCGTGTAATAACCAACTCAATATATCTTTATGAACAAAAGATAATTCATTGTCTATTTTATTCCAGTTTTCATCATCAGCTGTTGGAAAACAGACTTGTTTGGGATAGTTAATTTGATTTTTATGATCCCAAATAAAAGGAAGAGTGCTTACAAATTCATCGGTTACACCTTTAACTTTTTCTGAATTACAAGACAACCTTAAAAATTTTATTAACTGAATATTTTTTTGAATCGAATGTGTCTCTTTAAAAAACACAGATTTCAAAAATAATTTAAAATCTTTCCATTCAAAGCATGAAACCTCAAGTTTGCTCAATTTATTCCAATAATTACATTGTTTAACATAAAATTTAGTTGCAGCATTAGAACTTTGTTTTGTAATAAAATTTTTAATAGGTTCTTCACCAATAAAATTCTTTTCTGATAAGTATGTAAAATCTATCAAGGCTTCGCTAATCTTAATTATTGTATTGTTACGAGATAGAATAAAAGCAATATCTTCTTTTGCTTTTTTAATCCCCTTGTTATAAGATTTCGCCAAATCATCACTAAATGGGGATTCATCTGGTATTAATTTATATGCCTCAAATGAAATATCAGAAGGCACTAGCTTAGAGATCCATTTAAAAATTTCATAAGAAATACATTCAAACAACCACTGGTTCCACTTTGAATCTTTGTGAATACTTTCTCTATTAGCGGATATAAGAAAATTAGAGTTTACTAACACTGGGAATTCATATTTTGTTTCACCAGTCGGTAAATATGAATATAAAACTCTATCTTTTTTTTCTAAAGAAACTATGCCATTACTATCAATTTCTGCTGCAAAGGTCATCTCAATAAAGTCCGCATCTAATAATTTGGGAGGGATATGCCGTTCTTCTACAAGAGTCTTTTTTAGCTCTTCTGAAACATTTAAGCTTACATTATTTATCAACCAGTCTTTTTGAGACTTTTTTCCTTTATCTAAGATTATTTTATTTACGCTACTCCTATCAATTGTAATAATTTTATCTTCAAAATGAATTTCTGTAATATTTTTCAAAAAGATAAACATATTCATATTTTGAGATAAGTTTTGAATTGCATCTTTTGTTTCATCGATATGCTTTATTTTAAGTACTGTTGCAACACTTGAACCAATTTCAGAAATAAACCTTCTTATTTCTGCTCTAACCTCTATGGTTTCTGTGTATATCGGGATTATTTGCCAAGGATATTGAAATCTTCGATTATTTTCGTCTTCCCACTCTTTTTGCGATATTTCCCAATTCCATTCAAAATTATAAGAACTATCAAATCTAAAAAATTCGCCGTTAGTATATATTACGACATTGTTTGATTGACCAAATACTGATTTAAATCCAATACCCTTATATCCAGTCTTTTTTAAGTCGGATTTTTTTGTCCCGCTGTTAATATTACAAATACCGCGAATATCTTTTTCATCAAACACTTTACCTGAATGTGCTACTACCAATTCATCATTAAATACTTTTACCCAAACTTTAACTCCATCAGTGTTACAAGGTGAGTCATCAGCATTTTGTAGAAGCTCATATATAAATCTATTTGAATCTGTATAAAGATCTACCGATAAAGCAGCTATAGAATCAGCTTGATTTGCTGCTTGTGTTGGGTTCTTATAACTTATATTATCATTAAAAATTTTTTTCAACGCTGGCCTCAACTCTGTACTATTCATAATATCACCTATCCTACTATCAAAAGTTTTCCTTGCTTTAGATTAATTAATAAATTAGTAAATTAACCACTAACGCCTGTCATTGAATGCTGTAAAAGTCTTCTTTCCCAAATGATTTTATTTTGTTCATTCGGTACATTCCATTTCTCTCTTCCAAATAGTATTTATAATGAATTTGAAGACTTTTCTGAGTACCATCTTGGCTTTGCGAGAATAACTCAATAAAAACGCCACTTTCAGTAGGATTCTCCATTTCGAATATTAAATGGAACTCTATTGGCTTTATAGGCGACTCTATACTGTTACTGTCAATATGAAAATCGCTCTGTTTTATATAATAAGTCCCTATTTTGTTTGCCAAAGCCAAGACAAATTCTAAGGGTATCCATTATTGCGGATTTACCCGTATTATTCTCTCCAACTAAAATATTAAGTCCCTTATGAAAATCAATGTTTATGTCCTCAATATTTCTAAAATTACATATCCTCATTTGTTTTATGAACAATTCTATCCCCCCAGATGTTTCCTAACTTGTCTTTTCCCCTCCTTCCATTATAATACAACCGACAACGTCCGGTAGTATTTTCCATACAATATCTTTATCAATAGAAAAAGGGAGAACCTAAGTCCCCCCACCTTTCTGCATTGTCGCTTGAGACTCCAGGATAGCGTTTTCCAATCCGCGTAACCATAAAATAGAATAGATGCTAAAAATCCATATGTTCATGTAAATGGTTTCGTCATTCTTGTTTAAAATCTAATTGCCCGGTTTCTTTTAAATCTTTTCCATAGTTTTTGAACATACAATCCCGAAGCGAATTGAATTTATCTCATATTGGTGCTTCCTGAACTAAAAATCTCTTGCACAAATTGATCAGGAATTGCCTCTTGTTCCATCCTAAGACCAGTTTTAGCCATAGTCGCCAACAGGACATGCCACTGACTATACGATTCATTTTGAATTAGATCATTTGCTCTCTTTCGATAACGCTCTGGATGATCCCAATCCGTTTCTCCAAATTGCCGAAGTATTCCCTCACTCATAAACAAAGAATGAATAGTAAGGGGGCAATCTCGTTGTAGAAACCGATAAATCTGGATGCCACCTAAGTCTATATCTCCCCAGTGAAATACATGAATGGATTCAGTACTTTTTTTAACTATATCCCATAAATCTCTCAGGAATGATTGAAGAATACGGTGTGGAAATCCGCCGGTGTAAATCACCAATTCCCGCACAGATTGACGGACTCGAAACCATTGATGATAACTACTTAAGTTCTCGATCATTACAATTCGCTCAACATCCAACTGGGTCCATCGTAATGTTTTTAAGGTCTCAGGATACAATGCTGTTCCATCGGGGAACAGTTCCAATGACAAATGAGCCCCATTTAGATTGAAGTGACCACATCCTCCAATCAAGACAGGTTTTGGGTGGGGTACGATTCCAATCAGATCCAATTTTCCTTTTTCCAGATCGGACGCTTCTCCAATGCCCTGCCTGACAATGGAAAGAAGCCTTCGTTCAACAAATTGCTCGAAATACTTGCTGTTTCCGAAAACCCTCATGCTAAGCATACGCTTTGGGATATCTCCTGATATAGACGGCATTTCCTGCAATACACGAACCGCATCTTCATAACTTTTCAAATCATTTAAATCCAATCCCGCTGAGCGTTGTGATTCCAACATAGCAACTATCCCTTGAGTCCATTTGACTACCCAGTCCCATGGATGATTGTTCAGCTCTCTAAGAATATCTGTCAATTCGGCCAACTTGTCCTTTTTCGCTTGCCTGTCCACATGTCCATAAGCGACCGTTATCTTATCCCATTCTAGATAAACTTTTTTAATAAAATTAGATGAGCGTTCTCGTTTCACATCGACAATTCCTTCTAGCGCAAGTACCTCTACGACCTGATGCATCCATTCACGTTTGCGAAAATCCATCTCGTCTTCGTAGTCTGCTTTAAAAGGTACATCATTTAATTCCAGCTGCGACCGTTGCTTAGTTGCTTCCCCTTTGATAAAGGCCGTACTTCGCTCATACTTATCTATTAGATGGTTGAGCAACCTATATTTGAACTCCTCTTTAAACTCCTGTTCATTCACCCTTTTTCACCTCAAAACAATGTTTCCTGCTGCCAATCTTCTTGATCCTCCTTGGACTCAATCGTTTGAGCTTCTTCATCCTCCCAACGGTCGATCATATCGACAAAGCACCGGTAATCCTGATTTGTGACAATAAGTGTAGTAGTCACTTCGGGTGCCATATGCTGTATTTTTTCATCAGGTACCGCTGCTATCAGTTGGAGATTCATTCTTTTAATTAACTTAAGGCTAGTCTGAATCCGTTGCTCATCCATTTTGTTAAATGCTTCGTCAAATACGACCAGTCGAAGGGTTCGTTCGGAACGATACAAATGATAGAATGAAGCAAGGATTGCCACATAGAACGGCGTTTGGGTTTCGCCTCCGGACTTCTCCTTCAGCACTTGTGAGAAGCGGTATTGACTGTCCCCTTGCCGAACCAAGATATCATAATCCAAATACCGACGGTAATCAGTGAACTCATCCATGTCCTCTGCTTCATTTTGTACAAGCTGTTCAAATAATTCTTGTAATGCTTCTGCCCTTTCATCATCCATAACATCAAACAAGTTTCCTCGCTCCATTAATCTAGGATCCATCACCGCATCGTAATATCTCCGATATTTTTCGCTGGGTACTACCTGAAAATTATATTTGTCAGATGAAAATGGAAAGTGATCCAGCGCATAGTTTAGCTCTCTGAATTCTCTTTTCGCCATCTCAATAGCTTCTCGCAGCTTGAAGACAAAATGAGACTTGAACTCTTCTTCAGAAACCTGGAGTGCTGCCTCCACCTTCTTAAGATAATCGGGAATATCCAGTCCCTCCACTTGTTTCAGAAGATGATCGTAAACATCGTTCTGTTCTGTATCAATATCCGTTGTAAACGTATATTCCGTGTTATATTCGGTCCTTTTTTGCGATAAGTTGCGGGCTTCCTCTGCAAGCCTTGTTTCATTTCCTTTGCGATTGCCTTCCCAATTGTTAATTTTAGACTCCGTGGCAATAGATGAGCGATTAGCTTCTTCCAATCTTCCCAATGCCTGTTGCAGGCGTTCCGGCCATGTGGCCGTCCAATGCTCCACAATGGCTTCTTTATCTTTTACGATATTGATTTGCAAATATTTTTTTGTCTCAACTTCCTGATACTCTGTATTTAGAGAACCTATCTGCTGATTCAGACTGTCGCGCTTTTCCTCCCAATCTTCTTCTGTCTTTTTCCAATTTTTTATCTGCTCGCGTAACAGATCAGCTTCACTTAAATCAATTGTTTCTCGTTCATTTCGCCAACACTGTAGATCTGTCAAGCAATTCTCCAACTGGTGAGGAAGCTCAAGTTGATCAGCCAGTATGTCGAACAATGACCTTTTACCCTTCAATTGCTCTATCCAGCCTCGCAACTGTTCCAACTCGACAGAAAGTATACCGTGCTCCTTATTCAACTGTGCAAGCTCTTCACGTTTCAGTTCCAACTGGCGAATGACGGCATGCGATCCAATGTAGGGAGGAGAATACAGACGCTCGGGCATTTGCCGGGCCACTAGATTACTGTAACCCATACAACTTGCTGTAACCGCAGTACGGTAACTCAGCAAGTCCTGCTCATCGACAGCTTTAATCACTTTGCCCAACAGATGCTCCAAATGGGCTTGGATAACAGGATGAGATGCCTCCGCGGACTCTGCTAGGGAGCCCTTTTGTGCTGTATTCAAATATTGCCGCTCCGCATCGGTATTGACCAAGCCTATACCCTCAATTCGGCGACTATGCTTCTCCCGTTCATATATTGCCAAAGCTTCGCGGAATACGGACGGTTCAACCAAAAGATCGAAACGCTGAGTGTTCAAATAGCCTTCAATCGCATTGCGCCACGTTTCATCCTTTAATTCCATCTCTTCGCAGAATATCCACACTGGTGAACGGGTTCCAAGTCGTTCTTCCAGTAGAGTTTTAAGCGCCAATACCCCTTCACTATAAGGGCGCTTACGCTGCTCCAGGTTGCGAATAGTTCCTTCTGTATCCTTGATCTTTTGTTCCAATTCTTTCAGACGGTCACCCGAACGTATCCGTGTTTCGGACATCCGGTCTTGAATACCCTCCAGTTGTTCTCCTATTTTCTGAAGATGCACTTTTTCCAATTCGATATCATGGTCATAACCGTAAAGATTCGACGCTATTCCGCCAATCAGATCTGCAGCTAGCTGCAATTGCACCCTCTCGTTGTCTTGCCAGTTCCAAATCCCGTTTCCGATCCACATACCAAGATTTGTGATATTTTCAACCTGCTTTTGCATAGAGCGCTGCCATACGGCAAGCTGTTGCTCTAGTTCGTTTAAACGCTTCTCTCCGCTCTCTATGCTCTGGTCCAGTTCATTTTTTCTTTTTTCTTCATTGTTTTCATATAGCTTCCGGGAGATATCCTCTCTTTGCAGGGTTGCCTCCTCTTTCTTCTTTCTTGCCAGTTCCAAATTACTAAGGGTCAATTTCAGTTTATGGCTTAGTCGCTCCAACCCCACCACCAGTTGTTCAAAAGTTTCCTGTTCCTTGAGTACACGCAGTGAACGAAGCACATAGTCTTGCTCAATGACAAGATGTCTGTATTTTTCCACAATTTGAAATCGATCACGGATATGTTCCAGTTTGTCTTTGCGTTTCTGTAGTTCCTGTAACTCCAACTTATAACGCTCATGCACAGTAAAGTTTTCTTTCATCAAACCGAGCTGCAGTTCCTGACGATCCAAAATATTTTGGTATACAAAATCACGAATATTCTGTATCGGTTTAAATGACAACGCCCGGGTAAAGGTCTGAAAAAAACGCTCATGTACATGTCCCATCCGGGAAAGCAACGCTTTCTGATATTGTGATTTGTTCTGCTCAAACACGGATTTAATAACACTGGTCCCTTGATAATACCCTCTGAATTCATCTCGGTTTCGTAATCTTCCATCGTTCTTAATCAGTTCAAGCGTGTCTAAAGTCATTGGAGCCAGAATAAAAAACTCTTCAGCATGCTCTTGATTAGAAAACACATCTGCGACCATGCCGACTACAAACGACTCCCGTTTTTCCTGATCCTCAAACTCCGCGAGCAAATAAGTGTTGAAATCTCCGTCCCGTAAATATCCCCGTTCTTCACTACCAATCTTGCCCTTTAAATAATCCAACAATGAACGCTTGGCATCCTCATGAGCGGCTGGGTTAAACTTAATCATCTTCTGGTTGGCTACAAACAATACTTGTAGAGCGTCAATAATGGTTGATTTCCCCGCAGCATTTTTTCCTGTAATCAAGGTTTGCTTGCCGAAATCCATGACCTCATCTTCAAAGTAATGCCAATTAATCAACCGAAGCTTCTTGAACCACTTCATCAAATATCCCCTTTTCTTCCCCTGCCACATATTGTTCAATGCGATCCTGAAGTCCATTCAATTGTTCTAAATCAATAACGTATAGCCAGGTGTGGTAAAGAACGATTCTGCAATCGTCGGAACGAATATCTGTGTCAAGCGCCTCTGCAAGCTGGTATCTGGTACAAAGCTTGATAGCCTGATCCAACTTGGTTTTACCTAACCAGGGCAGACGAAAGGTTTCGTATTTCGTACGTATTTCATGAATCGTCGTCGCGGGGAAAGCACTGATGCTCAGTCCCTGTCGTTTTTCCTGATACAGCAACCGCAAAATTAGAAGCCAAATGCTCATTTCTCGGTCCAGAGTGCGTCGAAATGAGCTATAGGGTGATTGTAAAAACACGCACTCGTGCCTCTCATCGACAATCATCTCCCAATCCAGCATTTTTAGATAATCTTCTATAGCTCCTTTATGACGGCGGACTACAGCATATCCATCGCGATCTTTTTCTCGGATGAGAAAATTAACCGCGAGAAGCCCGTTAAGTACAACCTTGATTTTCTGCCGTTCTTGTTCGCTGATTTCTTCCCACATCAAGTTCGCTGCCTCCCTTCAGATATTCGTGGTCTGATCTTATGGTTGTAAAAACGGTAGGGACCCGCGTGTAAAATCAATCGATCTTTACTACGTTCAATCTGGTAGGGAGAACCACCATCTTGACCATATAAATAAACATAAGTCAGGAGCAGTACTTCCTCGACATTCTGAGGAGCCAGCTCCGCGATTTCCATATTATTTTTATTCTGCAAGCGAGAAAGAACGAAATCATCCACTTTCTTACGCGTAATAGCCTTACGCATACGCTCAATTCGCTCCTCACGCAATTGTTCCCTTACTTCTCCTGGGATAGGCAGTACATAATGTTCTCTAGGCTGGTGGGGAATCCGTTTTTTTCTAACAGAGAGAAGCGATCCCTCATTTAAAAACCGAATACGCTGTAATCTTGAAAGTAGAGTGAGAGCTTCGTCTGGAACAGAGAGCGATAAATCCCCCAGGGCTTCCAGTATAGACGCCAGCTTCTGGTCGATTCCTTGGTGATGCTGACTCAAATATCTTGCCCGGTCGTAGGAAGAGCGTAAATACTGATTATGACGAAGATCAATCCGGTAAAAGGTGTCATCAAGACCTAAGTAGATTGCTTCAATATCTCGTAATGACTGTCTCAGGTGTGACTCTGCTTCTTCAAAACTTGCATATAACCCGCCTGAAATTCCATCCTGTACGGCTTGCTCCATCCAAGCTCCATCCAGTTGCCAGCGCTGGACTATATCAAGGATTTGATGACGATACCTGGCCACATGATCTGAAGTTTTCAACCGATGGTAACTGTTCTCGACAATTTCCTTCTGATAATGATCAAAATGGTGGTCCAACACATCTTGAATCGATTTTTTACTGACTACCTGTTCCATATGATGTTTCATATTATTGTAAAGAGTAAAGAGTTCCCGATCAAACTGAAGGGTATTGGATAGCGCTTCCCGAACAGCCATAGCAGGACGCTCCCTTGATTCTTCACCGGACAACATACCATAGGTAGCAAAAGCATAACGCTGGTATTCAATAGCCTTCCCTTCACATAGTTCCTGAATGAGTGACAACATCCGAATGGAATAGTGAGGCAATACAATGTAAACTTCATAACGATCTCGTGTCTCTAGTTCAATCCAGCCCAGTGCTTCCAACCTTCGTATCAAGCTGTTT
This sequence comes from Paenibacillus mobilis, assembly GCF_058267595.1. Lineage (NCBI taxonomy): Bacteria > Bacillati > Bacillota > Bacilli > Caryophanales > Paenibacillaceae > Paenibacillus > Paenibacillus mobilis. Next base: position 34,538 of record NZ_JBZCMS010000016.1, read on the forward strand.
GCCTTAGCACGCGATACGTCTTCTATATTCAATTGTCCAGAAGAGTTCACCAAAGGTTCTACATCCCACTCCAGTTGCGCACCCAACTCTTCCCACGATTCAATTAGTTCTTGATAAAGATCTCGCATTAATTCAATTCGTATACCAAAGCGCTCTCGTTTAGCATGTTCATATAATAGTTGGACAGCCTCAGCGTTTAATTGCTTATTGGTCCCCGATAACAATCGAAAAAAGGACTCTGGAACTATCTCGAATAGCTTCAATTAGAATTCCTCCTCCCAAAGACCCGATTCCTTTTATTAACATTATTCGACGAAATAAACAATTATCCCTCTCTATTTGCTATGTTATTTACTGAGTAATTTAAATATAAGATTTTACTAACTAATAGAATTGCTGAATATAAAAAAAGGAGTTACCAAAGGAACTCCCCTATCATTTACTCCCCTTCTCCGACAGAAGAACATATACAAACATTCCCAGTTAAAGTATTCTTAAGATGACGCTAGCCTTGTTAGAGCCTTCAATCAAATATAACAAGATATTGATATTATCTTTATTGATTACTAATGATAACCCGGTCGATTGAGGAGGACCTAAATGTATATAGAACAGTTGAAGATTAAAGGTTTTAAGAAGTTCCAATCTTTTACTATTGACTTTAACAAACATATAAATGTGCTAATTGGGGAAAATGAGGCTGGTAAGAGTACAATATTGGAGGCTATTGATATCGTACTTAATCAAAAAATCTTTAATTCTACGAATAACTCAGAAAAATATTTTAATAATGATATTGTTAATCACTACAAAAAAAATCCTTCTATTGATACTCTACCTAAAATTGAAATAGAGATATTTTTTAGTGATGAGAAAGATTTAAATTCCGAGTATTTTAATGGACTCCATTCATCTTCTACTCCCGTATCGAAGAACGGTATTAACTTCACATACAAATTTGACGAAAATTATCGTGAACTTCTTGAGCGCATGTATGACGGGAGTTATGATGAAAACTTAATTCCGACAGATTACTACATAGCAGAATGGGTTACTTTTGCTGGCAGAAAATATATTAATAAAAAATCCCCTTTAAAAAATGTATTGATTGATAATTCAATTAGAAAAAATAACCTCTTTGATTCTTATTCAAAAAGAATCTTTAATAATAATATTAAAGTAACAGATAGGCAAAATCTTTCGTATCAATTTAGAAAAAAAATTCAAAACTTCGTAAACGAAAATACCGAACAACTTAATATAAAAGAATACAATTTTGGAATTGATGAAGACAAAACTGTATTAGAAAATTTACTCGATTTAAAGAGTGATGGGGTATCAATCCAAAACAAAGGAAAAGGGAAAGAAAATTTAATTAAAACGGAAATTGCCTTAGAGGTCGAGTGTGATCTAATTTTATTAGAAGAACCCGAAAACCATTTGAGCTATATCAATACCAGGAAGCTAATTAATGATATTCAAACTATGTGCCGCGATGCTCAAATGATTATTACTACGCATAATCCATTGATCGTCAGCAGATTAAATTTGCAAAATACAATATGGATTAATAAAGAAAAAAGTCATTCTCTAACTAAAGTTAATAAGGTTGCCGCGGATTACTTTATGAAAACAGATAATTTACAGTTACTAAATTTTATATTAGCTCAAAAGGTAATTCTTGTAGAGGGAAATAGTGAATATATTCTATTACCACAACTTGTAAAGAATTCCCTACTGTATACATTAGAAGAAAAAAATATTGAGATTTTATCTGGTGGAGGTATTACTTATAAACACTATATTGAACTATCAGAAGTAGTAGATAACTCTTTATTAGTTATAACCGATAATGATGGAGATCAGGAAACTGTTGACTCTATTCGTGAGTTAAATAAGGAACATACAAATATTCAAATCCAATGTCCCGATTCTGTTAATGAGTTTACTTTTGAAGTTTGTCTTTTTAAAAAGAATGCGTCAAACCTTAGTAATATTTCGGATGTTAAACCAGGTACAAAAGCTGAATATCGTGACGTTCCTACAGATAAAAATTTAGCTTATATGCTTAAAAATAAAACTGAAGCTGCTTTAAGGATATCCGAAGAAGATGCTTATAAAGAGGTCGTTGTATTACCGAAGTACATCCAGGAGGGAATTGAATGGCTCGTTCAACAATAATGCTTGCAGCGGCCGGTTCAGGAAAAACGTATTATATTGCTAAGCATTTAAATCCAACTTCAAAAAATCTAATCATTACATATACTAAACAGAATGTTGCGAATCTTAAGAGAGAAATAAAAATTATACATGGAGAACTACCTAAAAACACACAAGTTTTAACGTTTACTAGTTTTGTATATAGATGGCTCTTAAAACCCTTCGAACCGATCTTAACCATTGGAGATAGAACAGCTATAATAACTGCTGGAGTGGAAATAAATAAAGAACCTGAACCTCAAAGAATTAATGGAAAGCCAAATCATAAATATCGTAAACAAGATGACTATAGACACTATATAACTAATCAGAAGTATTATGCATCAAGAATTTCCAGTTTAGTTTTAGCTCAATCGAAGGAAGTAAAAAAAATAATAATTCAACGTTTATTTAATTTTTGTGATCAGCTTTATTTTGATGAACTTCAGGATTTTATGGGTAAAGATTTTGATTTATTATCAATGCTTATAAAAGAAAAAAATGTAAAAGTCTTTGCAGTAGGGGACTTTCACCAGCATTCAGTTAGTAAGTCTAATTTTACAGCCAGTAAACCATTTACAAAAGGGAAAGACTATATATCAAAAGATGAATACAAATTACTTTTTAAAGGAACACATATAGATGAAAACACTCTAATAAAAAGCAGACGTGTTCCAAGAGAGATATGTGATTTCATTAGTACTAAGCTAGGCATCCATATACAGTCATCAAGCATAGTTAAAGGGCACTTTGAGTTATTAGAAGAAAATTCTAGAATAATCGAGGTTATAGAAGATATCAATGTAATAAAGTTGTTCTTTAGAGATAGTCGTAAATATAACTGCTTGCCAACTATAAACTGGGGCTATTCTAAAGGCGATACCTACAAAAAAACTTGTATTATACTAACCAAGACGTTTGAATCATTATTTGAAGAAGATTTCTCTTGTGATCATTTAACACCTGCCCAAATAAATCCACTCTATGTAGCGATGACGAGAGTTACAAATGAGCTTTACTTCATTAAAGAAAAAGATTTTAAAAGACATAAAGAAAAATATACGATTCTTTAATGAAGCCCACGGAAAAGAATAAAGCAAAGAACTTCTTATTTCTTGCTATATAAGCGTCAAACCGCCCCAACATGTAATCATGTTTGTCTGACCAAAACAACCAATAGAACCGCGATACTAGCCATCCGTCAACAGAATGTTAAGCGTGTTATTGTTCTCTAGCATACTTGTGACGTCATATGTTGCCATTACTTCATTAAGTTTCTCTTCTATTTTAATCTGCGTTTTCAATGGAAGATTTCGATAAGATCTACGAAAAGCAACAATGCTTTAAAACGTTGGGGTACGGTAACCCGCTGCCTTTAATTGAGATACAATACTGGGTACATGTCGAATTAAATAATCTTCCTTCGTTTCAACATACTTCTCGAGCATTAATCTTGTACTAGGGAGGAATTTCATCTCTGGTAGTCGATCGAGAATTCGTCCTCGATCTGTTGGTTCCAATACATTTAATATTGATTATTTCTTAATTCGAAATGGCGTTAGTTCGCAACAGTCAAGTTAATTATTAACTTCCCCTCTCAACTCACAAATTTTACTATTTATTGTTTATCGATATATTCCTGGCAGCTATCACATAGTCCGTCTGTAGGTTGATTTAATATCGACTCACATCTAATGCAACTACCTATCGGGTTCGAATGACCACAATGCAGGCATTTCCCTTGCTCATATTTCTCTTCATTTTCAGTTGATAAAAATATCGTAAATTGATGACATGCCTCGCATGCATATTCAGCTATTTCATCATCATCGACTTCCGGCATATGCTCCTCAAGAAAAGTATCAATGTATTCTGTAAGTTCTTCAAGTTCAGCAACACACAGTTCATCTATTGTAACGGGCATATAGTTAGTTTGGTCTTCATTGTACTCTGCTTCACCATTTGTGTAGCTAATTCTAAATCTTTTCTGAAGATCCACATCATTATAACTGATGTTGAATTTAACATAGCTAGTCGCACCTTCTGAATCATCTATAAAAGGCTCCGTGATAACTTTTAGCTTATTCTGACCAACCATGTAATCAATGCAGAACACTTCAACATTTTTAGTTAAAAGCGGTTCACTATACGTGATTTCTAAATCAGCCCGGTAATATAATTGTTGCTTGAACTCATCAAAGGTATTAGTGATATGCTCTTGAAATAACTCAATTATCGAATCGTGTTGGCGAATATTAACTCCAGATTCTTCCTCGATAAGACTTTTATAATCAAGTTCTCTTTGAAACGACTCAGCTTCATTCATTCGTTCCAGCTCATCAAGAAACTGGGACATCTCGGTTTCAAGATAAGCTGAGAACCTCTCCTCAGCCTCATCAATAATTTTCTGTAATTGACTCATGCTCGTTTTAAATTTTTCATACAATTTTTTGTCAATCAACTTATTATGTGCAACGTGATTCCTATCAGTATTGAATTCTCCCCACCGACCTTCAAATTGACGAAAATCACAGGAGAACCAATTTGAAAAGTAGTCCTTCCAAAAGTCTTTATCGATTACTAATTGATTAGCCAAGAGTGAAGATAACTTAGTTTGAAAGTGAACTGCCGCTCCTTCGTCGTATATGATATTATTCATAATATTTTGAAACTGCTTTAAATTTTCCTTTTCTTCTCTACTTAAAGAAAAAGTTTGCCTAGCGTCGGTAAACGGATCGTCCAATTCGGTTGAATGACCTTGAAATATGTTTTTTTCTTTTATTTTATAGGTTTTGAAACCCAAAATTTTTACTAAGTCTCCCGTATCAATTGACATTAGATTGGTATGTATATTATCAAAGCTAGGTGCCCGGCGCTTATAGGGATCATTCCTTTGATTATATTTTTTAGTGAGATCAATGGGCATATACGTTTCCCACCAATCGGCACCTAAATTATAAAATAATACAGTGTTTAGTAGCCGCCGCAACGAATTTTCTACCAAATGAATATCTTTATACAAACTGTCAGCAAAAGCTTCTGATTGACGATCCTCTAACCAAACACATTGTTCCCAATCGGTTATCACTAAATCTTTTATCTTAATTTTCAAATCGTGAAGACTAGCGTCAAGCGCACTTTTTTCTACCATTGAGATGTCTATTTTTAATTGGAATGTGCCATGTGTCATTATGTATGTAAATTGAATGAAGTATTCTTTTTTGTTAATTGCCATGGTCGCTTTTCTAGTTCGATCTTTGTTTGAATAAAACTCATATTCTAAAGCACCTAAATCAGTTTTGACCTTTTCCATGAGACCATTTGTATACTCAACAAAATTAAAATGTTTGTGATTGCTGTCGATCATTACAAATCTAATCATTGCTTTCACGCTCCAAATAATGCTTAATTTAATACTTATGAGCAACTTACTTTAGGAAACTTTGTCCCCGAGGACTTGGTTCGCTTGGTATCGTAATAAAAGCTATTTTCTTGACCTATATAAGTTGAATTAAAGAAATTCCACAACATGATCAGGCTCCATACGGATACAGAGACGGTCAATGACGGTTAGAGGTTGCTGCATGACCGCATTCATGAAAGAAGAGACGTTTTTACGGATTTCGGCTACCGTGTGGTAGAAAACGTTGTTCACCACATCGGCTTTCAGCCACTTCCAGAGTCCTTCCACAATATTCAGTTGGGGGCTGTACGGCGGCAGAAAGACGAGGCTCAGCCGTGTGTTCTCGTGCAGAAACGGTTTCAATAGCTTGGCATGATGGATGCGGGCGTTGTCCAGCACCATCGTAATCGTGCCCGACGGATACGCATTGAGCACCTTCTTGAGGAAAGCCAGAAACGTTTCGGCATTGTACGCTTCATCCTCGTGCCAAACGATCCGGCCACTGCCATAATCGACGGTCGAAAGCAATTTCACCCCGCGATGTTTGCCGGTCGTCCGGACGATCCGTTGTTTGCCCTTTTCAAACCAGGTCCGCTGAAGGGCCTGGTAGTCCCGGATCATGCTTTCATCTTCAAACAAAAGATGAGCAATTTCGCCAGTTTCAACCCTTTTTTAAAGTCGAGAATGTGACTTCCACAAACTGTTGTTGTTTGACGGGATCTGCGGCCGCAAGCGTATACGTCGGTTTCGTATAGCTCATCTGCATATGCTCCATTAGCTTCGACACACCGCGTAGCGAGTAACGATATCCATAGGTTCGCTCGATGTAATCGGCAATCAGCTGTAGCGTCCAATTGAATTTGGCCGTGAAGCCCACATCCGCCGGCACCTGATGGACAATGACTTTCTTCAATTCCTCTCGTTGTTCCGGGGTCAACCTCGAGGTCCGGCCGGGAGAGAACCCCATGTGCAGACCGGGTAGCCCTTGTGTCTCATAGGTATGGATGTAACTGCGAACGGTTTTCTCGGATCGACAGAGGATGCCAGCGATCTCCTTAACCGGCATTCCCATGATTCGTAACCGAACCGTCTGCAATCGTTCGTACATCCGACGGCCCTTTGTGGATCTCAGCCGTTCTTCCACTTCAGTCAGGGCGTCTTTGTTCGCCATCCCATTCACCGCCTTATCCAGAATCTTACGAAACCAGTTCGACGGCCATAAGGAAATCCCTTGCTTGTTTTTGGAAATTGTTTGATTCAACTTATATAGTTATGCCAGCATTAACCGATTCATTATTTCTCGTCTGATCTTATGCGACTCCATAATCGCATCACTTCTTGTAGCTTTCAAATGTATCAATCTTATTATTTAGTTTTGGTCGGTTAACTTGATCTAAAAACCAAATAGCATGCCGCATTACAAGTAAAATGAGAAGCGCTGACCATTTATTGTAGATAAAGTCTGTCAAAAAGACGATTATTGCCGTTAAGACTAAGAACAGAAGATGAAGAAACAACTTACGCAGTTCTAAACGCAAAATCGAAGAGTGATTGCGATTTGCTAATGATTTTCCCATATAGTACAAGCAAGCCACAAGCAAATATAGAACCACAAAAGAAGCATGTGCCCGTTTAACATCAGAGCCATAAAGATTTACATAATATACATATAAGGCTGAGAACATTCTGGATAAAAAACCCGATAATATCAATATAACCGAACCAATAGCGAACAATAAAGCTATCGTGAGTCTAACCCAAAAGTGCCGCGTATTCCGAACTTGTTCCAGCTCTACACGGAAGTTTTTATAACTTGTATAAGATGAGGCACCTATCTGCAACAATGACAGTCGAACCAAATTTGGTAAATTCCTTAATCGCTCTAGCTTTTTTTTACATCGTGAGATAATTAATGCACGCTTTTTTTGCAGCCAACTCTTGCGACGAGATCGGTACACGTTCAATAACGGCACACATGAGTGTAGGATATAGTGACCATGAATCATCCCACGGATCGAGCCGCCTCCAAAATAGATCGCCTTACGTAACAAGTGTATTATTTCAGATGTGGGGATGTTGGTGTTGCTGCATGTGCTATCAAATACTTTTTGTCCTTTACTCTTACTAGCCGCTTCTCTATATTTGAATATAAGGATTGGAAATGTTGTACCTAATGAAAAGGGCAAGATCACATATTTCAATGTTTGCTCATAAAACAATCTAAATCCAGTTTCGTCTTTCAACTCAAAATAAGAAAGCATTTCTTTGTTAGTCTGCAAATAATCGAACAATATTTGTGAAATAGGCTGCGCCATAAGAAGTCCGAGAACCGATACTGCTCCGAAAAGGAAGGCCACTGTCTCTAGGGCCAGCCTACTTTTTTCTAATTTATATACGGGTTGAATGATGACATATAGTAGTTGAAATGCGAACGAATACATAAAATTATAAAAGGCAAATCTTTTGTCTGTTCCAGATTGAACAAACATATAAACATAGCTATCAAAAAAATTCTTAATTGGTATCGAATATGGAATGCCTGTAATATGGGATAAGATTTGGTTTACTTCATTTAATACACTTAGGAGAAACGACAAGGAAATAAATGGGCTGGTTAAAGAAATCAATAGTATAAGCCAGCGTCGGCGCGTAATGGATAAAAAGCAAAAGGCATAAAAGATTAATCCAAGCCATCCTGCAAAGAAAAAATCATTAAACAACCACCTATCTAATGAAAAAGCGAAAGGTCCCCACATCCAACTTATAATAATGCCAAAAGACACAAAATAAGAAAATAGCAGCGAGATGCCCTTTCTGAACAATCTCAATCTAGCCTTTAAATCCTCAGCTGTATTATCAATACCAATATAGTTACACATTCTAATTCTATTCCACAGACGACTAGCTAGTCTGGTCTTAGATGCGGTTATTCCCAAGTATGGAATGAACCATAATGCTGCTAATAATACTTTTAAGTACCATGGCAATAAAGAGGAGAAATAAATCAAAAGAATAAGAACATCAACAATAATAAAGCGATTTATTATCCCTAATTTCCGACTACGGCGCAAAACTTTGAAAATGATTTTATTGTTGTAATTCTTATAGATTCTTATAAACGTGTTTAACCTGGCCAATATATAGACCCCCGTTAGGACCCAAGTAAGTTGTAGCAGTTTGAGGCCGTCCTTTTATACTATGCGAATCGGCATCATCCATGCCGTATAATAATTACTGCTCCTGCGTTTCCCAACGTTCTTTACAAATATTCTCTGCTTCCTCAAGAGACATTTGTTCAAGAAGTTGCTCAAACTCAAGAATGATCGCGGCAGCATCCATCGCTTCCAAATAGCCTACTTTATTCAAAGAAGCTATTAACGTACCTACTGCCCTTTTTGCAGTAATCTGGTTACATAGTTGGTAGGTAAGATGATCTATGAATAATTCACTATTGGAAATTGCCGCCTTTTGATTGATTGAATCGTTTGTGCTTAAGAAAATTCGGATTGATTCAAGATAATTAGCAAAGGCATTTTCACTAGGTAGTTTTTTAATATGACGGTCCAAGGAACTTATCAGAAACGCCACTTTCTCGGTATCATCTAGTAAAGTCAAGTACTTTCACCCCCATATTTGTTCGTAAATACTGCCGCGGGTAATGCATGTACGAAATTTGGACAAAGTCTATGCCGATAGGGCCACCTGGCTCACCTAATCTCCCCCCGAGTTCATTTCATATGCTTTATCCTCAGCCATATTAATACTTTATACCTAGTTTATTATCCCATAATTCAATTGACAAGTCTTGTAAAAAGAACCAGGCACATCGATTGCTTGGCTCTTCTACAGTCAAAATGTCATTGTCTCCAAATGGTTAATAATCCTTTCGTCCACCTCTGCTGTACTTTTCCTGTACATCGGACTGAACGTTTTTATACTTTCAAGGGAAATGACTCTCTTGTTGTATTTTTTCATCTGTTCAATAATTACTGTAAGATGGCGGATTAGGTAGTTTTCGTCCGACTCAACTTTGTATTTAATCAACTCTGTAGTTCTTGGGAATTTTCCAGGTGCATACTCTAAATGCTCGGTTATAATCTTGGGGGCATTAGCCAAAATGGTATACTTTCTTATCTGCTCAGCGGGATCTGATCTGTACAGATCATCTGCTGCCGCGGCTAAAACTTCGCTGTATTCTAGATCTAACTTGGCCCAATCCTTCCGAATCCGATTTTTTTTGCTAGGAGGCAAGTTTTGCTCCATCCAATCCCGGTCGTTCTTTAACATTTTATGATACAGATGATTATAGCTCTTAGCCAACTCAGTTCTTGAAAGGTGGCTATTTCCCCGCATTATTGCAAGTATCTTTTTGCGATTTTCTGTTAACGACGTGGAGACCTCTAATGTTGCAGCAACTTCGTCATTATTATACATAGACGATGCCCATAACATTTCAAGCGACTGAAGTATTCTAGTATCTGAAACTGGCTCTTTATGCCGGTTCAATGAACGTTTTACTTGGGTTGGGTATGTCTTTAACCTTTTTGCAATAGCATTATTACTTAAACCACTTGAATGAAGTTCCAATACAGTTGAATGCCACAATGGACCCATTGTTAACACTGCATAAGGCTTCTCGTTACTATGGTCGTTTAATTTCCATCTTTTTGAGAAACTAAAACCACATAGCGGACAACCAAATAATCCCGAAATATATCTTCCATCATGATCAACACGAACACATCTTTTGATAACTCCTAAGTCGTATCCTTCACATACCGGGTTATTGCAAATCCACGGCCCATTTCCAAAAGGAATTGGTATACTAAAGGCTCCGTTCTCCGATATAAAATGTTCAACTGATCCAGATAAAAACATCATAAGCAGCACATAGAACAGGATACTTTTAACACCCTTGCATGAAAGAAAGAAGCTGTCCGAATTAACTTGTCCTTTCCAGTCTGTAGCCATGTAACCTTTTAAGCCATTGTCTTTTAGAAAATTATCGAAATGCTGAAAAATTTTCTTTCTTTCAACACCGCCAGAATACTTCATATATCCTTTTAGTCCCATTATATTTTTCAATTTTGCAAATATCTCTTCCCGCGATATCTTCTTAGAGTAGCTAACCATCTGATAGAAATTAGCAAGAACTCGATGTTCGCTATCACAATTGAAGAAGGTCATTTTTTCTTGGCAACCCGATAAATTGCAACCACATTCACACTCTATAGAAGCTAATAATTGTCCATCTTTCGCTCTTGCCAACTTCTTATTACAGTTTGGACATTTCACAATCAATTTAATTCCATGTTCCGGACAGCATGTTAAGAAGCTTAATTGGTGGGTCCTATGCAAATAGACTTCACCATATTTTTGGCTGTCATTATTTATGCACACAGGGCAATATCGTATGTCCTCTGAAATCAACCGATCTTTACCCTTGCCTAGTAAAACAGCAATGTTGGAATCACCTGCATTTTCGGTGATCTCTTCAACGACTCTTGATAACCGATCATTAGGTATGAATGGTTTGACCCAGTGAAAATAGGTGTGGCTAAACAAAAAATCATCCATTGACATAAATTGGTTTGGCAACTGGTTAAACAAAAAATTCAAGTTGCGAGGAAATACGTTTACACCGTAGACCTTTCTTCCGAATAACTCTGAATTTGTTACCGAAAAATCGCTGTTACCCGAAAGCACATGGTACCTAAATGTAATGGACCTACTATCTTCATCTGGGTATAAGCTCGGTAAATACGATAACATCAAATCGGCCCTCTTTCATGACTGTTACTTGACAAGTTCCATATATTTATCATTAACCATTTTCCTTAATGGATGGTTTAAGCCTGCTAGCTTCAATAATTTCCATCCTAATACCCTACCTTCGGACTCATGAAGCTTGTTTGCAGCCCAAGTTAACCTACAAATTTGATATGTCTCTGTAGAATCGACATGCTTCTTAATGAATTCATTGGTTTTGGGTAGCTTGTCTAGATTCCTCATAAGTTTATGTTTCAGGTTACCTGAATCCGTATGTCTAGCTATTGAGGCCAACGATATTTTTTGCGGATTAGGCAACTGTTTCATCTGTCCGACCGCCTTTATCACCGCATCATACAAAATCTCGTCTCGCTGATCCCAATCCACTTTTTGGTTAACCTTCGTAAGCGAACATCGTTTCTCGTTGTTTCTCCTTGACCCGGTAGTTTGACTTTGGTTTCTAGCCTTATTCAAACCTGCTTTATTCGTATCAAGATGCTCCGTTTGATTTTTTACAGTTCCAGGGTCGACACCGAGAATTTTTGCTTTCTGACGTAGAGATGTATTCGTTTTATTAAGGCATCTTAATTTGTCATACCAAACCGGACCAAACGCTTTAATTCTGCCTATCCGATTCCGAGCCTCATCACATGTATCCGGGCCTCTTCTTGAATATTCAAATCCGCAACTGCAATGGAAGGTTCCAACCGGCTTTGAAGTTGTTAAGCATCGTGTAACTACACATTTCTCAATAACACTTTGATTGTAATGATTAGCCGCTTTATTGAGACATGGCCAGGGCCCGCTTCCAAATGGATAATTGTTGGAGGTGACCGAAATGGCACTGACAGATTTTTCAATAAAACGGTTTAGTAGTAAATGCCTTAGTGGATGCTTAATCTCTTCTTGGTCCCTGATTATTTTATGTAACCATGTATCAGAGCTGTTAGGATCGACATCACAATCTAGATATTCCAATAGTTCATTAGTATATGAATTACGAAAATCCTGAATGAGACGATTAAACCGTACCCGGCCGCCTACTGTTTGGTATCTTTCCATTGGCAACACTCTTCTATAGGATGCAGTCTCCTCTTTAGATTTTGCTTGGGACTGTAGAAGTAAATTTGATTGAACAGCAATAAATGCCAGATGATCCAACCAGTTGACGTCGATAGCGGGTTCGGTATAATCCGACTCGCCGCGCATCGCTAAAGGCACAAATGAAAATTTGTGATGAAGAGTGGAGTATTCTACCGCGCTGACCTTTAATATGCCCTTATGCCATGGACACATAATTACACCGGGCAACTGATGGCAGCGATGCCAATAAGGCTCGCATATCTCACTATCTGTTTTATAGCATTCAGTACAAAATCTGAGCTTCGTCGGCAATTTTATAGAAGAAGCAAGCAAGCCCAGGGAGGCGTGAACCTCCCCTTGTTTACTCCCATTTTCCATCATTAATTGTACTTGATGAATTTTCTTTTGCTGCATAAAGTAAGTGTAATAGGGAAGTAGGGTATGATCATTGATGATTTGGTGAGTCGTATATTGTCCATTCAGATTAACGACAAGACTCGTCAGGTGACTTGGCAGATCTGCAGTCGCACAAACCGATCGATTACCGAAAAGGTCCTCGATGGTTTGTCTTTGTGTCTTATTGCCTGAAATTACATGATATCTGGCAATGCCGCTGTAAAGCAATTCATCTTCATAAAGCGTCGGAAAATAGGCTAGCAATAGAATCACCCTTTCAGATAAGATCCTATTGCTAGTTTTCCCCGTTTTACATAATGCTAGTACTTAATAAATCTATTAGACTATGAATTTTGAAAGCTCATCCTCCGACGGTATACTCCCTATATCCACTAGTTTTTCGTAAATGATTTCCGTATCTTTCTCATTATTCGCTACGGCATTTCTCAGGTCATCCTCATCAAGGATAAGGTGCTGTTTTTTCTTCTTTGGGGCTTTACTGTTCCCCTTTTCTTGAGCCACTCTCTCCTCGTTACCACGAGTTTCCTCTTCATCCGTCATGGAATTGAACGTAATATCTTTAATAAGTTGTTTTCGTAAATCTACTATATCCTTCTCAGCCTCATTAGACTGAAGAACCTTATTAGCAGCGTCATAAGCCATATCGTAAGAAGTCCCAAAATCCATTGCTGTCTTTACAAGTTCAATTAGCTTCTCATCGTCCTGCTCTATCTTTTCATCACGCAATACCTTTGTTCTGAGCTCACCTTGAATATTGACTTTCTCATCTGCCTTTTGTAAATATTGATCCAACACGTTCCATTTAGGATATAAATCATCAATTGCCTCTAATGCTTGGGGATCTTTACTTCTCAAAACCTTTAACATAGGCTGAACCAGCTGCATGTGCTGTTTGGCGACGGTCTCCAGGAGAGCCCCTGTTATTTTTTCATTATCGTTTCCGTCCTCGATGGCTTGCCACTGGGCTAACATGTACAACTTAACCGCAATATCTACAATTCCCTGAGAAAGCTCATACATTTTCTTACTCAAATGAGGCTTTAGAGGCGTTTCAGTAGCAGTCCATTGATATTTCCACAGAGCATTTAAGAAGAACTCCCACTCCTCACCTTCACTTAATCTATCCATGATCAGATCCCCTTGTCCCGTACTTCTTCTTGCTTGACTGAAGGAACCTGAAAGAAGCCTCATTGCCTTAAAGGTCCCTACTAATACCACAGGAACACCAATAGTATTAATCAATTGAGTAAAGTAATTAAGCATCTTCTCAGCGCCGCCACTCTTAAGAAAACTCAAGTTTTGAATTTCATCAATGACTAGTACTCCTAACCCATGTAATGTAGCGATATGAGCCATCACTGGAATTAACATATCTACCGATACTTTTTGAGTTGAAAATTTCCGGAAGTATTTAGTACCCAAATGCGAATCTACGGATTGTAAAAAGTTAAAGCACAGCCCTTTCAGCGAACCATCAAACGGGCAATTTAACTTAAGCCACACCACTTGCTTACGGATAAAAGGTTGCCCTTTATAAGTTGAGTGATGGATTACCTGCGGGTATAAGAGTAACGAGCTCTCGATTGCCGTGGTCTTCCCTTGTCCGCTTACTCCGAGGATAGCGAATCCGGCAGCAGTAGATCTCACCCCTGCGATATTACTTTCTGTTGAATCAACTCCCCCTTCAAGAATTTCTTTAAACCCTATATGGAATTGTCTTATGACTGCTGGAGAGAAAGGATTTCTGGCTTTATAACCATGGCGGATTAATCTTGAAATCCTTTGTTCCACAAGAAAATGTGTAGGTAAAGGCTCGACATAATCGGATATCTGTTGAACAAGATGCAGCCTTGTCTGCCGTCCTAATTTACGTTGCCTTTCATCGTAATCAGGGTATTTTCTGATTTGTAATGCGACATCTTCTTCTTCAAATATCGGAGGTAAACCTTCAATAAAAGGATTATCCCTATAGTCAGGAATCTCCTGATCGGAATAGCTCGCCTCCTCTTGCCTGCCTATAAGACTCGGGGAATAATGATATAAGTCGGCCTGCTGTTGAGCTTGCTTAACCATGCTTCTTCTCCTCCGTTTCCTTCAATTTTGCGAGTAGACCCAACTTTGATTTAGGCCTATATGTTTCTAGAGGGATTACATGATCGTCAGGATTAGATTGTTCGTCAGTCTCCTCATTCGGAGATTTACCCAACTCATAAGCTTGTTCTTTTCGAAGCATATCTCTTTCAACGGCTTTATTTCCTTTAATATTGGACTTCCGTTCAGACTTTGTTAAGGAATGGTCTTGATTATCGGCACTCCGCTTCATTGCCTCTTTCTTAATCGCTTCTAACTTCGCGCTTAGGGTTACCTCTTCCTGAAGTTCCGTTTCATCATAATACATGCTTCTTGACAGTTTTTCCTCGTACCGGGTTGATTTGACCTCTTCAAGGCTCATATTTATGAATCGGGAAGACTTGACCAATAGATCGCATTTTATAAAACCCTTGCCATTGTCCGTCTTCACATAGACATGATTCATACATCTTCTGTCATAAGCGATCGGCACTTTCTGCGTTTTCCCCTTAACGAACCAACCCTGACGCGCTAATTCTTCACAACCATAATACATCCCTTCAAAGTATATCCCCTCCCGATTCACAGAAACTTTTGCCTCGGGCAATACATTCAATCGAACGATATCTGGATGAACATTCTTCAAATAGTGATTATGAGATATCCCCCAATTCCATAAATCCCTTGCAACGGGCCGGACTTTATCTAATGCTTGATCTTTGTCTAAAGGGTAATATTCCATGTAATGATAGTTGTTTCTTTGAAGAATCATCTCGATCATCATTTGTGTAAATTCTTTAAGTGTGAGCTTCGCATCTAAGACGTAATCCGGTCCCCCGCGCTTTTTGTATTCTTTCTTTACAGCACCAGGCGTCCATGGTTGGAGCGTCACATTCAATGTTCGAAATTGCTGTTCCACAATGCCCTTTAGATCAGCACGATACGGAGGCGCGTTCATTATTTTGATTCCTAGCGCATTAGCAAGCGAGTCAGCATTTTTACTCTCCATCTCGCCTCGGTCAGCCAAAAAACTTTCTGGCATATGGTGACACGGCCACTCTTCCTCTGTAATTTCAATATCATACTGCCTGCAGAACTCAACCTTATTTTCCACTGTATTTTCAATAGCCATCATAACTCCAAGCCAGGATGGGCCCTCAAATCCAACATATAACCCGACAACCATATGACTGTATACATCGACAACAATATATACGACAGGCCTTCCAACTATAATATTGGGATCAATCGAACTTACCAAATATACATCCGCAACAGTAGCATCAACCTCGTAGATTTGTCCTGGCCCGGTTGCTTTCCTTGTTTCAGATCCAAGCAAAGGCCTGAAATCACGATTAAATGTAACTTCGCCTTCTCGAGCGATTAACAGCTTGCGTTTGGTATAATACCTTCTGATGTGATATCGCAATTGAGCAATACTTGGCACATCATGTCCTGGGGGTATTATCGGGATCTCATATTTGCCCTTCTTGATGGTATCAATTTTATAATGATTCTTTAGCATCTCAATATATGTATATTTCACGGAGTCCCTTCGATTTATTTTCAAATAAACATCTCTTATAGCCTTATCGAATATTTTTCGATGACCCTCACTTATTAAGACTCCTTTTAACTTGGGATCAACCGAAATGCTGGTTTCTCTGGGTCTACCCATCTTTTTAGTTGGATTCTTCTTACTTCCCTTCCCTCCACATCTTCTGAATCTGGGAAGCAAAGCATTTACCACTTTCCCTCCAGTCCAGTAACAGCGTAAGTATTTATAGTAAAACTTTTTCCCCTTACCGGTCCTCTCCATTTCGCTCTTAATAATTTCATACCGCTCTTTTGGATTGTAGATGTTAGGCTCTAGTTCAACAATGTCTTTGATACATTCCCATGCTTCATCTCTGAGTTTAATTTCTTTAGAGGTTAGAAGTTCTTCCGAAACCATAAACTTTGCATATGGGTCATGCTCGCGCTTAATCATCGTCCCTTCAATAAGTTCCTGTTCAATAGATGAGATACGCTTAAACTCAGGAACCCCGGTTTTTTTTATAATAGAAATAGTAACCGCACAATCCTCCGACTGCTTCAGCCAAATGACCCTCTCACAATCAACAAGCTTTGAATCAGCATCTCTTTTCTCAAGCAGAGTGTTGATAAACAACTCCATGTTATTCTCCTCCTATTTCAATAAAGCTTAGAATAGGTCTTATAATTTCAGTAGGATTGGTCGAGTTAATCACGCATATATCAGCTATTGTTTGATCTATTTTGATCGTTTGAATCGCCTGACTTTCCTTTGTTAATTCGGACTCTAAAACAGACTTTAATGTAGCCTCGCTATTTTCTAGAGATGCTAATAAGATTATTTTCATGCCCAGCCCTCCAGTTTTGAAAATGATTCGCTTGTATTTCTAATCGTTTTTGTGTAGGAAAAATGCGACGACTCATATCAACATCCCACAAGCGATTAGCGATCAGATATCGGACAACATTCATGCTGGTCCCCATTGGTAAATCCATCTTTGCATCAAGATCCAAGGTAATTTTGGCCAAGGGCTTGTCTATATTAACAATCCATTCGTACAGTACTGGTTCCAATTCACAAACCAGTTCATTGTTAAGATACGCCATCTCATCCAAAACCTTGGCCGAATGTAACCATTTCATGTTCTTAACCAAATCGTAATTGATTTGATTTTCCGTAATCAGCCGCCAGTCTATATCCAGATCTTTGAAGTAATACTTCTCTATTTGAAGCTTGTCTAATACCCTTCGATTTAATTTTGACGATGGTTTTACGGAATGAGCTATGAACCTAAGTTCTTGACCTGACTTTACGGTCAATAGCATGTCTGTGGTCATTACAATGGGATGCTTGGTCTTCGGATCAATTGGATGTCTGATGCCCAACTTTTGTGCAATGAACAACGTTTTTTCTAATGGTAACAAAGGATATTGCTCTCTAATATCAATAACGTCCATAGCCCACTCCATTTGATAATGATGAGCTAATTCAAAATGCTCCGACAAATAATGATGCAATCGCCCACTCTTCCAACCCCGAACTCTCGTTACAACTCCATGAGATGGAACATCATGAATGGTTAACCAAGGCTTATATTCCGCAAAGTGCCCATTACCACGCCCTTCCTTAATCCACCTTTCAATTGTTGCTGCTGTTGTGTGTCGACGTCTTTTCGACATGATTATTTCCTCCGCACCAAAATCGATTTTCCGTTTATATTTTAATAAAATTGAACAATTTATAATTGACTCTGATAATAATCGATATTTACTCAACTTGTCAACACCATTAGTCGAGTAATTTACAACTCAAACGCAATATGCTACCATAAAGTAAAGTGTTCACTTTACTGTTCAGTTTTGTATTCAGATAAGCAGATTATGGGTAGGGGGATATATGTGTTAATATTAGGAGAAAGAATTAAAACCTCGCGTATATCTAGAGGGTGGACTCAAGAAAAACTCGCCGGGAAAATCGACACAACGAAACACGTCATCTCTAATTGGGAACGCAACAAAGGTAATCCAGACCCAGAGCAAATTACCGCATTAGCTAATGCCTTTGAGGTTTCGGCAGACTACTTGCTTGGTTTAAGCAATTTTCCCGAACCACATTTTCGGGACCCATTCGGGCAAATTTCCTTTATGCCTGCAATTGACTACTCTTTTGTAAAAGGAGCAGCTTGGGATCTTCCTAAATTGCTGAGTTCTGGCATTACACTAACCGCAGATAATAAAGAAATTACCCCTAAAGACAAGAAACTGATCGCCACTATCATTGAGGCAATAATTAACAGAAATAACGAAGAGATCTGTGAGGATAAAGAAGAGGAACCGCTTGATTCCCCGGCAAGTATGGATCAAGATTCTCTACTGTTATGAGGTGATTTCAACTGCATCATCAATCTTCTGTTAGATCCAGTACCCTTTTGCATATATCACATTGCACCTCGATGAATACCCCAAGCCCAGTGGGAACGAAGGTATAAGCGAATTTAGCGCCTGTAACGTCAACAGGTTTGCATGAATCCCAGTCTTCTATTTTCTGAAACATCTCTTCTGTAATCTTAAAAATCATCGTTCCATCTCCATACTCTTGTTTCATTTTCACCTGATGAAGCCCATCATGAATAGGGGGAAACACAAGAGTTCGGGCCTCCCTCTATACAGATATGCCTTCCAGTTGTTCGATTCTACTCTCTAAGCGCTTCATATAGGTCAACATTGCCTCAAGAGTATATGGAGTCACAAAACCGGGCACGCCGTTCCTCTCGATGTTAATCCTACTAGTGAATTCCTTGCTTCTTCTTGGTTCTACCGGTCCCCATCTTTGTTTTTTTTACCTCAGGATTTTCTCTAGGCAGACTATCCAAACCTCTAATGTCTTCTGGAGCATCATAAGTTTATAATAATGATCCGGGTTGTTTGTGAACGGGTAATCATAGTACTTTTTTTCTTTTCGATGCTCAACTTGTAAACGTTGATGATTTGTTCGATATCTTCAATTAATTCTTCCATCTTCCCACCTTTGCTTATCTCGCTTTATGTTGTGCGCATTGTTATTTTGCATTTTTTCGTAATGCTTTAAGTTTCTGAATGCTCTGAAAGTAAAGCTGAAGTTTAACGTCCGAAGGCCTCCTGGTATCATATATTCGATTGCACTTTTCCAAGTCGCCATTATCTTCAACCATGTAAATCGCTGATAATTCCTTTTGGAGGGTATATAGAATCCTTACCCGCCACTCTTTCTCAAAGGCTGCTTTTTCGAACCACTGATCTCTGATTGCTCTTGGGCACGTATATCTGGCACCCTTGAAAATAATGCCTCGTGCCGTCACTTTCGCACATCCATTTCTCAGTAAATGTTTTTTCATTTCCATAGAACAACTCCTTCATAGATTAATATATTCTTCTAACACCATTTTATCCCTTAATATATAATTTATACATATATCTTATTTTAGATATTTCGTGCTAGACCTCCTCCACTCCACACTAATCTTCAGATATATCCCTTGATGCATAACTGTGCAGACAACTTCTTAGTGCTCATCATCATCCTTCATGAACCCATCTATCTTTTTGCCCATTAAGTAAATCGCTAACATTAACATACCGATACCGAGCGCCTCAATTGCCTTTATCCAATCCTCCCGAATAATAATCATCCCTACACCAAAACCAAATAGCATAACAATAGTAACTTTTATCAAAACATCTTCTAGCTTCCCTGCCCAATGCTTCATTAAAAGCACACTCCTGATTCATTTTGTTTGACCTCATTTACTAGCCCAAACCCATTTCATATCAGTGTTGCCAAGAGCGATGTCAGCTAACTGTTCACATTGATTTTTTGAGATATGAAAAAAATCAAAGCCCCAGCCGAAAAAAATTCCTTGGCTCAAGCCGCTTGATCATTCAACAAAACACTAACAGAAGTTGCTGTTACTTTCATTTCGGCAATACCTGATAGCTTACCAGGCTAATGGAAATAATAGCTGCTATCCTCCTAAAAATACACAATTTAAAACACATATAAGTATAAGTGAACTTGCAGAAATAGAATGTGAATAAAGCTTGGAGTGGGTTATGAGGAGTTATATTTAAGTAAGTACTAAATAACACCGAACTATAAGCTCCTGATATATTGCCATTTAATAACTATTGCAGATGGTTAAAAGATGGACTGAGTAGTTTCTAAAAAAGGATCGTGCTTCCGCTGTTGTAACTCACTCATAACGTTGCTTATGATATTCCAATTGATTCAAAATCACTTTGATCTGTCAAATTGACCTCGGAATCCTTTATAGCATCCTCAATATGGGAGACCTTTGTAACACCAATAATCGGTACCGTCCCTTTAGCAATGGACCAGGCAGTAGCAATTTGTGCAATCGATGCATTGTGTTTGCTGCTAATTTCGCTCATTACTTGAATTAAGCTATCGATCTTGGCAAGCATGTCTGGATTAAATGCCTCGCCTCTTCTGGCGCCACTTGGCAAAGGGTTTTCCGCGTTATATTTTTCAGTTAATGCACCTTGTTCCAATACCATGTAAGAAAAGAACACCATATTATTTTCATTGCAGTAAGGAAAACACCCCTTATTGAGGTTTTTGTAGTTCTAACTTGAAACAGAGCTGGCTTGCAAGTACTTGTTTGAACAAACCCACTAAAGGCTCTCTTACCTTGGAACGGGGGAACGTCTATCGACTATTCGTCACATCACCTAAAGGTATGAAATCTGACTTTGGTGGTGACAAGAGAGGATACTTCATCGGATAAAAGGAAAGAGGTGCTGATTTTCTCAGCACCTCAAGCATAAAAAGTTTAAGCAATTTAGTTTGATCTTTCTCAGGCATTAGATAAAGACAAAATATTTCTCTCAATCCAATTTATAAAGATTTCTCTCATATGCATTTTATATTTTAAATAGTCGTTTCGTGCATTAATAAAATCACTGCTAAGCGAATGATTGAATAATGTGCTATACTCAAGAAATTTAAACTCACCAGAATGAAAATGTCCCGATCTAACCCTCCCATATAAATATTTAAAGTAATTCCGGTCGTAGCTTTCCTCATCAGTAGAATAAGCTTTCGTAAACTCCAAAAATTTATTCATGTCCCCTTTAGTGTGTTTCAAATAATCCTCTTCTTCTTCCATTTTGAGCAATGCTTCGAGGGATGCTAATAAATATGAAATCAGCATAGTTGGTTCGTTGCTGCAAACAGTCAATGCTTTATTATACATTTTACAGGCGTTCCCAAACCGCTTAAACTTCTCAGAATGGTTGGTTTCGAATATCCTTAGTTTTCTAAAGAAGGACAAATGAGCACTTGTAACTTTTAATGGTGTATTATAAAAGGTTATGTCCTTCACTAAATCTGACTGTTCAATTTCACTATTTTGAAAAGAAACTTCCCGATTCTTAAAAAGTATATCCAATTGTGAATTGTCATTTGAATTTATTAATGTCGATTGCTCCTCACCATCTATTAGAAAGCTAAATAGCTCATACTCACTCAAATTCATAGTATTATCTTCATTAATGGTGACTAATCCATTTAGATTATCGAAAACTAATAAATCCAATTCATCGTCATAGAAACCTTTATTCGTTGCAAATCCAAAAAACTGCTGCCTATAATCATTATAATCGAGTGCTAAAACTTGCTCAGATAAAAATTCACTAATTCCTAAATCAAATAAGACAGAAAAATATGCAAAAACCTCTTTGGCTCTATTATACGCTAACGTCCTAGCTGACGTTATATTAACGGCGTATACTTCTAAATCAAAAAATATCATTTGTTCGTGTGGCGAGCTTGTGACTCTATCATCTGCACTAAAGGTTTTATTACGTCCTTCTATATAATAAGGAGTAACTTTAATCTTGTTGACCCATTCAAATGAAAAACTCAAGTTCTGTGATCTCGCACCATAATATTTAGCATATATTCTCACAACATATCGTGTTGGTCCCTCCATTAATTTCAAGTAGATTTGTGTAAATAGATGATTGGCATAATCATCAATATCATAGCTGTTTAATAAATCGTCCCAAATAATTCGGATTAATAAACTGGGTTTCGAAGTATCCTGTAGGTTAAACTGAACGGTAACATGCAAATCCTTGGAGTGAAAACTATCTGAATAATCAAAGGAATAGACATCTTTTTCAGTACTTCTCACAATGCAAGTTGCATTCATCTTTTCAAAAAAGGACTTTAAAACATCCAAGTTATTGGGTAAGGCACTAATGTTGAAGTTTGAATATTTCTTCTCCGTAATCAATTTCATCACTCCATAATTGAATTTAGGGAAATAAAAAGCGGCTGTCCATTTAGGAAAGCCGTTTCTATTTCTAACTTCATTTCTTATACAACAAGAGTCTCAGCGAGATATTCCTTAATGTCGGGTAGCAAATCCTTCAAGCGGTTAATCCTTTCTTAAGCTTCTTTGTTATCGGGTTCAACTCCAACGGAACGGAATTGAAACTGACTATCAATCCATTCCTTAACCATTGTCTTTGATTGGAAAAAGATTTGAGCTATCACGAGCAGGTCAGAGAACATAATGTCGTCAGCACGAATCAGATGAGTGCGATAAGTCGCGTCCGTAATTCGCTTGCCTTTGGTCAAGGTAGAATTCATTCGCTCTTTGATACTGTCCTCTGTATAAATGTTAATTGCAAGATCCAAATGATTAAGTCTCACCTGATCGAATGGTGTGTCATACGAATCCATTGCATCCAAGTGAATCATTCTTCCAAGCAGCATCCCGGCGCCAATTGATTCCTCTGAAAGTTCCTCTAGTGACATACTGAAATGTTTCCTGTTACCTTCATTCTTCATAGTGGCTACAATTTGTAATTTACGAATGCCGTCAATTTGGTATTCCCACCATTGCTTTCTTTTCCATTCATCTCCTTGTATGTCATCAGCAGTATATTGTGGCAAAAACAACTCGCTACCTTCATGTTGATCAGGATGAATTATTAACCGTTCGATCCAATATGGATTAGGGGGTTGGATAAACTCTTCTTCTAAAGATAGTGGTGGTGCCATTTTAGATACAATGTATGGATCGACTCGAATGTATAATTTTTCGGTGCCATACTTATGTATTAAATAAGAAGGAACCATTGTGTTGAGGTATCTATCAATAAGAAAAAATGAGTCTTTGTATTTACAAGTTCTGTGTTTTGGTAAATTGGGAATCGGTTTATAATCAACTGCATCTAATCGAATTAACTCAAGATCAGGATTTCCGTTCGACTTCTTTCTGAGCATATCATAAAGCTCTGGGTGCGCCTGAAACATTGGCTGTGAAGGATTATACCCCTCAAAAGATTTAACTTGATGATAAATGCGACTAGCCTTAAATATCTCTACCAATATACTTGTAAGTGCGGAATGCTCATCACCAATTAGAGTAGGAAAATTATTACCAACTATATGAACCAAATTATGGTCTTCCGGCGTAAGCATCTGCTTTCTTACCGAAATCAACCGCGTTATAACATCGGGTTCGTTCAGCAACTTGTCTTGTAAAAAAGACGCGGCTCCGGCTAAGTCCAATCTTTGGCTTTCTGCATATCGCTGAATATACTGCTCGTAGAATTCTAAATCATCCATATCTGCCGCACACCTCTTTCAGTAAGGAACCTATATTTCTCTTATCTTATCCCGTTATGGATCGTGTCTCAATATACGTCCGCTATAAATGAAGAAACTGCCGTCTCTACAGTAGTTTGAACCTAACTTCAACTTTTCGAATTCATATTTCACAAAATTGCATAAATAAAGTTCCACCGATTTCAGAAAAATGAGCCTTCTTAAAATCATTATCCATATTCTTGTTAAATGTATAGGCATGTACCTCATCGAAAAAAGCCTGGCTTTTACCTGATGATGTAATTCTGAACACTAATAAGGCATTTTCAACTTTGCAAGTTGCTTTTGCAATTTTGACAAGCTCATCTATTCATTCTCAGTTACGAACGTTCATGATTCCTATAGCGTTTTTAGGAGTAAATTCACAATTACAAAAAAGCTTTTCTAAAGTTTCCTCATTCTACATCTCGAACAGATTTTCACGTTCGAGATGTAGAATGAGGTCATGCCAATACTCTTCTTCGTAGTTATCCAACCATGTCAAATCTATTGGGCAATTCTTTCCGTTACAAGTGTCTTCTGTAAAAGGATGATACCCCAGCATAGAACCAAGTCGGGAAAAATACTCGATTTCCGTCATAGTGAGTGTTTACCATGATTAATTGTTAGGTTGAATGTATGGTAATTTCGAACATAACCGTCGAATAGCTTCATTAGATTTAATTGCATCACTTCCCCCCACTCCAACGTTTACAAACTATCTGAAAGCGCACAGCAATCTTTATACTACGCGCTTTACTAAATGTTCTAGTTGGTTGATCAAATCTGCTTTCTTAGCTGCCGCGATGGTATCAATATAGCCATAATTATCATATTGAGCAGGATCAATAGAACGAAATTTATTATAGTCAAAATAAAACTTCAATATATCCATCGCCAAACCACTGTCGTCAATTGCTCCTTTATTCCAAAGAGCCATTACCAGATCATATACATCGTTAAATATGTATACCGATTCCCAATCTTTATCGTACGTCAGTCTATACAACTCCGTAAGCTTTCTAATCAATTCAGATATATATCCGTGAATGCTGTTCATATGCTATGTCTCCCTATTAATTTATTGACTCTTAAGATATTGTCTGTAGAAACCCCTGCTCATAGCTGAAAGAGGATATCTATATTTGCGCATTGTTGTTAAACCGCCAGTCAAACTGACTGACGGCATTGTATTTTACTCTTCCGGTGATAACAAACTTACAACTAGATCACAGTCAATAAGTCCTACAAACTCAAAAGTCCCTTTTTCAAGAGATTCTGCTAATGCCTTGAATGTGACCCCGTTTGCGACAAATTCAGCATTTGTAATACTTACCATGCAGGATTCATCTCCAACTGCGTCCCTACAAATAGGTTCAATAAGCGACTCGAATAAATCCTCTGCTGCGTACTCAGCGTTTTTACCGATCATTCTGGCATCTATTTCCTTGCTCCAGTGCCAAGGTATCAGTTTGCGACCTCTGCGCCATCTTTCGACAAGATGTACATTCTCAAGACCATCAACAACACTTTGACCAGCATGTTCACTGACGATAACCTGTAAATTCCCGTTCATCCTGTTAATACCCGTAGACAGTGCTTGAAAGACTTTATTAACTGCCAGTTTTTCTTCTTCTTCGGAATCAATTTCGTCATCATCAGGAAACTGGGTTTGACTTGGTTGGTCAATGACCAACAGGCTAGGAACATACGGTATATTTTGGCTGATAAAGAGTTCATGAAGAGCCAAGAGCGTAGCAACATGATAACCAAGCCAGTTAGCTCCGCTGCCAATCTCACGCAACCATGCTGCACTTCCATTTTCATCAATTACTCTTATTGTCAATTTATTGGTATCTAGCTGAATCAGATCGTCTCCAGTCTCCAAATCCAATATGTCACCATAGTGACCTGCAAACCTCGAAAACTTAAATAAGGCTGTTTCCTTCCTTTGAGCGAAGGCTTCAAAGTCTACTACTTTGAGTAATTCTACCTCCTCATCTTTCAAAGCGGCAATTTCTTCAGCGAATACCCCCTCATCTGTTAAAGAATCGTGAAGTCTGATGAATTCCTCTGTTTTACCGATAAACATTGCACGTTGCTCCCGAGTAGCTTGCATCTCCTCAGTTACCTCTTGAATATATTCGCGTTCTGTCCGAACTTGTCGAAGTTCATTCTCCTTAACTGCGATCTGCTTTTGGAGGTCTACCTCTTCTGCATCCAACATCGGTGGAACTAGCTCTACTGCCTTCCATTGGGCTTCTACTTTCTTAGTAGTTTCAATTAGCTGCTTTAGCTCATTGGAAGGAGAATTGCTTTCATTTCCGCACAAAGGGCAGGAATGATTAGTACTTAATCGTTCCACAAGCCATGATGATGTGGAAAGTCTGTCTCGCTTTCTAGAAATATTGAATTCTGATTTTGCCCTTGCTAACGAAAGTTCTCGCAGTTGGGTTAGCCTGACTCTTAATGTTGTAATTTCTGAATGCATTGAAGCTTCTTTTTCTCGTAACCTGGATAGTCTTTCACTATTTTCATGGTGCCCATCTGTCTCCAAATAGCTAGGGTTTAATTTCCAAGCAGTTACAATACCATTAAGCCTTTCGAATAAAACCTGAGTACTCGTATCGTCAATGTTAAGAGAGGGTATCAAACCATATTGCGTCGCGGACACATATCTACCTCTCACTTCACCTGAAAAGTTCTCGATGTTTATTTTTAACGCTTCGAGTTGCCGCTGTTTGCGTTCAATTAACCGTCTTACCTCTTGCAAACGATGCTGTTTTATCAATGTATCAGCATCGACAACCCCTAATACCAGTGGGAAAATCTCTCGTAATTTTTTAGCGTGCTCCTCTACATCTGCCTCAAAGAACATCGTCTCGTTGTTGGCAACTATTCTCTGTGGCTGAAACATAAAAGCATTCATGTCCGATATTGAAGCTCTTCCCTTATACCCACTACCTGATTCATTAAAGTCTGAGTTTGACTGAGGTATTTTTGCCAACCTTCCCAAGATGCCCTTGGCGTTGTCGCGGTTAGCATTTTTCTCAGGAAGATCAGGAATAGAAACATTTACTCCTTCTGTAATCATGTAGTCTTCTGTTGAGTCCTGCTCAAGAGGATCTCTACGAGCAAATAGCTTTTCTCCCTCTACCGTTTTGAATAACAACCCATACCATGCGGAGTTGCGCCTAATCGGACCGACCTTTGGAATGGAGCACCCTCTAGACCCAAGACAATAATCAATTATTTCGATTATCGCAGACTTACCACTTCGGCTATATCCGGTTATGTAGTTTATTGCCCCTGGCTTAAAATCGATTGTACGTGGAGCCTTTAGGGGATCTTTAGACCATATGATTATCTTCAAGATTGCAAAGTTCATTTTAATGGCTCCACTCCTAGAATCGTAAGATATTCAAACACTGTCATGCTACCAGCCCATACCCCTAATTTGTGCGCAGCCTTCAATATAGCTTTCGATTCGTTAGATACCTTCGTTGGGAGCTTATATGGTACATTTAACGAAAAGTAGCCATCTTCGAGAGCAATAAGCTTACAAGCGAACGCTAAATTAAGGGAGCGGATCGTTCTGTCTTCCATAGCCATTAGTCTATTATCAATATTAAAGATAGTCTCGTTCTGACCTACCGAGCTTGCAGGATCGCGATCAAGAATTGAACGTAATCCTGAAGCTTCCCTTCTCTTTAATATCATTTTTCTACTGGTATCGTGGAATACCAAAGGGAGTACAGTAATTAAGTGCCACATTGTCAAAAGCTGCAACTTCTCCGTTGGGCGGGAAATGAAACCTTGGGTGAACGCCCAAAGTGCATTTGCTCCTAGGGCAGGGTTTTGCATTATTTCATACTCACGTAAAAGGGCTCCACTCATGGCTTAGGACTCCCTTTCGATAAAAATTTGAAGTTAGGATGCCAACCAATTAGTGGTTCCTGTTCATTACTAAAATGAGCCAATGCGTGGAAATTCCCACAAGTTATAGGCTTTGGCATAACCTCATTATGAATGAATGTATCCTGCTCCAATGTTAAATCTAAGCATTCTTGACCCTTCACCACTTCGGAAGGATTTGGATGTCTGGAAGCTTTTCTATTTGCGATTTTCCACCGGGATTTAAGATCTTCCTGATAGAGCATCAGTGTTGACTCCGAAACTGCACTTATATCTGTCCATTTTAGCCGCGCATCTTCTGCATACAAGTAGTTGAGAATTGCTTCCCGAATTGTCTCTTCATCAACGTTGATCCAATCTAGCTGTTGTACAAAGCCATGAGACACATATTCACTTGTATCCACGTTCATGTCGAAAGGCTCAATTATGGCTGACAATCGAGCAACAGTAGCTTTTCGGTGTAATCCTTGAAACTCCCTATCAAATTCTTCTCTAAGAATTCTGGGTTGCTGTCCAGCTTCAACTAGTGCCCTGATTTTCCGTTTTACCCATCCGCTCATTCGATCAAAAAGACCAATTTTCATTCCAGATTCGAAAAACCTAAGAGCCTGAAGCTCTTCAATGTTACCCCCATATTGTGAGCTCATCTTATCGAAAACCGATATCTTTATGATTAAGGCTTCTAACTGATTCTCACTTAGTTTACCTAACGTAATACCGAAAGGTATTAAATCATCCCTTAAAGTCGGTATCATGCCCCTTATCACAGCGCAAACGACCTTAGTCGAATCCTCATCAGTTGCCTTATCTATCTGGCGCGCAAGACAGTTAGCCGAAAGAGAACCGTTTGTGACAATATGGTACTCTGTAGTATCTATAATCGATGGCGTAACCAATATGGTCTCTGCCCAGATGTGCAACGTCTTCCACAATGCAACGCTTCTGTCGGAGAGCGGCGATCCAGAGTTAACTGTTGACTTATCTTGTTCTCGTATCTCCTTTCCATCTCTCATATGGACGCTTACATCATCTATATCCTCGACACCTATCTCAATAACATTAATCCCGGACTCGAATAGTCTGTACGTTGCACGATCAAACTGATACACGTATCCTAAAGCTTGACCTGAAGCAGAATGATCTGTACTCATAGTAACCCCCATCAAAAATCAATAGTTCTTATAGTTCATTTCGACAAATTACTTGTAAATCCTTCCTTCTAAGGAATGCATGAGAAGCCTCTTCCCAATGACTGTAAGCACAATCGGCATCACTGCTAATAACAACTCTGTTCTGTACATCAACACACAGAAAAGCCGCCAAATTATGTGGCGGCTTTGATTACCCTTATGAAGTTATTTTGTCCAACAATACTAAACTATACCGATTACTAGCTTTAATACCCTAGCATTATCGCGGGTCAAAGTCCTACTGAAGCTGCTACTTAACTACAACATTTCGGAAATGAGGTAATCAGTTCAAAAAGGACATCTCACTTCTTCGCTCGGGCTCTTCCTCATTCAAATTAAAGTATATATGCGGTATTATTTTTATATGAGCCTTATTTTAATTTAAGCACTAAGAGGACGCTTATTTTCATTGAACAACTATATTGATCTTAAATTTATTTTCACTCGTATAAACTCAATTATTTCGTTCTTGTCATAATCACCAAGCTTTCTAAAAGCTTCAATCAGCCTTTTTTCTAATTCATCTTCATATGTCGCCCCATCTTCTGCAGCGGCCCCAGTTAATAACCAGTTCAAGTTCACGTTATATTGTGTTCGGATTGATATAAGCGTTTCCGCAGAGGGATTACTATTTCCCATTTCAATTTCACTCAGGTTTCCTTGAGAAATTCCTATACTCTTTGCAAACTGAATTTGGTTTAGACTATTCTCTTTTCGGATACATTTGATTCTATAGCCAATGCCGCTCATCAATTTCACCACCGATCATGAAGTTGTATAAAAATTAACTTCTACACAAATTAAAAGGGAGCGCCGAATTATTCCCCTCGGGCTCCCTTCTAGATGTCCTATCATCTTGCTTATCGGTTCCACACATCTTTTACTGGTTCCATAGATCTTTTACTAGTTCCAGACATCTTTTACTGGTTCCAGACATCTTTATCACCAGACAACCACACCACCAGCAACCCCGTCCTTACTCCACCGTCACACTCTTCGCCAAATTCCGCGGTTTATCCACGTCCAAACCACGTGCCAGCGAAGCGTAATAAGCCAGCATTTGCAGCGGCACTACCGACAAGGCAGCCGACAAGATCGGCAGCGTCTTCGGAATGGCCAAAGCCTGGTCAACGGATTTGAGCAGGTTAGGAATATGCTCGTCGTAAGTGATGGCCATCACGGCGCCGCCGCGGGCTTTCACTTCTTTGATGTTGCTGACGGTTTTCTCAAGCACATGCTCCTGCGTAAGCAGCGCAATCACCGGAATGCCATCTTCAATCAGCGCCAGCGTACCGTGTTTCAGTTCGCCTGCCGCATAGGCTTCAGAGTGGATGTAAGAAATCTCTTTCAGCTTCAGCGATCCTTCCTGCGCAACGGCATAGTCCATGCCGCGGCCGATGAAGAACAGATGCTCATGCTTGGAGATTTCCTCGGCATAAGTTTTGATGGCATCCGTGTTGTCCAGCATCTTCTCCACCTGCTCAGGCAAGGCCTGCATAGCAGCGATGGTATGCGCCACTTCCGCTTCCGTTTGCGTCCCGCGCACTTGAGCCATATACAGAGCAAACAGATAAAAAGCGATCAGCTGGGAAGAATAAGCTTTTGTCGAAGCCACCGCAATCTCCGGACCGGCCAGAGTTGCGATCACATCGTCCGCGTCACGGGCAATCGAGCTGCCCACCACGTTTGTAATGGCAATGACATGAGCGCCATTATCGTGCGCTTCGCGCAGCGCAGCCAGCGTATCGGCGGTTTCGCCGGATTGGCTGACCACGATCACCAGCGTTTGCGGCGTAATCAGCGGCGAACGGTAACGGTATTCGGAGGCCACGTCAAAGGCTACCGGAATGCGCACCAGCTGTTCGATCACGGAGCCGCCCACCAGACCGGCATGATAAGCCGTACCGCAGGCTACGATGTGAATGTTCGTAATGTTTTTAATCTGCTCATCGGTCAGCTTAAGCTCAGGCAAAATGACTTTCTTACCGGAAGCGTCAATCCGGCCCAGCATCGTGTCTCGATAAGCTTTAGGTTGTTCATGGATTTCCTTGAGCATGAAATGGTCGAAGCCGCCTTTTTCCGCCGTTACTTCGTCCCATTCGACATCTGTCATTTCCCGAGAAATAAAATTCCCCTCGATGGTCATCAGTTCGACAGAGTTTTCAGTCAACACGGCCATTTCGCCGTCGTTCAAAATGTAAACTCTACGCGTATAGTTCAAAATAGCAGGGATGTCCGAGCCGATGAAGTTTTCGCCTTCACCCACACCGATAACAAGCGGGCTGGCTTGACGCACAGCAACCAGCTTGTTGGGTTCATGCTCCGTCAATACGCCCAGCGCAAAAGCGCCGCGCATATATGTCACGGCCTGTTGAACCGCTTTGACGATATTCCCTTTGTATTCCCGCGCAATCAGGTTAACAATAACTTCCGTGTCGGTTTCAGACACAAAAGTATAACCTTGCCCGATCAGTTCTTCTTTCAGTTCCAGATAGTTCTCGACAATTCCGTTATGAACAACCGAAAATTTCTGGGTATGGTCGGTATGCGGATGAGAGTTCACGTCCGACGGTTTCCCGTGTGTCGCCCAGCGTGTATGTCCAATCCCTGCGGAACCCGTCAAAGGAGCACCCTCCAGCTTGGCTTCCAGATTGGCCAGACGTCCGATCGATTTGCTGATTTTCAGACCTCCAGGTGTAAAAATGGCAATACCCGCAGAGTCATATCCCCGGTACTCCAGCTTCTTAAGCCCTTCAATCAAAACCGCCTGCGTATCCCTGTTTCCGATATATCCCACAATACCACACATATTTATAAATCCTCCGTTTCGTCATCTCAAGTTTGAGCGCAAGCCGGCCAAACTGCCAGATGAGAGCCGCGGAAGACATTTGCGGTAAATCTAAGAAGCAATCGTCATATATTCCATATTCAGTTATCAAGGAATGGAATTCTTGAATGCATCTCGTTCTTCTCCGCAGCTGTAATCCGCGTCTCTTTTGCACCCATGAATTTTATATTTAAAATTTAAGAATGTTTAAGATTGCTGCATCTCATCAAACAGTTTGTCAGTACGGTCACCCGTACTTTTTGCTGCCTGATTTACGGTTTGATGCTTAACCGAGAGGTCCCCGCCGAATGTTTCGAACACCTCTACCTCGTCAGCTTCCCGCTCCATCGGATCCTTCCACGCTCGTCTATCTAAAACGATAAACGGCCTGTCAGGCATCCCTCCGTGCGAGTCCAGGAAGCTCTGGCGCTTATGTTGCTATGGCAACCTCACGATCCTCGCTCTCTGTTTGGAATACGGTTAATTATATGCATGTGCCGGCCATTTTGCAATGATCAGGCTCCATTTTGTTCTTCTGTCCTGCAATTACCAGCTAATTTACCCGAAAAATAACCGCTGAAACGCGCCAACTTCCGCGCCCAGCGGCTGGGTAATTCTCAGCCGGACCGGAGTCCCTGCCCCGGCAACCGAACCATGGAGCCAAACAAAACCAAGCCCCTTCTTACACAAGCTCCTTCTGCACGACAGCCGCAATATCGGCTACAAACTGCTCCAGCTCGATTTTGTCCGGGCCTTCCGCCATGACGCGGATCAAAGACTCGGTACCGGATGGGCGGACCAACACGCGGCCGTTGTCGCCGAGCTTGCCTTCCACCTCGGCAATCGCAGCCGCAATAGCCGTGTTGCCTTCATAATTGCGTTTATCTTGTACACGCACGTTCACGAGCACCTGCGGATATTGCACCATCAGCTTTTTCAGCTCGCTCAGCTTTTTGCCGGACTTAAGAATCGTATCTACCAGTTGAATCGCGGTCAGAATGCCATCTCCGGTTGTGCTGTAATCCAGAAAAATCACATGGCCGGACTGCTCCCCGCCCAGATTGTAGCCGCCACGGCGCATTTCCGCCATCACGTAACGGTCGCCTACGGCCGTCTTCACGCTGTTCAAACCAAGCTTCTCGGTTGCTTTATAGAACCCGATGTTGCTCATAACCGTCGTTACGATCGTGCTTTGGGCCAGCTTGCCTTCACGATTCATTGCATCCCCGCAAATCGCCAGGATATGATCGCCATCGACTTCGGCCCCAGTGCCGTCGATCGCGATCAGACGGTCCGCGTCACCGTCAAAGGCAAGACCCAAATCGGCACCCAGACGTACGACTTCCTCTTTCAGCTTCTCCGGATGCGTAGAACCGCAGTGGTCGTTAATATTACGTCCATTAGGCTCCGCCGCAATTGTAGTCACGTCCGCGCCAAGCTCGCGGAACAAACGGGGAGCAAGCTCATAGGCCGCGCCATTGGCGCAGTCGAGCACTACTTTTACCCCTTTAAAAGATTTCGAAGTCAGCGTCGACTTCAGCAGCTCCAAATATTTCAGCTTGGCGTCGTAATCCACTTCCACCATGCCGAGGTCTCCGCCGACCGGCCGCGGAAGCTCGTCGGTTTCCTTGTCCAGCAGCTCTTCGATTTGCAGTTCCGTTTCATCCGAAAGCTTAAAGCCGTCGCTGCCGAAAAATTTAATCCCATTATCCTCCACCGGATTGTGGGAAGCCGAAATCATAACCCCCGCGTCTGCCCCCAACTCACGGGTCAAATAAGCAACCGCCGGCGTTGTCAGCACGCCCAGCCGGATTACATCGGCTCCGATGGACAGCAAACCCGCCACCAGCGCCGACTCCAGCATAACGCCGGAAATCCGCGTATCCATCCCGATCACTACTTTAGGCTTATGGGCTGTGCCCGTAGCCGCTCCAGTCAAAACATATCCGCCGCAGCGGCCGATGCGGTAAGCCAATTCTGCAGTCAATTCTTTATTGGCGACCCCGCGGACGCCGTCTGTACCAAAATATTTCCCCATTGTTCAAGTTACACTCCTCTTCTTACGTTCCATCTCACCCTATTATTGTATGGGACTTTGCCCGGATTCAGTTACGGTGAATTTGTCGAAGTCTCGGGCTGTCCTTCTTCTTCATTGTTTTGTCCCGCCGAGCCCGAAGGCTCCGTGCTTTCGCTTGGACTGCCTGCGTCAGCCGAGCTTGACGGAGGCGGATCTCCCGACCCTCCCGAAGGCTGCGCGGGGGCTACCGTCGTCGGTTTATCCTTGGCCGTCACCTTCACCTGGATGGTCCCGTCCGTACCCGTGTCCACCAGGTAAATGTACTGGGGGAGCTTTGCGTCCAGCTTAACCTTGTAAGTCCCTTCCCCATAACCGCTCAGATCCGCGGACAACGACACATCCTTGGTCTGAAGCGCCCCGATCCGCTCGGAGCTGCCCTCTACCGTTGCATTTATCGTTCCCGTCTGAGGGCTCACGATTTGAGCCGTATAACCTCCGCCCACGTTTTGGAGCGTGATGGGAAGGTCATTCAACGTTTTTTTTTCAAAAGGCGTAGCCCTGATCGTAATTTCGACAGAGTCAGGCTCGATTTTCTCAAAACCTTCCGGCGGAGTCAAGCTTACCGTATATTCACTGTTCTCTGGACCGGTAAAATTGCCCAAATCCACTGAGATCGGATAAGAAGAAATTTTGTCCAGCGCCTCTTTGGAGCCGTAAACAACCACCTGCTCGGCACTGCTGCTCACCCCGGAAAGCGCGTAACCGGAAGGCAGGCTGCCCGCCGTCTTGAGCTCTACGGGGATGCTTTTGTACAGCTTGATTACAGGCACATCCACATCGATGGAAGAAGGCGTAATTTCCGCATCCTCCATTTCATCTCCCGCTTTATCGTAAGCTATGAGCTTTACGCTTTTTCCCGTTATATCGCCGGTTACGCCGGCTATGTTCACCACGCCTTGAATTTTGCCCAGATCCTCGATTTCGCTGGAAGGCAAAGTCACCTTCACTTTTCCATCGTTTTTCAGCACTGGCGTCCCGATCTCATATCCCTCTGCAGGTTCGCCTGAAGTGATCACGCTAGCTTGTACGTCCTTGGAGGCCTTTGCTTCTATCGTGATTTGAGCGGAGGATGGCGTGATCGACACACACTCCACCCCGTTGGGAAGCTCGCACTTCAGCGGAATGGTTTTCGTGCCCGGCGTCACATTGTTCAAGTCCAGCTTAACTTTATAATCGTCTTCGGAAAATAACGAGGTCAGCTTCGTTCGTCTCCCCTTGACCTCAAGCGTCACGCGTTCCGGATCCAGCCCGTAAACGACATATTTGTCTTCATCCAGGTTATAAATCTGAATTTTTACGTTGTCGATCGTCCGCGTGCTGACCGAATCGTTCACCCCGGAAACGGATTCCGAGCTGTCCAGATGCACCATCAGCCACAAAATCAAACTGATGCACAAAGCGATAATTTTGGCAAAGTTGTTATTATTAATCCATTTATTCATGTTTATTGCCCCCCGTTCTCCTCCAGAAAGGGGTTTTGCGCGTCTCCAGCGTCTTCGGGCTAAGCTCCGCGTAAAGCTTGGAAATCAGCGATTCTTCATTGATATCGCGGACGACTTGTCCATCCAGAGCCAGCGAAACCTGGCCGGTTTCCTCCGAGACCACGATGGCCAGCGCATCGCCGACCTCACTGATCCCGATCGCCGCCCGGTGGCGCGTTCCCAGCTCTTTGCTGATGAACGGATTCTCCGACAGCGGCAAATAGCAGGCAGCGGCCGTTATCCGCGTCCCCTGGATAATAATGGCGCCGTCATGGAGCGGCGTATTCGGAATAAAGATGTTAATCAGCAGCTCCGACGAAATCATCGACTGCATCGGAATCCCCGACTCCACATATTCATTCAGCCCCGTCTCCCGTTCAAAAACGATCAGCGCCCCGATTTTCCGGCGCGACAAATAGTTAACGGCCTTAATAATATGCGAAATCATCCGGCTGAACTCTTCTTCATCGGCCGAAGTCCGGCTGAACAGCTTGCCGCGGCCGAGTTGCTCCAGACCCCGCCGCAGCTCGGGCTGGAAAATGATAAACACGGCCAGCACCCCGAAGGTAAACAGCTGGTTCATAAGCCATTTTAATGTGTACAAATCAAACCAGGTACTGAGCGCCCAAATGACCACCAGTACAAAAATACCCTTTAAGAGCTGAATGGCCCGCGTCCCGCGCACCAGCAAAATCAAATAATAAATAATATAAGTAACAGCCAGAACATCCACGAGGTCTTTAATGGATTCTGCCCAGGTCAAGTTCTCGAAATAATTCATCTGCATGCCCCCGGTATCCCTCTTCGAGGTTATGTAAAACCAATGATGCCTTCTCTATATTCATTCCCCTTAAACTCTAGGTTATAACGATCAAGACCGAGTTGCAAGTTCACGGGGAAAATATCCGTTTTAATGCGCTTTCACCGCAATATTTTCTGGAATTCCAGCTTCTGTAATTCCTTAATTACAAAAAAATGGCGCCTGATCCCTTCGCAAAGGGGGCGCCATGTTGCTGTAGTCTTCCTTGCCGGTAGCTTAGCGGTAGGCAACTTCCGTAAACGTATTCGTGATCCTGTACCAGATCCAGTCCAGAGCCTGGTCGATCGTCTTCGCGTCGCCGGCAATTTTGGCCGTGGAAGCCTGGTACAGCGAGCCGTCGATGACGGTCAAGTTCCCGTTAACTTCCCCATAAACCTCCGTATTGCCGTTCTCCACCGTCAGATCGCCCGCTATGGCCGTTCCTTCGGGCACAATCACCGTATGCCCCTCAATGCGGACCTTATCCAGATCCGCGCCTTTCACCACAAGCTGGTCGTCCGACTTCCAAACGGACAATGTGCTGAAAAGCATTACGAGCAGGAACATCGCTGCAGCCGTTAACGCCGGGTGCCGTTTCACCCAGCCTAACCAGACCTGCTGTCTGCGTTTCTTAGGCAAATTGCTCATAATTCGTTCCAGTACATCATCGGATGCGGAAGGGAGCGAATGCTTCACGGCGGCAAACATGAGCATGTCAGTCTGCTCCAGCTCCTTCAGTCGGATCCTGCAGGCCTCGCATATCTCCAAATGACTCTTCAAATCAAGCGCCTGTTCCTCAGGCAGTTCGTTATCCAAATAATCATGCATCAAAGAGGCAGCCTGTTTGCATTCCATTTGAGCCATTCCTTTCCTTGCAATTACTTTTGCTTATCACGTAAAAAAAACGGTTGGCGTCAGCAGCAAAAGATACTCGTACTTCTTTGTATACGGCTCAGCGCTGCGTGAGTTTCATTTATTTTTACGCTTAAAATAATTTATGCTCCAGCCGCTTCCGCAGAAACTCCCGTCCCCGATGGACCCGGGTTTTTACCGTCGTTACGGGCATATTTAAGATGTCCCCGATTTCCTGCAGCGACAGCTCCTGCAAGTACCTGAGAATCATGATCGTCTTATATTTGGCCGGCAGGCCCTCTATGGCCTGATGAATGATCTGCTGTGTTTCGCTCAGCAAAAACTCGCTTTCCGGCGTCCTGTTGTCCCCGGGGATCAGCGAATAGCCGTCCGCCCCTTCCTGGTCGTTCAGTTCGGCATCAAGCGAAAAATTCGGCTTGCGTTTGCGCAGCCGGTCAATGCAGAGATTTGTGGCGATCCGGTACATCCAGGTCGAAAACTTCTGATTTTCGTCGTACTTGTCCCAGTTCTTATAAACGCGCAGGAACGTCTCCTGCACGATATCTTCCGATTCATGCCGGTTATTCAACATTCGGTAAGCCAAATGAAACACTTTATCTTTATATAAGTCTACAAGCTCGGCAAAAGCGTTCTGGTTCCCTTTACGGGCCAGTTTTACCAAACCTGCATCTGCATGTTCTGCCATCCGTTATCCCCCAGATTTCGGCTGCTTCTACGCTACATCCTGTCAGCCGGCAGGCTTTCTTTTGCCGTTCTCAGCCCTACCCTTGTCCGCTGACCCTAGTCCATTCAAATCGTAATTCATGCCCCTGGAAAAAGCAAGCCAAATGACATCTCCCAGGGTCAAAAAAAGAAAACGGGTGTACCGGAGTACACCCGCCCGTATAAAGCCTAAAAGAATATCAGCCCGTATTGCGCATCCCTGCGGCAATCCCGTTGATTGTCAGGAGCACCTCGCGCAGCAGCTCTGCGTCGTCTTCGTCCCGATCGCGGATTTGCCGCAGCTCCTTGAGCAGCTGTACCTGCAGATAGCTGAGCGGATCTACGTAAGGATTACGCTGTCTAACGGACTCTTGGAGCGTCGGCTGGTTATCCAGCAGCTCCTGTTCACCCGTAATCGCCCGAATAAGGTTTTGCGTCAAAACAAACTCTTCCTCAATTTGTTTAAAAATCCGGTTTCTGACCTCTTCATCTTTGCACAGCTTGGAATACTCTCTGGCTATATTCAAGTCCGCTTTCACCACCGCAAACTTCAGCGTATCAATTAAGGAGCGGAAGAACGGGAAATATTCGTACATATCCTGCATCACTTTCAGGTTCTCCGGCTTGCCTTGGTAGAAGTGCTGCAGTCCGGTGCCGGCCGCATACCAGGCTGGAAGCAGGTAACGGCTTTGCGTCCATGCGAATACCCAAGGAATCGCCCGAAGGTCTTCGAAGCGGTCGCTGTTTTTGCGTTTGGAAGGACGCGAACCGATATTGAGTTCGCCTACTTCGCCAAGCGGCGTCGATTCTTTAAAGAACTGAAGGAAATCAGGCTCACGGAAAATCAAATCTTGATATTTCTGCAGCGCCGTTTCCGACATCCCCTTCACGATCGCATCCCATTTGCTTTCATTCAGTTCACAGGTTTGAGGCAAACGGGCATGGATCGCGGAAACAATCAAAGCCGATGTTGCCTGCTCAAGGCTTCGGTACGCAATGCCTTGAAGCGCATAACGCTCGGAAATAACTTCGCCCTGCTCCGTAATTTTGATGCCTCCGCCGATCGTTTCGGCCGGCTGCACCATAATGCTGCGGTTAAGCGGCATGCCTCCACGTCCCAGCGCTCCGCCGCGTCCATGGAAAAACTTCAGCTTCACGCCGAACTCTTTAGCCGTAGCCGTGATTCCCTTCAAAGCCACACGAAGCTCCCAGTTAGCGGTAATAACGCCGCCGTCCTTGTTGCTGTCCGAATAACCGAGCATAATCTCCTGCAGGTCATTCATCGCGGCAACCGATTGTCTGTAGGCTGGAATGCTGAGCAGCTCACGCATAATGTTCGGAGCGTCATGCAGATCGTCGATCGTTTCGAACAGCGGAACAGCCTGCAGCGTACAGGTCACAGAACCGTCGGCCTCCTGCTGGAACAGCCCTACTTCTTTCGCGAATACCATAACCTCCAGAATATCGCTGGTTGCTTCCGCCATACTGATCAGGTAACTTGAAATACAGCCTTTGCCGAATTCCTTCTGTGCGATATAAACCGTCCGGTACACTTCAAGACATTCCGTTGTGCTTTCGCTGTACTCTTGATAAGGCGACGTAAGTGGCCGCGGATCATTAAGAAGCTTTTCCAGCAGTTTAACCTTCTCCGGCTCGGGAAGTCGTGCATAATCAGGCGTTATATTCATATGCGCCAAAATTTCCGTCATGGCGTTTTCGTGTTCTTTACTATGCTGCCGGATGTCTAGCTTTGCCGTATGGAAACCGAACAGCTCGACTTGGCGAATCAGTTTCTTGATATACGTATCCGCAACATAGTCCGCATAGTGATGACGCAAGCTGCGGTCGATGATTTTTAAATCTTCAATCAGCTCTTCAGGCACCGAGTAACGGTCGGGCTCGCCTTTATGCGCTTCATCAAGCACATTGTAAAGCTTTTCCGTCATATAAGTCAGTTTGATGCGGTAAGGCTCTTTTTCATTCGTCCAGGACTGTGTCTTCTTAAGCTCCACCGTACCGCTGTCTTTCAAGATCGAAGACTTCAATTCATCACTTACGTTAACGATTGTGGTGCTGAAGCTGAGATGCTTGAACAAATTGCTAAGCAGCCGTTGGTACTCTCGTACAGCCAGCTTCCGCTGCATTTTCAGGGTTTCCCAAGTCACATCGGCCGTTACCGAAGGGTTGCCGTCACGGTCGCCGCCGATCCATGAACCAAATTTCAGAAAAGCCGGCAGATGCCAGTTATGCTCCGGATAATATTTCTCCAGACAACGTTCAACCTCTTGGTATACATCAGGTAGGACATGGAATAAAGTTTCGTGGAAATAATACATTCCGTTCCGCACTTCATCCAGCACCGTCGGCTTGCGGTCCCGCAGCTCATCCGTCTGCCAGAGCGTAATCACTTCGTTCAAGAGCTTCTCCCGAAGCTGCTCGCGTTCGCGGAACGTCAGCGTCGGATTATCAAGCTGCATGACGTCTTCAGCAATCCGTTTGTGAATGTCGAGAATGGCCCGCCGCATAGCCTCTGTAGGATGCGCAGTCATCACCAGTTCAAGCGACATCCCTTCCAGGATTTCCTGGACTTCCTCGTAGCTGAAACCTCGTTCCTTAAGCTCCATTACAGAAGCCTCGATGGATCCAGGCTGAATCGTTTCACCGGCGGCCCGTTCGTAATCCCGTTTCCGGCGGATCCGATGGTTCTGTTCAGCAATATTCACGAGTTGAAAATAAATCGCAAACGCACGAATTACTTGGTGGCGGATATCCGGTGCAAGCCCATTAATCATGTCTTTAAATTCTTCATGGGTCTCCGGCATAAAAGAAGCCCGCAGCGATTTACTCGCCTCGCGTATCTTTTCGACAATATCTAAGAGTTCATTTCCGCCTTGGTGGACAAGGACTTCTCCCAGAATATTGCCCAAAAAGCGAATATCCCGTCGCAGCAGATTGCTGGAATTGTTTTTTCCCGCAGTTACCGTAAGCTCAGTCATTCTTTCGTACCTCCTGTTTCACCCGTATTCCGATAGAATTTTCAGTAAACATGTCATGCATTGTTAACATCATACAATAACAAGATTCAAAAATCTTTATTTTTTTGTAAACCTCTTAATTTGATACGATAATACGTCAAAGCGATAAAAGCAACAAATATAAATATAACTGCGATTTCGAAAAAACGCAGTCATTTTTAACAAAAAGCATCATCGGCTACGATGATGCTTGGCTTTATGTATGGAGCGGGTGATGGGAATCGAACCCACGCTACCAGCTTGGAAGGCTGGAGTTCTACCATTGAACTACACCCGCATTATAAATGGTCGGGATGACACGATTCGAACATGCGACCCCCTGGTCCCAAACCAGGTGCTCTACCAAGCTGAGCTACATCCCGATATAAAAACATAAATCATAAATGGCGCGCCCTAAGAGATTCGAACTCCTGACCTTTTGATTCGTAGTC
The DNA here is from genome assembly GCF_058267595.1 of Paenibacillus mobilis. Lineage (NCBI taxonomy): Bacteria > Bacillati > Bacillota > Bacilli > Caryophanales > Paenibacillaceae > Paenibacillus > Paenibacillus mobilis. The sequence goes on from NZ_JBZCMS010000016.1 coordinate 75,999, forward strand.
AAACGCTCTATCCAGCTGAGCTAAGGGCGCACATTATGGAGCGGACGACGGGAATCGAACCCGCGACCCTCGCCTTGGCAAGGCGATGCTCTACCGCTGAGCCACGTCCGCATAAGTGGTGCGCGTGGAGGGACTTGAACCCCCACGTCAAAGACGCTAGATCCTAAGTCTAGTGCGTCTGCCAATTCCGCCACACGCGCATGCTGCCTAAACCTGATGTTTGAGGCCTATATACTAACCCAGATTTCGTTGTTTTTCATTTAACTTATCTCGTTAGCGACAAGAATGATCTTACCATACCAAGTTAATTAGAGTCAAGGGTTTTGACTCAAAAATCAAAAAAAGTTTTTTGGGGTTCCTTTTCCTCCACGTAAATAAGCGTTAAAGGACTTTCTTTTTAAGCTTTTAGCTCCATTTTCCGAACACTGTTCCTGATGGTAATTCAAAAATTCCATCTCTTTTTCAGTCAAGGCTCCCACGTATTTTTTAAACAAGTAGATTGGTTCATATCATGAAGTTTATCCAGCAGATCTTCGAATCCCGCAAGCCTCTACGTTTATTGACGGTTATTTATGTATTCCTCTTTCCAGAGCGCTCCCTCAGCCCCTCCTATGCCTTTCTAAGCCTCGTATCGCTTTGCGGCCTTCTACTTCTGCAATCCTTGCTTCTATTAGGAGGAAAAAGCATTCACGAAGGTAATAAGGTCATCATGCGTTATATAAAAGGTAAAGGTGAATTCGAATTCCTTTGATCAGATTCCTTCACATTTACCTCTCAGCGAATCCTTCAAGCCTGTTCACTTGTAAGCCTAGATACAGCTCATTGCTCAACCCTATCCCTTTAGCAGGCCTACGTGAAATTCACTATACAAAAGGAGTCTTACCATCCCTGAAAGACGACAAAAGTTTTAAAAGCCGATGCAACAAAAAAACATCTCCTTCGCGCTATAACGCAAGAACATGTTCAGAGAAAACATATAGAAGTGAGCCATGAAGGACTCGAACCTTCGACACCCTGATTAAAAGTCAGGTGCTCTACCAACTGAGCTAATGGCTCTCATGAAATAAAATGGCTGGGGATATAGGATTCGAACCTATGCATGACGGAGTCAAAGTCCGTTGCCTTACCGCTTGGCTAATCCCCAACAATTCACATTATGTAACTTGTCCATTTTTCAAAATGGTGGAGGCTGAGGGGATCGAACCCCCGACCCTCTGCTTGTAAGGCAGATGCTCTCCCAGCTGAGCTAAGCCTCCGGAAAAATGGTGACCCGTAGGGGATTCGAACCCCTGTTACCTCCGTGAAAGGGAGGTGTCTTAACCCCTTGACCAACGGGCCTTATTAAATTGAATGGAGCTCTCAACCGGGATCGAACCGGTGACCTCATCCTTACCATGGATGCACTCTACCTACTGAGCTATGAGAGCATATGGCTCCCCGAACAGGACTCGAACCTGTGACAACTCGATTAACAGTCGAGTGCTCTACCAACTGAGCTATCAGGGAATAATAATTAAGTATCGCTTGGCGGCATCCTACTCTCCCAGGACCCTGCGGTCCAAGTACCATCGGCGCTGGAGGGCTTAACGGTCGTGTTCGGGATGGGTACGTGTGGAACCCCTCCGCCATCGCCACCAAACGG
>NZ_JBZCMS010000017.1:0-66114 GCF_058267595.1 Paenibacillus mobilis
GCGAGCAAATGGCGTGAGGTAGCCGTACATATAGCGTGTTTTATGCGGAGGGATAGCGAGTTTAGACTTAAAATCCTGCGGTAGGTGACTACCGTACCGGTTCGATCCCGGTCCTCGGCATCTCGCTAGAAATTACGGCCACATCAACGTTAAATGCCCGTCAAATGGCGGGAGGTCCTGCGTAGTTGTAACGGACACTCGCGCAGGTACACAGGACTAACGGAGCGCCTCATCGTTCTATAACGATTGGAGGCGTTTTTTGTTTTGGCAAGGTTACGTAGTATTGACGTAAATGCCGGAGCACCCATGACGTGGCGTGAGGCACTCGCGGAGTTTATGGCGAAGAAGAAAGTGGACGGAATTGGCGAACAAACTGCGGAGGATTATAGACGCACGGTCGCACTGCTGTTTAAGCGGTTCCCTGACGCTTGGGCGAACGATCTTGCGCTTAAAGAGGCGGTGTTCGCGCACATGTCCGACGAGATGGCGGCAGCTACGTTTAATAACCGTCTGGTATATCTTCGCGCGTTCTTCAAATGGTGCATTGGCGCGGGGATTTTCGCGAACAATCCGCTCGCCGGCGTTAAGAAACGGAAGGCGGAGAGCCGCGCGGTGGCGATCGAGGTCGAGGTATTAAAAGCGCTACTGGACGCGCCCGACCAGCGGACATTCGCCGGCCTGCGGGATTACTCGCTGCTCGTTCTTACGCTGGATACCGGCATTAGGCCGTCCGAAGCTCTGCGTCTTTTACCGCACGATTTTAACGCCACAGCGCGAGAGGTGTACGTACCGTCATCTGTAGCTAAAGGGAAGATAGCGCGCACATTGCCGATATCGGACGAGACTGTGAAGGCCTTGCGTCGTCTTATAGCGGTTCGGGCGGATCACTGGTCGGATAACACTCCGATATTCTGCTCGTACGAAGGACGGCCGTTAAATCGCCACACGTGGGGCGACCGATTGGAATTGTACTCGAAGCAAATCGGACGAAAGGTAAGGCCATACGATCTGCGCCACGTCTTCGCTCTTGAGTTTCTACGTAACGGTGCGCACGCATTTGCGGCCCAAAAGGCCCTCGGACATAGCACGATGGAAATGACGAAGCGGTATGTCGCGCTTGTTAACGCGGATCTGCGGAGCGAGCACGAGAAGGCGAGTCCGCTAAATACGCTGCTTACGCGGACGAAGCGGAATATTAAGATTTAACCTTAACGCTCATCTCTTAACGAGGTGGGCGTTATTTTTTTTTTATAAAATAAGCGCCCGATCCACGCAGGACCTAGGCGCTTTTCCTCGTTTATTCTTCCGATACCCATCTAAAGGGGGCGACCTTCGTGTCCCCGTACTCAGCTAACGGGCTATTGTAATCCGCGAAATAAGATGTTGGGTCAACGAAGTCATACGTCGCCCACACGTTAGTTTTGTATGTAATGTAGTCCGTTTTGAGATTCGGATATTTATAGTAGCTTCCGTCAGTTTCGCCCTTTATTTTCTTACTAGGAAGTTTGGCCGCGACGTCGCGAGCATACGCTTCGATAAATTGTTTAATTTGCGTGTCTGTCTTTACCGCTTTATCTACGTCGGACGGGGCGATTGAGTTTTTGCCGTCGAATATACGCCGGTCTATCGTCCGCACATCGTAGTGAAACTCAATGAGGTAATCGTACGCCTCGAATTTAGATTTATTTTCCGTAACGTTGAAACTGAACGGGATGTCACCAAGAGGCGTTTTCAATGGCGAGGACTTCCCGTAGGTATCCGTTAAGTACTTCGCAACGGACTTGGCGTCGGTGAGCGCTGCTGGTTTAGGCGTAGGTGGGGCGACCGAACTAGCACCCGTTATGTTAACGGTCTGGCTCGCGCTATCGTACGACACGGACGCTCCTAACACAGTCGCAACGTCCCTGAGTGGGATGTACGTCTTGTTATCGATCGTGCGTACGTCGATGCCCGTGGGTGTTCCGTTGACTAGTATGCGTATCTTGGGCGCGGCTACGGCACCGAAGGCAAAGGCGCAGGAAAGTGACGTGATAACTAGCGCAGAGACTAACAGCTTTCTTTTATTTAACATGGAAAATTCCCCCCTTTACTTAATTTTACAACATAAACTAAAGTTTGTCTTCGGCAATACCTGAACACATAAATGTTGTCTTTTTATCGGCAATAAGAAAACAAATTTACGGAATAGAGTGGGACTAGCTTTCTTAGTGCTGGCATCGGTGTAATTAAAAATTTCAGTAGGGGTGTGCGAAACGAGAGCGGGCGGCAACAAGTAAGTGTAAGCTAAAAATTTACGCAAAAGCGTGATGCGAAACCGCGTGTAAATAATACGATAAAACAACGGAAGGAGGCGGGGGCGAGGTGGCAGTGATTACCCCAGAACGAGTGCAAGAGGTTATGGATACGGGCTGCGGCGGAGTTTGTGAGGTTGCTAGGGTGTTGGGCGTTCACCATCAGTTCGTGAGGCGTGCTATTTTCAAGAACAAACTAGAGTGGTACATAGCTTACGATGAAGGCCGAGGCAGCGTCGATGATAAGTTTAATGAGTGGGACTTTGAAGACGTCCTGGATGATTGGTTAAGAACAGCGATGCACGAGGAAAGTGTTATTTTACCTAATCGTCCTGGACGTAGGGACTTGTTCGTATTTTTCCTGTATCAACACATCAAAGATAAGTATGGTTCTGTACTCGGTTGGTTAAGGATCAAAACCTCTATGCGGTTGCTGTATGCCTTTAAAAAACAATGTGCCGGGTGTGATGAGGTATTTCATTTATCGGAATTTTTGCGCGATAAAAAGTCACCTATAGGGGTGTCTTCGGCTTGTGTTTCGTGCATAAGGTCAGGAAGAAGTATCGAGGCACAAAGAGCCGGGACAAATAAGAGGAGATCTTGGAGGATGCACCTTCCGAGCAAGTGGGGTATTGGTGATTCTCGAAGGGCTTACATGGTTTTTGGTATTAGGTGCGTACTTACTAATCGCAAGGACACCCACGATGACCACTTCATACCACTTGGAACTGGACATGCAGGTAGTTACCTCGGAAATATGTATCCAATTGCTCGCCGACTAAACATAGATAAGAATCGGTCAAACCCTTTCGAATGGTTCGAAGCGAACAGGCAACGCTTTGAACTATCGCAATCAGCGTTCGATGCGCTTGTCGCCAAACTTGCGCAGCAGAACGGACTGACTCCGGAAGAGTTTCGCGCCTTCACCGATTGGTGCTTCGCCAATAAGCGCTCGGTCGACGAAGTGCGCGCGGACAATGAACGTTACGGTTACCGCAAACCATCGCTCGAAATCTGGCGCGAGGCAACCGGTTTGTACTTTCCGATCGCGGTTGACTTCGGGGATGTATCGTTGCGAGACGTTGAGCACGCCGCTTAACACGTTTGCACTTTTTTACCTAACTAAAAGTAAGTTCTGGCCGTTCCGTTTCCAATTACGCAAAATATCTCCCGCTTCCGCACCACCGTAAAATTACCGTAAAATTAGCCGCTTAAATCCCCGGGAGGCATAAATGTACCCCTTAAGGTATAAACACGCTAATTTCACGGTGATTTTAAGCGGAGCTACGGCGGCGACTTGCGGGGTGGAGGAGCGGGCGGGGCGGCGCATCGGGTACGGTTTATTTTTTAACGGGTTTCACCCTAATCGCGTCACCGATATGTGTATATACCCCAAAATGATACGGTTTTTGTATCGGATTTGGTACGAAAGTTATGAACGTAGTGAATAACTTGAGTAAATCTTTAAGATCTTAAAGTCTTTAAAAGACTTAAAAGATCTATGCTACACAGCCGCGTTTGTCAACCATTAACTTTATCCGCGCCAAAAATGGAAATCGTCCATTTGTACTTTTATACATAAACAACAAGGAGGGCAAGTAATGCAAACTCATTCAGATAACCCGCTACTAGGTCCGCGTGAACCGTTCATCCTCGATAACCTCGGACTCGTACGCCACATGGCGCACCGCTTCCGCTACGCCGCTGATGTGGCCCGCGTCACGATGGACGACGTTATCGGCGAAGGGACTGTCGGGCTATTACTCGCATATGACCGCCACAGCGACGGCACAAAACCGTTTGCTCCGTTTGCACTAACGTATATCTACGGGCATATCAGCGATTACTTCGCAAACAATTACGGCGTCCTTTCGGTGCCGCGTAAGGTGGCGATTTTAGCGATGCAAATCGTGCGTCGTGGCCTTGACGATAGGACGCCTCAGGAAATCGCGTCAGCCCTCGGTGTATCGGCTATTCGCGCCGACAAAGCACTCGAGGCTCTGCATAAACGCTATACTGACGTCATCGATCGCGATAACGACCCGAAGCCTCCGCGTGATCCAAGCGTTAGCGACGATCTCACCGCGCCAGTTGTCGGCGAGTTTCTGGCGGAGCTGACGGATAAGCAACGCCGTGTCATCGAAATGTTAATGGCGGATAAGACGCAGGCGGAGATTAGCCGCGAGCTCGGCGTGAGTCGCAACGCGGTCAACCTCGCGGTCAAACGGGCACGCGAGAAGTATTTAGCGAAGGAGGCTGCGTAATGAAGAAGTTGGAACTGGAAGCGGAACGCCAACGCCTGCTCGTGCTGGCTAACAATCTCGCCCGCGAACATTGGGGCGTTGATTATACGGGCGGTTTCGTTTTGCACAATTACGCATGGCGGAGGTGGGGCGCGTGCTTTCAGTGGTATGAAGACGGAACTTGCGCTATTCGAATGTCTGCGCCTACGAACGCCAGGTACACGGAAGAGGAAGTGCGCGGAAACCTCCTGCACGAACTCGTACACTGGCGGCTGTGGTCGCAGGGCCTCCCGTTTAGCGATCAAAGTGAGCCATTTATAGCGGAGTGCCTGCGCGTAGGGGCACCGATTTCGCAAGCGGCCTACGCAAAGGAAGCGTACGAACGATATCAACGAAAGGTGGGCGCGTAATGAAGCTAACGAAATTTCCGGTAACAGCACCGGACGGGACGGAGTATCGCGTCAGTCTCGAATTTTACCAGGACAATTGGTTCGGCTACCACGCGGAGACTAAGCTGCAGATTCGGCGCAGGTACTTCGGATATTCCACCGTATTTAAGAAGCGTTACTGGCACGGCGAGGGCACGTATAACAAGGACGCTCCGGACTATATCTCAATCGCATCGCAGGTAGTGCACGATTATGAATCGGCCAAACTGGAAGAGTCTCGACGTGAACTCGCCAGAATTACGAGAGAACGCGCTAACGAGGCGGCAGCACAAAAATTCACGCAATGGGACGGCCGCATCACACTAAACGAGGGGGAATCCGAATGAACGTTAAACTCACGAAAAATTACGCAATCAACGCCAAGGACCGCAACTTTATCTTGCTCGAACGCAAACTTGTTGACCCAACGAAGGCTCCCGGATACAAAGCGCCAGAGGACGGCAGCACGCCTCCGATTCGCGAACGTTGGGAAGAGGCCGGGTATTATTCGCAAACGTCCGCGGGCCTGCATGCGCTACTCGACTCCGTTAGAATGCGGACGGTGGCGGCGTCGGATGCGTCGAGCCTGGCGGAATTGCATGACGCAGTGTGGGCGGCCACAGCTGCGCTTATCGACGCGATTAATGGCAGACTGACTCCGGGGTATCGCGTAGAAAAGGTAGATCCCGGAGCATTGGCGACATCGCAGCCGGAAGAGGAGGCGCTATGATGACTCACGAACAAATTATCGCAAAGTGGACTGCAATGACGCCACGTGAACGCGACGAGTGGATTGGTGTTGAGGTGCTGACCGCGAAGGTTACGCAGTATGCACAAAGGGCGAAGGAGTGGTTTAAGTGAAAAGAGTTGCTATAAAAGTGACACTGGAAAAAGAAATATGGATTGATAAAGATTTATGGGAAAAGGACTTTGGCGGTGAATTACCCTGTGACATGGAGCAGTTTGACGAACTGGAAGAAGAATGCACCAGAAGCAATACCGAATTAAAGAAAGCGGAAATCATCAGCGAATTTGAACTTACTGATTGATGCACAGTCCGAACGAAAAACGAAATAAATAGTTGATTCAACTGTGCCTGTGAAATCTAAAATAAGGAGGACGGCGCTAGTGAGTTTCGAAACGGTTGACGATATTATCGAGCATTACACGAAAGGGGAACGAGAGGATGAACGCTGAGAATCATCAGGCGCCTACGGTGCCGGTATTGCCGCGAGAGGTTGCGGACGAAATTGAACACCTACGCTCCGGTGTTGGGTACGGCGTGACGCGTGACAACGCCAAGATTTGCGAAATGGCCCTGCGCCGTGACACGCCGGCAGCTGCGCAAATACTTCGGTCCATTCCGTTCGACACGCTACTCGCCGCGTTGGTTAACGGGTATGAGCGGGAAATGACGGAGGAGGAACGAGCGCACGAAGCTATCAGCGTATTGTATGACCGTCACCGCATACGCGAGGGTGATTACGGTACTGGGGTCGAGGACGAGGCGTTCGCATCCGGAATTTTACGCACGCTGAACGTGCTGGGCATCACGGTCTCCGGCGTAAATGACTAACGCGTGTCACACGAACGCCACTAAATGAATACGGAGGTGTGCGGAATGGATTGGATAGTTTTTGGCTCAGTAATCGCGTGGTTCGGTATTATCGCGTGCGTTATAACGGTGTGGCACTGCGGAATGACCGTTGTAGACGGGATCAGCACGAAGCTGACACGGCCGATAATGGCCGCAGCAATCGTCGTTGGCGTGCTTGACGTCGCTTGCATCGCCGGAATGGGGTGGTATCCGCAATGACCGATTATCACCGTCATTTTACCGTCATTATAGGCGCGGCCGAAGCGGAAGCCTGTTGCACAACGCTCCGGACAGAAGAACGTTATTTGCCGCGAATATTACGTGATATTGGCGTAGTGGCGTCGACCGGAGAAGTGAGGCGGAGTCGTCCGGACTTGCTGCGGGAGGTTGGCGGAAGGGAGCGCGTGAGGATTGGGCGCAAGGTTATCGATATTTTTACGTGAAATGAAAACGTAAGAACGGACGAGCCTGCGGCCGATTTCGGGAGATAAACGGAAAAATTTCGGAACACTGTCCTTAGCGAGATAATCAAATTCGGCTGCGTACGAATGCAGGCGGATGCAAAATGCGGTTAATTTTTAGCAAAATAGCCGCCCTCGACCAGCAAGGAACGGCACAAATTTTTCGAGCGCAGAACGCCTAATCGCCGAATTTGGCGTTTTACGAATCGGCGCGAACGAAAATATAATCGGAGGTGTCAGACGGATGTGGCCGTTTACGAAACGAAAGCCTCACGCTCACAGATTTGATACGCCGCTGTTGGAGTGGGAATATACGCTACCACAGCGTATCGAATTTCAGCGGTGCAGTTGCGGAGCCGAACGTACAAGGCGCGTATACTGGCAAGGACCGCAGGCTGGTCGCGTTGTTTACGAATATCCTAGCAGCGAGGTGAGCGTTAGTGGGCGATGTTAAACGAGACCTAAACGCAGATTTAGCGCTTTGCGAGGCGGCGACCGAAGGGACTGACATGTGCATCGGAGATACAGACGTCCACATTGCGTACTGGCAGCCGTTACTATCGGAGGATGAGCAGCACCCGGTAATTGCCCGATTTGAGCGTACCGAGGACGCGCTGTTCTTTGTTGAAGCACGCGAAGGCTGGCCGGAAGCAATCCGGAGGGCGATTGCGGCGGAGGATGCGCTAAAGAGTATACTATCCGCTATTGATCACGGGGCTTTGTATCGGACGCGCATGTCTACCGGAACAGACTTCGTTATTAGTAACGCAAGGAAGGTGTTAGCGAATGACCAAACCGAAGATTGACCGCAAGGCCTGGCGCACGCTCCCGTACGAACAGTGGAATACCGCGACCATCCACGCTTACTTCGCGGACATGAACCGGGAACGTTACGGAGCCGAAACGTACTTACCGATGCGGAACTGGGGGTTCGAACAAGGCGCAATCAAACGGGCGCTCGCTCAATATGGCGCCGAGGTTCTGCGCGAAGTGTTCGACGAGTGCTTCCGGACGTATACGCCGACTCCGGATTATCCGATCCTCACCGCAGGCTTTGCGCTCGCATACCGCGCCAACGGTATAATTCCGAAAGTCCTGGCGAACAGACTTCGTGCGCAGCAACGCCAGGAACGGATAGCGAGCGTAGAGGTTAATGGGGGGATGAGTGCGGAGGAGCTGGAGGGCTGGATTTAACATGTCAAGCTAATTTCATAGTCTATGATCGCCTGTAGACGTATTGGACGTGGCGCTGTACGCTAATCTTGCAAACGTCAAGAAAAACTAGTTGGTAACCAGTTTTAAATGACGCATTGCTTAAAAGTTGTTAAGATACAGAACGTAAGGAGGAACGCAATGGCACACGGAGATAATTGTATCCTCTCGCCGCACTGCACGCTATCAGGCGGACCCAAGTGTAACACCCTCTGCTCGTCCTATATAGCATGTCACGGGCATAACGGTAAGGGCGGCCGGATTTCCGCAGCAAATGTCCCGTCTGAGTATCGCGGCGTAACGTTGACTAATTCGCCGGTGCGGGCGGCACAAGAGGAGGCTTATTCCGTCATCACTATGTACGTTAACACTTTCCAGCGTCAATTTGGCGAAGGACGCATAAAGTCGCTGTATCTTTATTCGGAACCGCCCGGCACAGGCAAGACCACGACGGCGGCCGCGATATTGAACGAATGGATAACGCGCCACTACATCGGGGCGATCCAGCGGCACAGGCAACCGTTGGAGCGCCCGGCATACTTCGTCGACACTAACGCCTGGCAAACGCTATTCCTCGGCTTTAATCGCAGCCACGTGCCGGCAGAGACCGCCGAGCCGCTTGCGGCCGAATACTACGCGATCGAGCAGCGCGCCAAAGCTGCCCCATTCGTAGTGCTCGACGATATCGGCGTGCGCTCGGCGACCGAAGCGTTTAGAGCGGACTTACACGGGATTATCAACCACCGCGTAGCTAATGCGTTGCCGACCGTTTATACGAGCAACGTGCATATTCGGGATCTGCAGACAGTGTTTGACGCGCGGCTTGCTGACCGGATTCGTGATATGACGGCGTTGGTAGAGTTTAAGGGCGATAGTAGGCGGGGATTTAGGCGCGTATAGACACGAACATGCATTCGATTTATGTATTGACGCTGATTATAGAATGGATGTATTGTGGTATTATAAATACCAAACACAAGCTAGTTGGTTATTTTAAATACCTTGTGGTTTGGAACTCAAGATGCCAAATAAAGTACTATATATTGTATTCTTAGTACAGTTTTATCAACATGTTGTGCTTAATGACTTGCCATGCTAAGAACTTTGTGATAGATTACGGAGGTGGGAACAAGTGCCAATTCATGGAGAGCAAGCGCTTTCTAAAACGATAGATGCCGCAGACATTTCGTGGATAACTAGGTACAAGATCACGCGAACAGACTTCGCCACGGCCGGCGAGCAGCAGGCGTTCGACTTCGTTATGGACTACGTTCGCGAAAACGGAGAGACGCCGAGTTACGCCACGTTCGTCGCAGCCTGCCCGGATGTAACGTACATTCCGGGCGTGACCGATAGCTTTGCGTACATGGCCCGCGAGCTAAAGGACGCGTCGGCCAAACGCCAAATCGCCGACATCGTAAATGATGAGCTGCGTGGCAAGTTCGAAACGCTGGACGCGCCGGAGTTTGCGGAATGGTTCTCCGGCCGCCTGGTGCAGATTAAGGCGCGTGTGGAGGCTGGTTCTGCGTCTCTCACGGACATATCCGCGGACGCCGACCGTTTCTTGACGGAGTATCGAGCGCGTAAGGAGGGTAAATCGTTCCGCATATGGCGGTCAGCGTTTCCTACGATTAACGCGAGGACAGGCGGCTACCAATCGTCCAATATGTACACGTTCTACGCGCGATCTGGCCGCGGCAAATCCGTCATCGTAATGGTGGAGGCGCTGGAGTCTGCGTTGCAGGGCGCGGTCGTGCTCGTGTGGGCGCTGGAAATGTCGCGCTATGAGTGGTTGTCGCGTGCCATATCGTATCTGTCCGCCAAAGCGGGCACGTTTACCGCCAATATTGACGGCGCGAATTACGAAGCCGGATTCGAGGACCGAGCGATGCGTACCGGCCGGTTGCCGGAGGGTTATGAGGTTAAGCTAGCGGAGTTCTTGCGGGCACTCAACGACATCGTACCGGGGCGGATTATCCTCCGCGCATCTGACGATAAGGACTTCGCTGACCGGTCCGTGCACGAACTCGAAGCTAACATTACCGAGGTTGGCGCAGATGTGGTCGTAGTCGATCCGATCTATTACATGGATTACGAGGCCAACACGTCAAAGACGGCGGGGGGAGACGCGGCAGCCACATCGAAAAAGCTACGCCTGCTGGCCGGGCGGACACAAACGGTACTGTGCGTTATCACGCAAGCAGACGAAAACCCAACGGAAAAGGGCGAGGATGGCGTACGCGAGCTGAAACCGCCGAAGCGCGCAGAGATCAAGAAGACGAAGGCGGTGCTTGAAGACGCGGCGGATACGTTCGGTATTGATACGCTAGCGGACGAAGGACGCGGCATTATCGAGCAGGGCAAGGGGCGCAGTGGCGGTGAGGATACGCGGGTGGAGATCGTGTACCTGCCGAATTACGGGATCGTGCGGGAGATTGTGCCGAGCGAGGGGGAAAGTGCCGGGCAATTTGTCAGCGGATTTTAGTCTGTTGACAATGCCCTCAGTTAGTATTATATTATTCCTGTAAAGTATTATACTAAACGTAAATAATATAAGTGGGGGGCAAATGACACCTAACGATCTCAGAGAAATGGCGGTGCAGATAGTGAAGAAGCACCCGGAAGGAATAAGACAAATCGACTTAATCGACCAGTTGGTCAGACAGTACGGAAGCTTTCTTAGTACCACTTCTGATATTAGGATTACGGTTAGAAACTCTATATGGAACCTTGACGAAAAGTTCCCACATCAGGTATCAAAACAAAACACGGGAAGACGGAGGGCTGTTTTCTTTCCAAAGGTGGTGGGGTCTGTTAACGCATCTCATGGTATCGTCGCGACCCCTAGTAACAAAGTCGAGTCAGAGGCAGAGCCCTTGATTAAGGCCCGGCATGGGGTCGAGAGCGCCTGGTTTCTTATCACTGAGTTAGAGGAGACATTAGATAAGTATGACATTTTCGTTGATTATGTAACAACCATGGAACCATCGTTATTAGGGTTACTTAGCAAAGATGATCTCGACACTATTTATGAGCTCTATCACGCGATAGCCACTATTAAACGCTGTCGGGAACTCGTCGTCTCGCGAGAACAAACGATTTACTTTACAGGGGATGATAAAAATAGATACGAGAACAATCCTATGGAAGACAATTGAGGAGACTCACTGGCATAACGCCCGTTGGCACCCGCACAAGCTCGAAGCGTCCTCCCCGTTTCGACCCGGCGACGATACGCCATCGTTCCGAATTAACCTCGATCCGGATTCAGACGGTTATCTCTGCTGGGTCGATATGGGGGCGTCGGACGAGCGGTGGAGGCGCGGCGGGCCAGCGCAACTACTCGCATATTTATTGAACATAACTGAGGAAGAAGCGCGCGAGCTACTTACCGAAGGCACCGAAGAGGGCGAAAGCCCATACATAACGCTAAGACTCGGAGACCCGTCCGCTAGGACACGCGCAAAACCGTTGCCGACATCATTACTTGACGGGTACGCGACGCAAACCGCTAATTATCTAACTACTCGCGGAATCAGTACGGAAGTGCAGGCAATGTTTCAAACCGGATATGACGCCCGATCGCGCGCTGTCACGCTACCGTGGTTCGGTCCAGACGGGAGCCTGCGCAACATAAAGTACCGGTCTACGCGCGACAAGCGGTTTTGGTACGCAAAAGGGGCGACTCCCATACGCGAGTTAATTTACGGTATACACGTCATTCGTGCTCGCGGCATCAAACGGGCGGCTATCGTGGAGGCCGAAATCGATGCGCTAACGCTGTGGTCGATCGGCATGCCGGCGATTGCAACCGGAGGGTCGGCGTTTGGCGATGCTAAGCGGGACTTAATACGGCGGTCACCGCTCGAAGAGATCGTACTTGTGCGTGACAATGATGCGGCTGGACGTGCCTGGCAGCGGTCGATTTACGAGGCGTTGCGGAGGGACGTGCGCTTGAGTATTGCGCGAGTGCCTGACGGCTATAAAGACGTAAATGCGGCGGTTGTTGCCGGGGAGTTGACGGAGTTGCGGAAAGTCCGGGAAATTGCGCCACACTTTCCAAAATTTATGTCGACAAGCGTCGCGTGAGAGCGTATACTCATCTATAGTTGCCAATTGGTAACTTTTCGAGCGAGGGGCCCGTTAAGGCCAACCTCCGCTGAGTTACTTGACGACGGAAACCGGGACATTTTTAGTAGTCTCGTATAGGTCTCTAGGATGGTAGTCAGTTCCTTTGTGGGCATTTATCGCGTCACAGATTAATATCGCGGCAAGAAGCGGAATTGTTCTCGCCCTACCGGCATCCTCTGATGCGTAGCGGGATAGGGTACCGGTGCCGATTTTTGTGTGCCTAGATAAATCCTGCCGGGTCCAACCGACCTTTTCCAAAATGTCGTCAAGGTAGCAGCGACCGAGTCGTTTATCTCGCATCGCAGCCTCCAGATGTTAAAAGTACCCAAAGAATATTTTAACATAATTTTATCGGAAGGTGTGCGAAAGGTAAGTTGACCGGCAACATATAAGTATAACCCATTGAGGAGTTGAGTTATGAACCTTATAAAACTGAATACTTTAGCTCAAGATTATTTCCGAGATCGAACACCGGAGCATCTAAATGAGCTTTACACAGAATCGATCCGACAGTTCCGCGATCGACACCGAGTAAGAACGTACGACGTGCACGAGGCTGACGAAGCGTTTGACGATGCTTTCATCGAGATTATTGCCCGAGATGACGTGGTAGATTTCGGAAGGCTGCTGTCCGCCACACTTCGGAATAAACGATTGTCTGCGAATCGCCAAATCGCAAGACGCAATCGCCGTTTCCTAGCCGTCATTGACGCGCAGGTGGAGCAGGACAATGGGGTTATGGTGGACAAGCATATAGCCCGCGACGTCTCAGCCGAGGAGATTGTTTTACGCAAGAAAGAAGCCGACCAGCGCCAACTGATCGACTTCCTGACTGACCCTTCCCAGGTCGACCACGATACAACGCTAATTGTATCGCAGTTTTCTCAATATGATTCCGTCACGGCGCTCGCTAAAGCGCTAGGAATGCATCATGAGACTGTTAAACGCAAGTTAAGGAGGCTGGCCCGCCGATACGACGCTAATCGATTCGGTGACGCACTCGATTATCTCGCGGTCTAACTTTTGTTACGGAGAGTTGGCATTCAGGCATGACGTCAACTCCCCTAAAAATATTGTAGCACAAACGTCAAGGGATCTGTCTTGTAACTTTATGTAATTATGACTGATTGTATTTTTCTGGAAGTCTGTCTTAGATCACAATTATCATAATACAGCGTAGTTACCAATTGGTCAACAAAAATTATTACCAACTACTATAAGTATACCCGGAGGTGCTTAAAATGAAACTTCCTTTTAAAAATAATCTATGTAATCCTTCCCGGAAAGTTTCCGATAATTTTCGCCTAACCAACGCACTTTACCACGGCGCGCTCGAGGAGTATGAAGACCCAGCGGACTATTATCCGCAGCTCCCACCGAAAGGGGTGCGCGTCGGATGACTACGTTTAAATGGCGCGTATCCGCGCATGCCCTCCAGCGCATCGTCGAGCGCTATGGCATCACGAAAGGAAACGCCGCGAACTGGGCGAATCAGCTCATGGACCGCGCCCGCTACGTATGTGTCGGAGCGGACGACCGCGGCAAGCCGTGTCGCATGTATTGCGCAGACAAACGCACCATCCACGTCGACCTCGTTGAGGACGTCATCCTAACGGTATTTGATGCGCAGATTCAGCGGCCAGCCGCGCCGGGAATTGCCGCAACTTTAGAGCGCGAAATCCGCAAAATGGAGATCGCGATGCTCAAACGGGAGCAGGCGGCCGTTGCCGAACGCGCTCCGATCGAGGCCGAAATTATCTCGTTGCGCCTGACGTTGGCTCGCGTTAAGACAGATGCGCGCCGACTGCCGCTCATCGAACGGATCAATGCGCTGGAAACGCAACTACGCGATTTGAACGAAGCCTTGACGAAGCAGCGGCGTGAGTTGACGCTGTTTGCACAGGGGTACGCATCGATTATGTGACGAATTGCTTAGCGTACTCATCGCCGGTTCTGCGCCGGCACAGCGACATTGCCGTACCCGTTACGTTAACCCTCGCTTCGTTAGCGGGGAGGGCGTACGGGGAGGCCAGCGGCAGTGTCGCTATGCGGACGCAGAAATTGTCCGGGCGCCCAGCGGAGCGTCACGCAAGTTTATCCGACTATACCGATAGAAAAGGAACGTGATTGAATGTCAATGTTTACGAAGGTAGGCGCATCGGCGGCCGCAGCAACAAACGGAGAGGACAGCGGTAAGGACAGCCCGATTGTATCGTTCAAATCCGGCAGCACGTACAAGGTCGGCGTCAAGTCGATCAACGACGTAGCGGAGTATTACGGCTACGGTATCTACGGTAAAGTCAACACGTTCACGCCGAAGACGCAACCGGTGCGTAACGCGAAAGGATTCGTGCAGTCCGGTCACGGCGTATGGGACCGCGCGTCTGACCTGCTGTATGCCGACGCCAAGGCCGCAGAAGAAGCGGGCGCGAGCGAAGCCGACGTTAAATCGACGAAAGATATGGCGTACTTGCTTCGCGGCAAGAAGCGGTACCTGCGCGCTTTCTACGACCTAGCTACCGGCCAGAATATCGTAGTCGACCTTTCGCCGAACCAGGAGAAAGTTATTCAAGGCGCGATCGAGGAGAATATCGATGACCTCGACGCCATCGCGTTTAAGCTTTCGAAAAAGGGTACGGGACAGGGCGCCGTCGTTTCGCTCAACGCCATCGTCAAAATGGAACGCGACCTGACCGACGAGGAACGCGCCAACTTCGCTAAAGTCGGCGACGAACCGTTCGACTTGGCGGACTTTGAAACGTGCCTGTACGTGGCCGACGAAGAGGAGCAAGTGAAGAATCTCGTCATTGCCGGATTTGACATCGCGCGCCTCGGCCTCTCTATCGGAGCGAGTGCGCAAACGCCGGCTCCATCTGACGCTGACGTTCCGGTTGATATCGAAGACTCCGAATTGCCGTTCTGATAACGAAAGGAGGCGCGCCCAATGGCGGACGAAGAAACGTACGTAACCGAAGCAGTCGATGCGGAGTCCTCGCGTATTACCATCGGGCTCAATCTCCGCAAGACTGCGCAACTTGGACCGGCAGCCGCTGACGTCGCCGCGTTCGTCAACACGCTGCGCGAGCAAACGCAAGAGGACTACGTTATCGACGTGCAGGTCGGCGTTGGTAATTTGCCGGATCGCGGGCGCAATTCCGACGGAACGCCGGTTGTTGGATTCGTAGTAGACGAAGAGGAGGACGATTATCACGGCACATGTATCTGAAATTACCGGCAAGTATTCGGAGCTGATCGCAAGGGCGGCGCTCCTGGCGAATGGTTGGACGGTGCACCGAGCGGAAACGGACGAGGCTTACGACGTGCTCGCGACCGATCCGGTCAGCGGCGACCACGTTAAGATACAGGTCAAGACGATCCGGCAGCGCGATGACCGCGGGGGCGACCTCGTAGTTAACGCGAAGAAAGGTAACGGAACGGCGTACGACCGAGCCGACGCTGACTATCTTATCGGAGTTCTAGCAGAAGACGGGGCGACGCCTCGGGTGTTTATGTTTGAAAACAGATTACTGAAAGAGTATTGGTGCTCTGAGGCGCGTGCATCTGAGCGTTGGGTAGAGATATCTTTGGCGTTAGATAGGGCTTCCTTGCATTACGGCTCTGCAGACACGGCGGTAGCGTAACGCATGGGGTTGTTCGCAGATTTAGCAGGACAGGTGTTTGGTAGGCTAACGGTGATTGAAATGGCTGAACCAAGCAAAGCCGGGAGGACGCGGTGGCTCTGCCGTTGCGAGTGTGGGAGCGTGAAGACTGTCCAGAGCACTGATTTGCGTAGCGGTAAAACATCTTCGTGTGGGTGTCTAAAGAAAGAACTATTGGCGGGGAGAAGAACTACGCATGGGATGTCTCAAACATCGCGATTCTATCGAAGATGGGCGGAGATGCTGCGTAGGTGTACAAATCCTAAATGTCGTTCATTTCCGAACTACGGCGGTAGAGGGATTACTGTAGACGCCAGATGGGAGTCATTTGAAAACTTCCGGGATGACTTATATGCTTCGTACCTAGAGCACGCAGCTGTTCACGGTGAGGATGACACCACAATAGAAAGGAAAGACGTTAATTTAGGGTACTGCCCGGATAATGTGAGGTGGGCTACAAGAGCAGAGCAAGCGCTTAACACGCGCCCAACGTAGGGCGCGGCAGGGGTGCGCGAACGATCCGACGGAAGTTGGACAGCATCATTCAAACGTAGGGGAAACCGGTTCTACAAGACATTTCCAACAAAGGACCAAGCGCTTGAGTGGCGCAAGGATACAATCGCTGCAATAGACAACGAGGTTGCGCAGGCAGCAGCGTAAGGCTGGGCGGAGGCACCTACGTGCAGCCCACGAAGAGGAGACCGAATAATTGGCGAAGTTGAACGTAGTAGTACCGGCGGTTGACGTAGAGGTAGGCGGCAAGAAATACCGGAAGGTTGCGCGCGAGGCGCAGGCGGGCGATATTGTGCGAATCAATGACGATGATACTCCCAACTACGTATTCGACGGAGCCTTTTATGAGGTGGTGCGCGTTGACTCGTTTGGAGATGCGCAGATTATCGATGAGGACGGCGACGAGTATGACTTGGGTGGACACGGTTACAACTTCGAAGTCTACGAAGCGGTAGAGGAAGCCCAAGCGCCAAAATATCGCGAGGAGCAAGGACCACTCTATAGAGAGGTTAAACGCCACGCCAAAGTGGGCGAGCGGATTAAGATCGTAAACACGCTGGACGACCGCTGG
Source organism: Paenibacillus mobilis (assembly GCF_058267595.1). Classification (NCBI taxonomy): domain Bacteria; kingdom Bacillati; phylum Bacillota; class Bacilli; order Caryophanales; family Paenibacillaceae; genus Paenibacillus; species Paenibacillus mobilis. The sequence continues at coordinate 17,107 of NZ_JBZCMS010000017.1, forward strand.
ATCAACGGTGAAGAGTTTACGGTCAGCGCGGACGCTGGTGATGGTGATGTGTACGTTAAGCATCCGGAAGGTACGAATGACGGGCAAGCCTGCGTTATCCGCCGTGAATACGTAGTCCTCGAACCGGTTGCCGACGCGAAGCCTGATCGGTTGAAAGTCGGTGAATATGCGAAGGTTATCGCTGACCGAACGACGAGCGAGAACGATCCGATTTCATACGGAGCACGTGTCGGCGATCTCGTTGAGATTATGGAGGATGACGGCGGCCACGTACCATTCTACGTTAAGACAATCGCTGGACATAACGTAGACGATGGTAACTGGGCGCGCGAGTGGGCGCTCGTCCGCGCAACCGACGAGGAAGTCGCCGCAGCAAAAGCCGCATTCGACCCGCGTAGCAAATTCGCCAAAGGCGATAAGGTACGGCTGATTAGCGGTGGGGGCAATTTCCCGCTTTACGGATTTGAATCTGGAGTCATTTACGAGGTATCCGAGCCTAGATACGATAATCATCCGGAACGTTATGGCGTTATCAAAATCGCTGACGCCGCGGGACAGGGCGGATTCGCCGCACCGGAGCAACTCGAAAAGGTCAGCGCGGAGGAATCCCGCTGGTCCGCAATCGGCCGGAAGGTGAACGAGTTTAAGCGCGGGGATATCGTTGAGGTTATTAGCAGCTCCGGATATGTGCCCGTCGGAGACTTCGGAGTCATCGGCGAGATTAACGGCGATATGTTTCGCGTAAACACGCATGATCGCACCACAGCAAATTGGCACAAAGCTGCGAAGGTAAAACTCATCGTACCGGTTGAACAACGCTTTGACCGGACGGAGGTCGCGTAAGAAAACGGAGGTGATGCGGATTGGACGTTAAATTAACGCTCAACCTACGTGCAGAAACCGACGCAACCGAGCGCGTGGTCGACGCCGCGAAACGGAAGAAGGCCGCAGAGGAAACGCCAGCCGAAGCAATCGAACGCGTTAGCCACATGAGCTTAACGGATCGCGAGCGCCAACTCGTAGATATCGTTAAAAAGACGGGGGCATCAGGCAAGCTTCCGTCTCTCCGCTCCGGCGGCGGTCAGGTTACGAAAGCGGACGTACTGGCGGCGGGCTCACGTATTCTCGCGGAAAGGGAAAGCGCAGAGCGGGCGGAACGGATTGCTGAGACGCTGCGAACGAAGCCAGCGAACTTCCATATCGTGACGGATGACGCGGAACTGCCGCACATGGTCGAGAGGCTGCGCCAGGAATGCCGTTTGCAAAAGGATGATGCGTGGTTTACGAAAGTGTTCGCGCTATTCAATAACACGCTAATCCGGCGTAAACTGGGCGAGCGGGGCATAACGCTTCCGGCTGCGCAGTCTTTAACGGTGTGGGATACGGAGACGTCCGGCGTCGATAAGATGATCGATCTAACTGGCGGATATTCCGTATGGTTGCCGCTACTTGACGAGGGTTACTACGTTGCTTACGGGCACTTGACGGGAGAGGCGCAATGCACGCGTTCGGCCGCACTCGGAGCAATTGCGCGATTCATAGCGCTGCCCTCGATGATTAAATCGTTCCATAACGCGCCGTTCGACTTGGCGATGATGCTTAACGATGGTCTCGCGCCGGCTGGCGTCCGGTACGACTCACTCGAAGCTATGCGCACGCTTAACGACCACGAGCCGACATACGGCTTGAAACCGTTGATTGCGAAGTATAAGGCGGAAATAGGCGCATTCGGTCCGGACTTCACGTTTGAGGATCTATTCGAGCGAGAGTCACCGATGAAGCATCCGGTCGAACTGGTCGGAATCTACGCGATATGGGACGTACTCAAGGGTTGGTGGCTGACGAAATGGCAGATCGACTTGCTCATCGCGACCGATAACCTTGCGTCAGCATATTTCGAAATCGGCCAATATCTTCCGGAAATCAACGTTAATATCGAGCGGACCGGCTTCGTTATTGACCTCGACGGACTCAAGGCGCTCGGCGACGAACTGCGGCCGAAGCTGGCGAAGGCTCAAGCGGATGTGGCTGCGGAATACGGCGTAGAGAGTCCGGAGTTCTTGCGGAAGATGGACCGGACGATTAACGCAAAGAAAATCGCAGAATGGGTTACGAAGCAGAGGGCGCGGATTGCCCGGAACGCGGGGACACAGCGGAAACAGCGAGCAATTATCGCGGAGTGTGAAGCGGCCGGAAAGACAACGCTCAAGAAATATACGAACGCGATCGACCGGTTGCGCGAATTGGAAGCGGAAGCTGCGGAACTTGCCCCGGCAGACGAAGAACACGCGCCGCTATTCGTCGAGGAATTTTCGTTCACAAACGACAACCACTTGCGCTATTTGATTTACGACCACCTCGGGATCACGGACCGAACGAAGCAGATCGTCAAGGACAAATCGAAGGAACGCGCGGTATCGAAGGACGTACTCGACCGTTACTTCGAGGAAGAGGAGGCGCTCAAGCCGCTCGCCCTTGTGTCCGCGTATGAGAAGCTGCTCGGCACGTACATCGATAAAATTCCGGAAGCGCTCGACGTTGACGGACGGCTGCACACGCAGCTCGACACAGTGTCGACCGGTCGTTACAGCTCGAAAGGGTACTCGGGCAAGCCGAACGAACTGCGGCCGGAACGCGTCACTGACGAGAACTATCTCGAAGTCATGCGAAGCCTGGTCGAGTGTGGCGAGAAGAGTGTCGCAAAGGGCACGAATATTCAAAACATACCGGCGCGCACCAAAGAGGGCGAGAAAGTCCGCATGATGTTCGTCCCACCTCCGGGCCGTACGTTCCTCGGCAGCGACCTTTCGTCGATTGAGCCGCGCATACAAGCGCACAAAATGGAGACGGAACACGGCGACCCCACCTTCGCCGACATGTACCGCAAGGGGCTCGATCCATACGTAGAGTTCGCGTCGATGATGTTCGAAGTGCCGCGTGAGTTGTGCTTGGAGAGCGCCTATAAATCCGGACTCACATCGATCGCTTACCGGAAGCTGACGAAGGATATGTTCCTCGCGAAAGGTTACGGCCAGGCGGAGGAACAGTTCGTTAAGACAGCGGTTAAGCGCGGTATCACGGAGGAACAAGCCAAGCGTGCGTACGCGAAGTTCGACGAGATCCTGCCGGGATTCTCTACGATGGTTAACGCGTCGTTCGAGCACTTACGCAAGCACGGATGGACTGCGACACTTTGGGGCCAGAAGCGGCGTTTTCCGGAATACCGGAAGAACTGGGCGCGGCTGTGCGAACTCATGCGTAGGGCAGGCATTCGTGACAAGAACGATCCGGAACTCGGCAAGAAAACGTACAAGCTTTCGCCGGCGGACCGCAACGAGTTCTGGCAGCTTATCCGTCTGACTGGACGCGATGAACGGGCGGCATTTAACCACGAGATTCAAGGTACCGGCGCGAACGTACTCAAGTTCTGCATGATCCGGAGTTACTACGAGCTAACAATTGGGCGCGGATGGGAGTTTTCTCTAACGTTGCATGACGAGCAGAAACACGCAGCACCGACGGAGGACATTACGCCAGAGACGGTCGCGCTGTACACGGATATCATGACGAACACGGTAACGCTAGTGTGCCCGCTTGAGTGTGATACGGTGATCGAACCCCGTTGGATGAACGAGATAAAACCTGCGGACTGGGATTACGAAAATGGACGACCAAAAACGAAGGAGATGACGCGGAATGATTAAAGTTAGCTTAGCGGAAGTAGAAAACATGGCATGTGGTGACGATGCCTTGACGTATGACGGCGTGGAGCTTCGCGTAGTTGAGCCGGACGTTTGGGTTTCCGACGGAAAGTACGAGCGTTGCAAAGTCATCTTCACGGATGGTGAACGTTTCTATAGCGGAACAGCTTCACGCTCAGGATCGTATTTTACGGACTATACGTATACGAGCGAGTGGGACGATGAAGACGCCGATATCGTAGAAGTACGGAAGGTTACGAAGACAATCGAAGTATGGGAGGCGGTTTAACTGACGAGAGCAGAAACGCTAGTACACGACTTTTTGACGCAAATGGACGCTTATTACTCATCACCGGATACATCGTTTTACGACTCGGTAATTGAGCGCAAGTTTTACGAACAGAAACTACGCCACCTCGGATTCAAACCGTACCCGAACGATGGACTCGTAACGTTTGGCGCGTCCGGTACGAACATGTGCGACCGCCAGCTCGTATTCAAGAACGATAAGGCTACGCGTCCCGAGAAATCCGCGGACATTCCGTTCAGAGGACGACAGCGGAGGCAAGGCACAGCAGTCGTCGATTACCTGCAGCTCGATCTCGTGCATATGCCGAAGCGCCTACGTGGTGCAGAAAAGTTCCGCATGGCCGTCCGTGATGATGGCGATTGGGACTTCGAAGAAGCGGCGCAATTACGGACGGCGTTTACGCATCCGCATCCAGAAACGGGTGAGCTCGTTAGTTTCGCGATCACCGCCAAGCCTGACGGAAAGTTTGATTACATGCCGGACGGATCGCGCATTATCTTCGAGTATAAAACGAAGGCGAGCGGACTTCGCGCCATGAACGGAAAGCTCGATTATAAAGGCGCGCAAGACGACCACAAACGCCAGGTAGTAGCGGAGTCTCTCGTGTTCGGTATTGACGAAGCGCTCATCGTGTATGAATCTACGCAAAAGCCATCGTGGTTCTCGGACGAAGATAAATCGTCGGTTACGAAGGGGCAAAAAACGTGGAAGGACGGGCGGCCACTCCCGGACCTGCGCGCATTCTACGTTAAGATTACACCGGACGCGCAGCGCTCACTCCTCGACGACTTGGCGCGCCAGGCTGCGCTCGTATATGAATCACGGGAAACCGGAACGGCTCCGGACGTTAGCGTCGAGATGACCGGCAAGTGCGGATTCTGCGCTTTCCGCGGGTACTGTGCGGCAACGCTTAGCGCTGAAAACTTGGCGCGACTTGAACGGGCTGAGTCGGCGATGGCTCACGGTTCAATGGCGGGCAAGCAGGCGCATAGAGAGTTGGCGCAGTTTATCGACGGAGTGAAACCGAAGGAGGCTGCGTAATATGGATGAATTAATCATGTTTGCCGCGCTGGGAATGTGCGTTGAGGAAGTAACCGGAAAAGACTCGGAAGAGTTGCTTTCAGCGGAGGTGATCGCGAAGATTGACGCGTATGTTGACGAAGCGGACCCGCCTACGAATGATGAGAGTGAGGCGCGATTAATTACGCTATTTGAGCGTGCGACTGACGCCCTCCTTGCGAAGATTGAAGCGGAGATGACGGTTGACGCCACATGAGTACCGCGAAGCTCTACGAAATCCTAGCGATCACCTATCCGGATGGACAACCGCACGAACGCGAGGCCCGGCGCAAGGGCCACCGCGTCTCCATCCGGAAGATTAAGCGCGGCGAAACGCTTAGCGCCACATACGAAGACGGCAGCGGAATCCTCAGTACGACGCGCATTAAGAACGTAGAGGAAACGGACGGCATTATCGTAGTCACGACGCGGAACAGCGTCTATACATTTCGGGAGGTGGCGGAGTGAAGCTCGCAAATAGATTGATTCAAACGGTTGTGTTAACGGGAGTGTGTGGTGCATCGGTCGCGTTTTGGTTCTTCGCGATCGCAGCGATTAGCGATTCGTCTCCGGGCGGTGCCGCAGTTCTGGCGCTGATTCTCGGAGCCTCTGCCTATTTCGTATTCTCCTCGTTAAAGGAGGGCGCAGACTCTGACGAAACCAAAACGGAGTAAAGCGCCGGCCATACGACACGCTGGACTCGACCTTTCGCTTACATCGCCGGGATTCGCGGTCATCGACGTTACTGACCGTGTTCCCAATCTCGTTGCGACGTCGCACGTCAAGACGGAACCGGCCGATAACGCCGCGCTTCGTTACGAGATTATCGAGGCACATGCGCTCCTCTTTTTCCGTGAGCACAGGCCGATGACCGGTGCGATTGCCCGCGAGATATGGCCGCCTAGTCGTAACTACGCGCAGAATGATCGCATTCACGGCGCGTGGTCGGCGGTTGACCGGGCGCTGGCTTCGCTCGGGCTCGCGGTCGCTGCGAACATTACGCCGACGAGCGTTAAGAAGATCGTTACGGGCAGCGGCAAGGCGGAGAAAGCGGAAGTTGCGGCGGCCGTGCGGGAGTGGTTGCGGTTGCCGGACGACTATCGTTTCGCGACGGATGACGAATCGGATGCGTGCGCGGTTATTCTGGCGCATTTGATTAGCGAAAATTTGATCGGAGGAATTGCGGCATGAACGAACTCATCCGCAAGACGTACGAAATCCAGCGCTATGAGGTCGAGCAACTCGAACGGTCCGTCTCGATTCAGCGCGGCATACTGGCGGACTATGAGGCGCGGCTGGCTGACGCACGCAAACGCCTGGCTGCGACCGAACGGTTTATTAACGTGGAATAAGGCGTGATCACACGCTGACTTGACGACACCTACCGCAGGACGCATCACCTGCGGATTACATATACGAAGATGGACGGAGTGGCCTGCGGGTTGCTCCGTTTTTTTTTTCGAATTAGTGTGCGAACGGAGGACGGCCGGCAACAAGTAAGTATAAGGCGCAAATCACCGCGCCAACTAAACGGCCGAGGCCGAGAGGAGACGATAGGATGACGGAAGTTAAACGTAAGGCTCGCGTAGGTGAGCGGATTAAGGTGGTTAACCCGATATGCAATTTCGGATACTCAAGCGGAGATTTTGGCACGGTTACGGGAGAGATTAGCGGCCCCAGCGTACGTGCAGATATTGACGGAGTAGGCTCTCGCGCACTATTTGACGAGGAATACGTAGTCCTCGAATCACCGCTCGCATCCGATCCGCTCTACGATAATTTCCGCGCATTCGTACTCGACAACGCGGACGCTATCCGGAAGCTGCTCGGTGAGGAAGCGCCAGTGTTCGCGGTCGACTCGGCTGGGAACGTTACGGTAAACGGCGTAGGAGTAATAGCGCCATTAACAGCTACGCAGAAGCGCGCGGAAGTTATCGAAAAGGCACGCGCTGATGTTGCGGAGCTTGTGCGTATCGGTCACGACAATCATTCGGACTTGCCGAAGGGAACCCCGTTTCACAACCGCGTCTATACGTTGACTTTCCACGTTAACCGGGACAAACGTACGGTAACCGCGCTAGTCAATGTTGGGCGGAGTACCAACCGCTTGCCTGACGCTAAATTCGTAGCACGCTGCGCATCAGGCGACGTATTCCACCTGGAAATCGGCAAAGCGATCGCGGCACGGAAAGCGCTCGGCCTGACGGTGCCTGACGAATATCTTAACTCTCCACATCCGGACGAGCCGCGCAAAGGAGCGATCTTGTCGGACGGAACCGCGATTTATGCGTGGAAACCTACGCACAGGACAAGAACGTCAAACAGCGGCCACGGAACGGTAGGATTCAGATTCACTAGCCCGGACCGCGGATATACGTACCTGGATGAGACGGGTTTCGAGTTTTGGATGCCCATCTTTGGGGGTGAGTCCGTAATCGACGACACCGACGTTGACTACAGCGCCAGCACCGCGCAGGAGGCCGCTTAATGTTGACGCGGGTACTCAGCGCCGACGGCCGCCGTAGCATTTGCGGGACTGCCGACGCTTTACATCGCGGGCATTTACGAGCCGAGCCGCTGGTTTATCGCGGTAATCATGGTCGCGGCGATTGGCGGTTACGTACGAGATGGGCGGTGCTAATCTCGGTTACGCAGCGTTCGCGCTAATATGGGCGGTGGCGGCCGTGCTCTTCTTTTGCGGAGTGTACGCGCCTGACGGCGTAACGGTAGGTATCGCGATGGTTCAGTCCGTATTCTTCTACGTAATCTTGGCGTTTGATCGTAGCGATAACTAAACGGAGGAGGAAATCGGATGGCATTTTACGGAGTAACCGCGCGAAACGACGGACAGAAAGCGGCGGCGCGAGCGTCAGCCAACGATAAGCCGTATTTGTTCCTTACCGGGCCGGCTGGCGGCGGCAAAACGCTAATCACGCAAGCGGTCGGAATGCAGCGCGTAGTTGAGGACCGGGACTTCCGCAAACTCATCTATACTCGTCTGCAGGTGCATCTCGGAAAGGATACCGGATTCCTGCCCGGCGACATCAACGAAAAGACATATCCGTTCTTACGGCCGTTCCTCGATAATCTCGAAGCGATGACACCGGCGGCCAAGCAGACATTCCGTTATTTGACGGAGGGCGACGAGAGTAAGCGCCGTATCTTCTTCGATCCGATTCAAACGTTGCGCGGCGGCACGTTTCACGATTCCTACGTGATAGTGGACGAAGTTCAGAACCTCGACGTCGGCACGATGCACGGCGTAGCAACGCGCCTCGGAGACCGAACGAAGATCATATTCTGCGGTAACTTCGCGCAGGTTGACGACGCAAGGCTGCGCACGCCGAAGAGTAACGGGCTCTACCAGTTGCTGAGTGGGTTGTACGAAGTCGGCGCGCACGACATTTTCGATCATGTTAACCTGGCGAAAGTCGAGCGTCATCCGGCGGTCGGCATCGTCGAGGACATTCTGCGCAATCACGATATGCCGGCGGAGTTTGCGGCTCTTGAGGCTCGTGGAAATATTCAAACGGAAGAGGTGGCGTGATATGAAAGGGGAAACGTTATTTAAAATCGTAGCATTGGCGGCGGTCACACATATCGTAACGAGCGAGGAGGTCGGCCTTGAATTGGACGCGGAAACAATCGCTGAGATCGACGGACTTGTAGCCCTCGGGGAGGCGGCGGCTGACGCACTATCAAAAGAGGAAGCAGACGGTCATCTTAGGGATTCTATTACGCAGCTAATCGCGGACATCAAAGCGGAGGTGGCGTAAGTGAACGTAATCAACGTTAAATTCAAGCGGCTTCACCCGGACGCCGTCATCCCGAAGTATGCGACGGAACTTGCGGCCGGCTTTGATCTCGTGGCGGTAGAGGATACGGTAATCGCGCCAGGCGAGACCGCACTTGTGCCGCTGGGCTTCGCATTAGATATTCCGGCAGGACACATGCTCCTCGTTTGTATGCGATCCGGCATCGCGCTGAAAACGAAGCTGCGCCAACCAAACGGGATCGGCGTAATTGATGCGGATTATCGCGGGGAGGTCAACATGATATTCGAGAACACGCGGCTACCGTTGCCTATCGACGATTACTGTGAATGGCCGACGCTCATCGACGGGACAGAGGCGGTAGGTGTGAACCTGCTGGGCGGGGAGTACATCGTACGCAAAGGCGATAAAGTTGCGCAAGGTTTCGTCCTTCCGTATCCGCAAGTTACCTTCGAGGAAGTTGCGGAACTAGGCGAGACTGAGCGAGGGGCCGGCGGTTTCGGGTCAACCGGAGTCACTGCGGAGCAACTCGCGGAAGGTGCGCGACGACTCTTCGCATCATTACCGAGCGTGGCGGAGGTGTCCTAACAATGACGCAATTTATGCTCGCAAATCCGTACATTTTCGCGATTCTCATTATCTCCACGTTGATGACCGTTTACAGCGTGATTGTATCCGCACTCGAAGCACGCACTGCCGACCGCGCACACAAGGCCGTCAAACTGTACCGGGAGGGCGCGGATGATGACGACGTCTGACTTAATCGTAGGGCTATCGGTACTATACGTAGTCGCCGGGCTTATGCTCGCAACGACGTCACTCGCGCGTGCGGAGTTCCTGTCGGCCTATTGGAAGAAGGCGCTGTTTGTCCTGGCGGTCGCTGCTGCATGGTTGCCCATGCTAGTTTACGGATTATTGACGAGGAGGTCTAACGGACATTGAACATACAGCTAATCGCGCACACAGCGTTGTCTGGCGTGTTTTTATCGCAATTTGATTACGAAAAAGACGTCGGTATATCTCGGCAAATGTGCAATCCGTACATGGACGGAGATCTTAACGAACGCGCAGCCGTAGCGCTCACCGCAATCCGAACGTGTTACTCACCGCTCAAGCCAACGGAGATCGTCGCGAAGGAGGGCGCCAAGTATTTCGGTAACACGGCGTCAGATGGCGAAGGAGGCACAGAGGCCGACCGGTTATTCCGGCACATTACGCGGTCTGGTCACACGTCGACTCTCGAGCATTTGACGTACACGTTCGCGATCGAAGGCGTAAGCCGCGCACTTCTTGCCCAGCTAACGCGGCACCGTCACCTATCGTTTAGCGTGCAAAGTCAGCGTTACGTGCGGTTCGGCAGCGGAGATAAGAGCGGCGGATTCGATTACGTGACGCCGGCGACTATTACGCGCGATAAAATCCTTAACGAAGGTACTTTCGCAGAGTGGGACGCGGTGGACGTATACACGGACGCGATGGCCGACGCGCAACTATATTACGACCGTTTACGCGAGGTCGGCGTTCCAGCCGAAGACGCACGCATGGTCCTTCCGCAGGCCGCAACGTGCAATCTCGTCATGACTGGAAACCTGCGGACACTGCTCGATTTCTACGCGAAGAGGCGGCCGGGCAACGGAGCGCAGTGGGAAATCGCTGAGCTGGCGGTCAGCATTCGCGATGAGATCGTAAAGGTTGACCCGTGGTCGGCTCCGTATTTTAGTGAAAGGGAGGCGGATTAATTGCGGAAGCTTATCGTAGAAATCAGCGCGCAGTATACACTTGACGACGAGGACAACGCCATGTGGGACGGATTGTCCGCGGAGGAACAGATCGAGAGACTGCGAAGTATCGAGGACGGAGCGGTTAGTACAATAACCCGTAACATGGACGACGGCGCCTCCGTTAATGCGGTAGCTCACGTAGAGGAGGTCGCAGAATGAGCGCGGAAATCATCCCGTTCCCGAACGAAGTCGCCGCGCAACTTGAAGTGCTGGCCGAACGTGCTCGCAACGCTGAAATAACCGGTGTTATTGTCGGAGCCATCCGCAGCGACGGCCGGGCCGAGACGCTGAGCATCGGCGCGAACATGTACGAGCGCGGGGCGATGATTACGGCGCTGCAGGATGCGCGGACGGTGGCGTTAGTTGAAACGAATCTATTCGAAGGGGATGACGCTTAAATGGCGCAATTAACCGGAGTTAAAACGATTAGTGATACGGAGATCGAGTACGAAGGCGCGCGTTACGTGAAGACGGAGGAAGACGTCGCATTAGGTGATATTGTCCTGTGCGATAACAATTCAACACTTGCGGACATAACAAGAGGCGGATTTTACATGGTAGATATAGAGAAAGATTCAGCAATCGGGTTTCTCGACGATGTTGGCGAGTCAGAAGGGCTCCGGGGCGAGTTAGATTACGCAATCGGTATTCGTTGGTTTTCTGTATTCCGACGCTCCACTAACGCCAATGACATTCTCGCAGCCAAACGCGCCCAGCTCGCTGCCCTAACCGCTGAAATCGCGCAGCTCGAAGCGGATCTCGCGATAAACCCCGGCGATTGGGTCCGCGTAATTGGTCGCAGCTATAACGATGATTTCGCGGAAGGCGATATCGCGCGTGTCGACCGGACAGATTCGTCTAATGTTCCGTACCACCTCGAATCAGCAGACCGCAAAGCGTCCGATTGGGCATCCGCAGACGCCGTCGTCAAAATCACGGCAGCCGAGGCCAAAGCCGCACTCCTCGCCGAAATCGAAGCAGTATTCGCGGAGGCCGCATAGCAAACGCGCAAGCATGGCGCAGCGTCTACGAACTATTTCTCGCGTTCTTAATCGGAATTAACGGAGTGCCGCCGAACACTCACGGTGATTTAACGAATCAGGCAATCGTTAAATCTCCGGAGCCAATAACCGCGAAGTCTGCGCCAACAGACGAAGCGGCACGGTGGCAATCGTTTGAAGCGACGGAAGAACCGGAGCGGTGGAGCACTTTCACTGCAACGGCTTATATCGCGATGTGTTCGGAAGGCTGCTCCGGCATTACACGGACCGGCTACGACGTGAGGGATACGCAGTATTACGAAGGCTACCGCGTCATTGCGGTCGATCCGGACGTTATCGCGCTCGGTTCGATCGTGGCGGTGCGTCTGGCTAACGGTTACGAGTTCGGCGCGATTGCGTTAGACTCAGGCGGCGCGATTAAAGGCGCGAAGATTGACGTACTTGTTGCGGATGAGGATAGCGCAAGGCAATTCGGGAGGCAACCGGTAGAAATAAAAATAGGCCATGCGGCCAAATAGGGAGCGGATTAAATGAGCGAACAAATTACGGTATTGAAAGACGAATCACTTGGCGGCGTGCGGCGGGAGTATCGCGAGGTTAAGCGGGAGGCTGACGTCGGTGAACGAATTAAAGCGACGGGAGATTGCGAGCCGTTTTTCTCGGACGGAGGCGTAGGTGTCGCTGGAGACTTCGATAAAGACGGAGATCTTTGGGCGGATTTCCCCGACTGCCACTGTTGCGTAGGTAAGCCGGACGTAAGTTCCGGATATCTCGTCCTCGAGCCTACGGAAATCCTCGTCATCGACGGGCCTAACGGCCCTGAGCGCTTCCGCATGGTCGACCGTAAGGCCGCGGTGGGCGAGCGCGTGATTGTAACGGAACTAGTCGATGGAGACGGTTCGTGCGACGGTAGATTTTTCCGCGTCGGCAACGTTGCTAGAGCGTTGGGGGACGAGATTTTCGATTTTAGCGGTAACGGTAACGATTACGTATACAAAGACGGAGTGTGGACGATGGGCTATCTCGGATATCTCGTCCTCGAATCGGTTGACTCTGCGCCTGCCCCGCTCTCCTCACGCCCGGCCGCGCCTTTATCGTCGCGCAGCTCGGCGGAGCAGGCCGCGGAAAATATCGCAACTCTGACGACTCGCATCGCGCAATTGGAGACGCGCATGAACGCAATTTACGACTGGCACAAACGCGCTGCGATTGACTTGCGGGTAGCCCGCGAAGACATCGTTCTCATCGAAGAAGGCATCGGGGGCGAGATTGCTACGGTCAAAAAGCGTGTGTCCGCTCTTGAAGCGCCGAAGGCCGAAACAGTCGCGGAGGCTTCACGGAAGGTAAGAGAGCGGAGATCACCGCAGGCTCAGCGTGACGCGATCGTTGAGCGCGCGAAGGCTGACGTTGATGCGCTAAGTAAACGCCACTGGAACGGCTCTGGTGACGTGGTGTATCCGCGCGGCTCCCGATTATACCGCGCTGGGTTCGTTATTGATCGCGATAAGAGAACCGTCGTATGCCTGCTGCGCCCGTATAGTGGGGCAGTGGTCGCCCATCGCGGTATCGCAAAATGCGCACCAGGCGAAGTATTCAACGCTCATATCGGACGTGCAATCGCGCTAAGACGTGCGCTTGGACTCGAAGTTCCTGCGGAATATCTGGACGCGCCGATGCCGACGGATGTTCGCGTTGGGGATGTCGTGACGTTTCCGGGCGTTATTGCGTATGGCGCGAAGTACCGAGTAACCAGCGTAGAGCCTGGCGAAAACTTAACGCTTATCGCATCGGATATATCACAGGAGCGTATCAGTGAGTCTGCGTACGGCGGAGACCTTAACGGGGATAAACTAGCGATCATTCTCGACGACAGCCGCGAAGCTGCCGCAGGAACGGAGGTGGCCGCCTAATGATCCGACTTTATAGCGAGATATTCGTCATATCTTCGGTAATTCGTAAAACAAGCGCAGAGACGTTCCGAGACTGGCGTGTCGGCGACCGTGTCCGGCTCAGCACCGTAATGAAAGCGATGGCCGGTGCGTCTGGTGGCGGAGTCTATGCGTCGATGTATTGCGCGGAGAATTTGACGCAAGGGACGTCAACCACACGGTCACAGACGAATATGAACAACGCAATCGGCGCGTTCGAGCTGCGTCCTGAAAGCGAGGTGACCGCCGATGCCGACGCCACTTCGTTCACTTCCTAACATCGGACTTATCGGCCGCCTGCGTAGCGGCAAGGACGTTGTCGGCCATTATCTCGCGTCAAAATACGGATACACGCAATTCGCGTTCGGCGACGAGCTTAAACGCTATGCTCACGAGATATTCGGTGAGCCTGCGCCCGGAACGAAGCCGCGCGAACTCTACCAATGGTTCGGCCAGGCGATGCGCGAGCGCGATCCTGACGTATGGGTGCGTAAGTGTCTCGATAATATCGGACAATGGGACGCAGGTTACGAGTACCTTTACGATGCATCCTTCCATGCAGTAGTAACGGATGTGCGTCAGCCGAACGAATATGACGCTCTCCAATGCGCTGGCTACGTACTGATCCGCGTCGAGGCACCGGACGCTCTCCGCATCGACCGCGCCATCAAATCGGGCGACACGTTTGAATACGCGGACTTGATGCACGGGACGGAAACGGCGCTCGACGGATATGCGGCGGACTTTACCGTTGTAAATGACGGATCGCTTGACGCTCTCTACGCGCAGATTGACGAGATCGTACGGTATCTGGCGTTAAAAGGCGGTGATGCCGCGTGAACCATCGCGAAGAATACCGGCGCGGTTTCGAGGCCGGTTATATGTACGGACGGATTGACCAGTTGAAGGGGCGCCGATATGACGATCGCGTTCCGGCAGAGCGAGATGCGGCGGAGGTGAGTGCGGATGCAAACGCCGGAATACCGGTTCCAACCGCCGGGCCCAACCGATGAGCCGCGCGTAGTTTGTTACTGCGCGTGGTGTGGCGGAGAGATTTACGCGGGCGACACGGTGACCGATGTCTACGAGATGGCGGATACGCCGATACACGACCGCTGCGAGCACGCGTGGGTCGAGTCAATCGTAATCAAGGCGCGCGGTGTAATCGAGGCGGACTTTTCGATCGAGTAACGAAAAATGGCGGCAAATGCGCGCGGCATCGTTCATATAGCGCAGGGCCGCTCCAATAACGGAAGGGGACGGTTATCATCGGGCATGTAAAAGTCGACACGGAGAAACAGGCGCGAATCTACACGGTAAAATACGCACTCAACGACGCGGACGGAGTTAAGGCGCTATTACGCGACCGCCACCGGATCAGCTCGGCCAGATTTCGCGGCGACACGGCGGCCAGCGATATCCTCATCGACCTCCACAGCGCGATTAACTCGGCCGGCCTAACGGAGCGCCAGACGGAGGCAATCGCATGGGTTTACGGCGTTGATTTAACGCAAGCGGTGGCGGCCGCGATTATGGGCGTGGCGCGCCAAACGTTGGCCCAGGCGGTCGACGAGGCGGTGACGAAGATTGCCGGCGTGTATCAGCGATGGGATTACGGAGCGATTGACGTAGAGTATGAAGAGATTACGAAAGGGGAGGCGGCTTGATGGCGAAAACATACCGCGAGGTCACCGCAGAAGTAACGCACGACATCGAGTCGGCCCTGCGCACGCACTTTAAAGCGTCCGGCGCGCCTATCCCGTTTGAGTACGGAGGGCGCTCGTACAATATCCGCGACCGTGAAACGCGAATGGGCGTTGTGGCCGCCATCCAGGATGACTATTACCGGGCGCACGGCGAGTTTAATCAACGGGCGCTTGACGATTGGTACGCGGAAAGTGAGCGTAGGGCACTCGTTGGCAAAAAGCCGACCGAGCGCCCATCTCCGGTGCCTGCGGATGCCGCGCTTATGGACCGGCTCACTGACGCCGTGCTTTACGATGAGATTACGGACCCGGACCCGTACAAGATCGAGCACAACAAGTATCCGTTCATGTCCGATTCGCAGCTTGAACTCCGGCGTGACCGGGAAACGTCAGACAGTGCGGCAGAATCACGCGGATCGGACGGTCGCGATTACCGAGTGCCGACGAAAAGGGGACGCACGCCTTACGAGCATTGGCGCGTTGATGCTGACGCAAGAATTCGCAACAAGGCCAGGGCCGCCCAATATAAGCGCGATACGGCTCCGGGCAAGGTCATGGAAGAGGCAAGCGAGTCGTTCGTGCAGTGTCGCGGAATTGGACGGCGGTGGGCGGAAGAAATGAGCGCTGTAAATGAGATAACGGTGGAGAGTCCGGAGGAGGTGTCCTAATGGGTAAAGCGTCACGGGCGCGCTGGGACGGTAACGTTAAATCGATGGCGATCGTAGCCAAACCGCGCAGTGAGATAACGGCGGAGGACGTTGCGTTCCTTCGCGAAAACTACACGTCAACCGGCGGCCTGCTCCCGAACGCATACGCAGGAGGCGCGTTTTATACGCCGACTCACGTCGCGCGGTTCGTTATCGAAGCATTACGCGGTCTATCTGGCGGAGAATTTGCGCCTGGCTCTCGCTTTCTTGAGCCCTCGGCCGGCAGCGGTGTGTTTATCGAGCATCTCGCGCCTAAAGACGCCTCAAAGCCGTCAGACTTCGAGGTCACCGCGCTAGAGCTCGACGGGATCAGCGCGAGGGTGACGTCCCTCCTCTATCCACACGCGAACGTCATTCAGGGCGATGCGTTTATGCACGGCAGACGCAACTATTACGATTATGTGATCGGTAATCCTCCGTATGGCGTAAATATTGACATTGATGCCGCGGAGTTACCTGACGTATTCGAGACGCTGAGAGTCACGAAGGGTCGCGCGAAGGGGAAGTCGGAGATCGCGTTTATAGAACTCGCGATAAAAGCGGCCAAGCCGGGCGGCTACATTGCGTTTGTGCTTCCGATGGGGATTAATTACGCGGGATATGCGGATAAAGTGCGCCAAATGTTGTATAAAACGTGTTGGCACGTTGCGACCGTAATGCTGCCGGGTGAGACATTCGCGCTGACCGGTACGACGATCCCAACGCAAATCCTCATCGTAAGGAAGGCGCCGCCCGGAACTCCGCTCATTCCAACGGCCGAGAAACGTTGGGGATCTATCGCGGGCAGCGATTACGGGGATATTACGGAGTACGGCGCGGAGTTTCTTGCGGGGCAGCCCCCGGCCTACTTCGCGCAGGTGATGGACATTGGCTACGACAAGAACGGCAAGCGGACGGATAAGTGGGGCGATGGATTAACGCAGCTTGACGAGTTGCTCGAAGACTTTACGGATGACTATCTCGTGCGCTCGAACTTATATCCGCACATACCTTCGTGGCATAGCGTCAAAGACGTCAGCGCGTTCATGTTTTCGCATGGTAACGGTAGCAGCGACGGATACCGAGTTGCGAGCCGAACGTATGTGGGCGGACCCTATCGTTGGAACGAGTTAACGCTCGGGGCCGGCAAGGAAATCGAATGGCACGGCGAAATGATCAGCACGTACGACTTCACGTGGCAGGACCGGAATGTGGCGGAATATCACAGCGAGGCCACGGCTATTCTTCCGGATGCAGCGTAACAAACGAATAGACCACGGAGGCTACTCGCCAATGTGGTCTATTTCCGCGTATACAACGTCCTCGATCGATATCCACTCCAGCTCGCCGCCGTGCGCGAACTTAAACTCGCGCTTATGCGACAGTATCGTTTTCACCGTGCCCGTCATATCGCGGTCTTCAATCGCGTCAAACAGGTGGACAGTTACTGGAACTTGATACGTGAGAGATTGCGCGAGAGCCCAGTCGATCATTTCGAGCTCTTGCGGGTCCTTCTGCGGCTTAATCCGGCGAGACTGCGACAGCCGATGCGTTATAATGACTTCGCGATGTTCCGGCAGCATCATGCGCGACGATTCCCACCGGCCGTTTCCCGTTAGCTTTTTGCTCATTTGTAGTGTCCTCCGATCTTAGACGTTCGTTCGAGCGCCTGGCCGCTATCGAGTAGCGAAGACGCGCGTAGGATCGCATGACCGCCGTAACGGGTCTTGATGTCGTCGGTGACGCGCTCAAGGTTGCGGACACGCTCGCGGTCGTCAAATAGCGTAAACTGGTATTCGTCATCCGGGCACAATCCGGATAGTGTCACGCCCAGTTGACGCACCGGTCGGCCGTCCCAATGGCGGTAAAATATCGTAGAGGCCGCGCCATAAACCTCGTTCGTAATGTTAGTCGGGTCGGGCAGCGTCATCTGGCGGCTGAATCCGGTTGGGCGGGCTAAGTCCGCGCCCCGAGCGCCAGCCGAAACGATATGGCCCATATAGCCCTTCGCGCGACTCCTGCGGCAGACTTCTTCGCTGAGTTCGAGCAATATAACGTCAATCTCGTCGCGGCTGTTATAGTCGCGCGGCAACGTCATAAAGTGGCCGACCGCTTTTTGCATGTCATGGGTGGCGGGCGATACCGGACTGTCGTCGATCCCGTTCGCCGTCTGCCAAAACAACTCCGCTTGTATGTCGCTGTTCCGTCCCATAACCGCGCGCATCTTACGTTTAAGCTCGTATAAGGGCAGGCGCGCGATACCTCCAATAGTATAAATACCCATCCGGTTAAAATGCGCGGCCATTCGCGAGCCAACGCCGAACATTTTACCTACCGGCTGCGGCCACAGGCGCTCCGCAATGTCCGATTTTGGCAGCGTGTATATGCCGGATTTATTTTTCTTCGCGAACATGTCCGTTGCCATTTTCGCGAGGATCTTCGTTGAGCTGATGCCGACGCGTATCCACACGCCGGTTTCGAGCATGACGCGCGTCTGCAAGCTGCGCGCAATGGCTTCGGGCGATCCGAAATAGGCAAGCGATCCGGTAACGTCAAGAAACTGCTCGTCGATCGAGAATGGCTCGACCAAGTCCGTAAACGATTCGTATATCTTCGTTATTGCAAGCGATACGTCTATGTACGTTTGCATTCGCGGACGGATAACGACCAGATCCGGACACTTGCGCAACGCGTCGCCTAGCGTCTCTGCCGCTGAGACGCCGAACGATTTTGCGATCGGGCACGCGGCGAGGATAATGCCGGACCTTCGCGCGGGGTCTCCGGCCACGGCTAGCGGCTTATCTCGGTATTCCGGGTGGGCCGCTTTTTCTACCGAGGCGTAAAACGATTGACAGTCCGCAAGCATTATAACGGGATCTCTTTTCATGCGCTCAACCTCCGAATGTGAACGTTTGTTTGTTATAATCGTATTATATGCGAATATATGTTCGTTATTCAAGCGTTTCGTTAGCGGTAAAATTTAACACTACGTTCGCATTCGTTCCCCTATACGATATGGTATAGTGAGGGTATAATAAAGACAACAATAACAGACGCGAGGGGTAAGTAAAATGATTAACGTAATGAAGGCGGCATGGATGATTGCAAGACAAGGAGCGGCACGGTTCGGCGGCCCTGTTAAGGACTATTTTGCAGAAGCTTTAAAAGCAAGCGTGGAAAAACACCAAGGCAGCCCGGTCTCGTGTAGACTTCGAACTGGCGGCAGACACTCGCAAATTCCGCACTTGGGTGGCGAAAATTGTGGGCCCACATGCCTCGTACAAAATGGAGCGGGAGTTTTTGAGCCAAGACAGTACAAACGAGTACGGCGAGAAGGTATTCCGTCTGTCGGCAGGCTTTTACGAGTATAATGACGGTCGGCGTCGCGAGTTTTTCCAAGTAGTGGGCGGCGGTGTCCGCGCGGTTGACCAAAACTTTATACTGGCGGCGATTGCGTAATGGCCAGGCAATTGATCGACCTGACGGGCGAACGGTACAGCCGGCTTACCGTAATAAAGGAAATCGAACGTAAAGGGTACACTCGCAGATGGCTATGTCGATGCGAGTGCGGCAGCGAGGTGTCGGTAACGATGCCCAACTTGCGGAACGGACACACAACGTCATGCGGATGTTACCAAAGCGAGCGAGCAAGCGAGACTAACCTTGACGATCTGACCGGTAAGCAATTCGGAAAGCTCATCGTAGTCGGCCGAGGTGAGACGGATGCAAAGCGCCATGTACACTGGATCTGCCGGTGTGACTGCGGTCGGGAAAACGTCAGTGTTGACGCACTAAACTTACGCAACGGGACCACAAAGTCGTGCGGGTGCTTGCGCGCAGAAAGAGGAGCGGAAGTCCAACGCTACGACGAGGAAAACCTGCGTGTTGAGGGAGTGTACACGCCTGTACTTAAAAGCAGGGTCAGAAGCGATAGCAGTACCGGCGTTAAGGGCGTAACTGTACGGAAGCGTAAGGATGGAAGCGAAGTGTTCCGCGCACGAATATGCGTTAAAGGAAAGTCATATTTCCTCGGCGACCATAACACAGTTGAGGCGGCCGCCGCCGCAAGGAAAGCGGGGGAAAGCAAATATCACCAACCGTACATCGAAGCTTTGGAGGGTAAAACTAATGAGTAACGCGTGGAAAGGATCGGGACCTTGGGATGGGTGGAGAATCGATGGAGGAGCTTTGGTTAGTCCGTCTGGCCGCACGTACGGTCCGAACGATATCGAGCCGCAGCACTATAATCAATCCGAGTTAGCGAAGGCTATCGGGGTGACGCGTGGAGCTATAGCGGACCGTCTACGACGCGGAACCTTGCCTCCGTTTGATGACATTAAGCAAAAAACGTGGAGGGGCGAGACGGTTAGCCACTTATTCAAGTAATTAACATTATGTTCGTATCTGTTCCCCTATACATTGTCGTATAGGCATGCTATATTTAAGACGCATCAAGGGAGTGCGCGGAAACAGCAATAAGCCGGGGATGCCGGATGAGCGAAAGGAGTCGTCATAATGGGACAAAAAGTCGAACTGTACAAGTGGGAGAATTTCAAAGCGGTCAAGGGATGGGATCAGCGATATGGATTTGCACTTGTTGGGGATCGCCTTAGTTTTGAGTTTGTTGGGGAGGTTTCCGAACCGGAAGAATATATGTTGCCGGAGGGGTACAGCTTTGATGAGTCGCCAATGGGTTACATGGCCATCTATGACGATAAAAATCAGCAATGTGAGATCGAACACTCTGGCGGACGCCCCGTCTTGGTTAGTACACGGCGAGTTGTCCTGGAAAAAGCGGGGAGGAACTAATAAATACTCGACATGCCAAAAGCGATGCCCACTAACCGGTTGAGATTAGTGGGCATCTTATTTATAAAATAGTTATAGTTCCTTTGGCGACGAATATAGCCCACTTGGGTATTTCATTCGACGCCTCGACTGGAATCCGATCGAATGTCCAATTGCGTTCAGGAAACCACTCAACAAGGCCTTGTTCTCCTTCCGGGCTAGGGTCAAATTCCAGTTTCATTACCTCAAGCAATTCTTTGTTGATTATGATCTTTCTCGCGCGGGGGTATGACTTAATATCTTTCCTCAATTCCGCAATCATGTGACCACCTCCTCGTAAATTATTTCGTCAAATTGCCGCATAATACCTGCATTTTACGTAATCTCACGTCTATATAGGTAGAGGCCGCCGTTGCGCGGTCTTACTCCCGTTTGGGAACATTGGGCCAACGCGCCCCGCGGATGCCCGAAAGGCTCCGCTAAACGAACGCCGTCCGGAGAAATCCGGGCTTTTTTATTTTAACGAAAAGGGAGACGTTGCTCATGGCCGGAAACATTGGCGAAACGAACGTTAAAATTAATGTAGATATTGCGGAAACGATCCGTGGGCTTAAAGCGATTCAGCGCGAAGCCAAGAAAGCTACGCAAGCGCTGCGTGAGTTAGAAGAGGCGGTGGGCAATGGCTGAGAATAGACGCTTAGCAGACCCGGAGACTGGCGAACTCGTATACGCAACAGTTCTCGAACACGGCGACCGCGTCACAACAGAGGCGCAACGCAAAGGAGCCGTTGACCACTTCGACCGCGAGACGTTTAAGGGCCGAAATTCCGGCTTTACTTTTACGTCTATGGACGATATCCATTACGTAATTGAGCGCTTAACAACGGCACAGTGCGGTTATTTGCTCGTTTTACAGTGCTACGTTGACTATGACGGAGGGCGCATCGCTAAGTCTAGCGGCGACTCAATGAATAGCGCAGACATGCTCGACGTTCTGCAGCTTAAACGTAAGCGCAGCACCTTCTACGACTTTATGAGCGCGTGTTTAGACGCCGGTATCATAACGGAGGATGGACACGGCAGCTATTTCGTTAATCCGCGATACCACTTTCGCGGAGCCACGCAGAATCGCGCAGTCATTCGAACATACACGGCAAAGGTGCGCCAGGCTTATCGCGAGGTTAAAGCGGTGGATCTCGGCTTAATGTACCGGATGCTTCCGTATGTTCACGTTAGTAACAACGCACTCTGTTCGAATCCTACTGAACGCGACCCGAATAAAGTCCGTTGGTTTAACGGTAAGAGTCTGGCGGCCGCGATCGGAGTCGACGAGAAGACATTGACGCGTAGGCTTCCGCATATGAAATTCGGAGGTGAGTACGTTATCGCGCGCACATCTGTCGGGCCGCAACGCATGTTCCAGTTTAATCCTAGCGTGTTCTATCGCGGAAACAAGACGCCAGATGATTCGCTGATTGCGAAATTTAACGGATTGGCCGCTTAAAAAAGTGACCTTATTCGGACAAATCGGCGAAAAAAGTGACTTTATTCGGACATGTGAAAATGCCGTTCCTCCCTTTGGTGGCGCGGCTTTTCGACGTTTTACGGGTAAAATTATATCTAGTCTTTGTTACTCCGTAATTTACGCGTGTCGTTCCATATACTGCGGAGTTAGATCCGGGCAAGAGCGGCCCGGTCACTGCGGGCCAAAGAACACGTCCCTAGTGAGATATATTTTAGTCGCGATAAAAGTTATTCCGGAACCGATAGGTGGCGGGCAAGGCCAAAGGCCGCGTGAGGATGTTTGCTCTTAATGATCGTTAATGTCAGCCATGAAGCAAACTCAAAGAAGTATCTCATGTAGGCAAAACCCAGAACGTTATTATACGTTTACACGCGTAAAGCGAACGCTAAGTGAGCGGAGGGATTACGTTAATGCTCGCGTTATTTATCGTTATAGCGTATTTACTAACCGGATTATACTTCCGTCCGTATACGCGTGAGTTTACGCTCTTACAAGGCGTAATCCATCACGTGTTTTGGTTACCGATACTTATCGGAATGTACGCGTTAGTTAGATTCGGAGGATAAGCGCAGTTTGTACGTCATGCCTGTGCGTATGAACTGCGCTATTTTATTTACGGAGGGAGGCGTTAATATGGCGAAGTCACTTACGCCAGAACAGTACATCGCGATCGGATGGTTAGCGCAACCAAAGAAAGCGGGCAAGACTTACGAAGAGATAGCGCAGATAGCGGGCGTGTCCGTCCGTACTCTCGATAACTGGCGGAAGAACGCCGCGTTTGACGCCGAGTATAAGCGCGAGATTAAGCGGCTGAACGACGCTAAGCTGCCGGAGCTCGCGTCATCTCTCGTAGATATCGCAATACAAGACCGCAATGCGGCGATGGCAAAGCTTGCGCTGCAGGTTGGCGGAATGCTGACGGAGACATCGGAGGTAACGGTGAAGGGCGACGGTGAGCCGGATCTGGACGCGTTGGCAAAGCGTATCGCTGCGTATAAACGGGACAAATCGGAAAGTGGCGAATAATTGCGGCATTATATGAAGCGGGACTGGCGGAGGGTTTGCGGACGGCTGCGGATTGCGTACGTTTCACCTACTAGCGCCTCCTGACGCGCACCCTCCGTAAAACTTTCGACTTCACCGTAGTAAAGCGTCACCGCACGGAGTTTTATGCGGAAATCGACGTTGTATATGCGTTGAATAAACGTGTGGATAACGCGGGAAATACGGTGAATAAATTACCAGCGCGTGTTGGCGACAAATGGCGTCGGTGCGCGCTTTTATTACGTCTGCAACTGGAAATGTATATGCGATGCATAACGCGTAATTATACGCAACAGTCAAAACGTTGATACGGCGCTGGTTTCCTCGCGTCATCATTACGTCAAAATATTATTTTACGTAATTTAACGTGCATAAACGATGCATATCGTTGATTTTCGATATTCACCGGATTCGCCCCGTTTCGTTAACGCTTTAGTGCGGTAACGCATTACCTCCAAGGGGTGTCCGCGAGGGGGCGTTTTCTGGTCACCGAAAAATCCGCGCATCAAAAATAACGTTTGGACTTATCACGTAAAATCACCGTGAAATTAGCGGACTTATGCCGCAGGACACACGAATACACCCGTCAGCGGGTAAATGCGCTAATTTCACGTTAAAATTCGCTAATTAAACGGAGGTGAATGTTTGGCTCAGTGGGTGATAACGAATAAAGGCGATCAAGACTGTCGCAAACTGGCCGACCGCCATTACTCGCGTCAAAAGGTGGGATCTCCGCAATTTTGTCGGCCCGGTCGAAACCTCGTACTAAAAACGGAGAACGCCGATGCCGTTTGGGTTACCTGGTCGGGAATCCGTGATGACGGTATAGATGCGTGGGAGTGCACCATCTTCCGTAACGAGTCGGCGCATCTGAGTTCGGAATTAATACGTGAAGCTATCGAGATTACATTACGTGAGTGGGGAACGCCCCCACCAGACGGCATAATAACATACGTAGACCAATCGAAAGTCCGGAGCGCGAATCCGGGCTTTTGTTTTTTAAAGGCCGGCTGGATAAAGATAGGACGCAGTAAGCGGCGCAATTTGCTAAGGCTATCAGCGCCAGTTTAACGGAGAGGAGGTGATATCTATCGCATGGGTCAACGGTAAATGGCTAACGCGCAAGGAACGCGAAGCTAAGATCGCGGAAATAGCAGCGCTACTCGACGTACTCGACGGCGTAGATATCGCCGACTTGAGTCCGGATGACGCGGCGGAGATCGAGGCGCAGATTGCGGAATACGAACGCCAAACGCGAATCCACCGCTGCGAAACGAATCTGATCGAGTTTGCGCTCGAATATTTCTCGGAAGCGCGTAATCCCGGCAACGACGGTAACTGGGACGAATTCGATATCACCGCGTACGACGAAGCACCTGATTTTCACCGTGAAATTTGCGCGCTAATGGACGATGTATCGAACGTCCACACCAACGATAAGGTCGCGGAGGCGGCGCCGCGTTCTCACGCTAAATCTACGTACTTATCCAAGGCGTTTCCGATACGGGAGATCGCGTACAGAAAACGTAAATATCAGATTATCATTTCGGAAACGCCGGCGGTATCCAGCGCGAACCTCGATTGGATCGCGATGCAGCTACGGGGCAATGCGAAGCTGCGGGCGGATTTCGGTCCGCTGCTCTCGCCGAAGCAACAGGAGAACCCGAAGGATAACAGCTCGGAGTTTATCGCCTGGGAACCGCGCGAGGACGGAACGAAAAAGCTGCTCACGAAGGTCGAAGCGGCATCGACCGGTCAGGCGCTACGCGGACGTAACTGGAACGGCGTTCGGCCGGATCTTATCGTATGTGACGATCTGGAGGACATAAAATCTAACGCGGCCACGCCTGAACTCCGTAAGAAGCTCAAAGACTGGTTCGCGCAGACCGTAATGCCTCTCGGCGATCCACGTGGTAAGAAGACCGCGTTTATCTACATGGGAACGACGGTCCATCATGAGGCGCTACTCGTCGACGTACTGAATAACCGGTCGGACTTCAAATCGAAAGTCTATCGCGCGGTTATCGAATGGCCCGAGCGTATGGACTTATGGGAAGCGTGCCGGCTCGTCTATAAAGATCCGGACAGGCCGAAGGAACAACGCGTCAAGGATGCGCGCGAGCTTTACGAGTTGAATCGCGAGGAAATGGACCGCGGCGCAGTTGTACTGTGGCCGGAAGCGCAGCCGATCTGGAAGCTTATGACGTGGAAATGGGATAACGGATCGAAGGCGTTTAACACGGAGTATCAAAACAATCCGATCGACGAGGAGTCGATGATCTTTAACCCGGATCAATTCACGTATTGGGATGGCGGCCCGTTGCGCGAACTCCTTACGCAGTACCCACGGCCGACCGACGAGTTTGACGTTTATACAGCGGTCGACTTCGCGATGGGTAAAACACGCGGCGACTACAGCGCGGTTGTTACGATCGCGCGCCATAAACAGACCGGAACTAAATACGTTATCGATGCGTTCGGCGAACGGATAAAGCCGGACGCTTTTTTGCGTGTAATCGTCGAGAAGGTTACGCGGTTCCAGCCGACGGCAATCGCAGCCGAAGCGCAAGCGGCGCAGGAGTTCTTCGTCATGCAGTTAAAAGACGCGCTCAAGGCCGCGGGCTACCCGGCACACACGCGCGTTAAGGAGATCCATCAGCGGTCGCGAAAAGAGCTGCGGATTGAGGCGATGGCGCCCGCGATTGAGAGCGGCGAGATTCAATTCAGCCGTAAACACGCGCTGTTACTCGAACAGTTCGAAATGTTTCCAACCGGATCACACGATGACTTGCCGGACGCCCTTGAGATGGCGATCAGCATCGCGAAAACGGGGCGCAAACAAATACGCAATAAACCCGCATGGGCGTACTAATTACGAAGGAGGGACGCGAATTGGCAAAGCTTTTCACGTCGGGGGCCAGCTATCCTCCGGCCGAAGATATTCCGAGATTAGCCCGCTATAAACGCGGCCGTATCATTTTCGACGGTCGCCACGCGGAAATATATGACCGGGCGACGTCGCTACTCAAAGATACGCCGCACGCCGCGCAGCTTAAAACGTTATTTATCGCGGTTAACCTCATGGACATCCTGCTCACGAAGCCGGCGGACTTGCTTACGGGCGAGCCCCCGACATACGAAGCCGGAACCGGTCCGGGAACGCGCGAACAGGAACGGCTCGACTCGATTGTAGAGGAAAACGACCTTACGCAGATGACGCATGAACTCGTTATCGGCGGAGGTTATCGCGGCGACTCGTGGATCAAAACGTATTATGCGCCGCGGGCAGACGTAAGCGAAACGGAAGCGCTCGGACTAGCGGCGCCCGAGGCAGATCCGGAGCCGATCATCGAAGCTGTGCCGGCCAATATCGTATTCCCGGAGTTATCCGCAGGCTCCCGGAAGAAGTTTAAAGCGGTAAACATCGCATGGATTGAGTGGGTCGAAGAGCCGACCGGCCTGGTACAGCGGTGGGTATTCGGGCGATACGTTAACGCGACGCCTTATCTCGTAGTCGAACGGCACGTGCCCGGCTACATCCTATACGAACGATATAAGCTCGAAGCTACATCGGTAAACGCCGATTGGGGCGTGCCGATATCGACGTACACAATCGGCGAACAAGTGCCGACTGGGCGCGAAGAGGACGTAGTAGAAACGGGTACCGACCGTTTGCTTGTCCACCACATCCCGTATAAGGCGGTTGACGACCGGTGGGAAGGGATCAGCGGGATCGAAAAAGTAGAGAGCGTATTGAGCGCGATTAACGAGCGTCTCGCGCAGATCGATTATATCCTCTGGAAGCATAGCGACCCGTGGATGTACGGACCTAGCGACCTTGACGACGGCGACGATAAGATTCGCGGCGGTGGACGGTATATCCCGTTAGAAAAGGACGACGCGACTCCTGGGTATATGACGTGGGACTCGCAGCTTGAGGGCGCGTTTAAAGAACTCGACATCCTGCTTGGCCTCGTTTACCAAATGAGCGAGACGCCGCAGTGGCTGTTTGGTACAACGCTCGCGAACGATAAGGGCGGCACAGGCACATCACATACGGATTCAGGCGCAATCAAAGCGCGGTTTATGCCGATCCTGGCGAAAGTCAATCGGATACGCGCGCATGTTGACCGCGCTCTCCGGGACGCTATCTGGACCGCTATGCAACTCGAAAACTACGCTAACCGGGGCGTAGCTGGATGGGAACCGTACGAACCCGTTTATCCCGTAATCAACTGGCGCGACGGCATACCGCAGGACCCTAAAGAGGCCGCAGAGGTGGCGCAAATTCGGACGGGCAATAAGCCGACACAGTCCGTTGCCGACGCGATCAAAGACCTCGACGGAGTCAGCGATGCGCAGGCACAGGAAATGGTCCAGCGGATTGATGCGGACGAAATTCGCACGAACGGCACCGTGGATAGTTCGATATTTAACGGGGGCGCAGCCTAATGCCCGCGCAAATACCGGACCCGACGTATGAGCGCGAAATTAGTCGTTTAACTGGCGCTTACCGCGTTGCTGTTGCCGCTATCCTGGCGGAACTGCAACGCACGGACTTATCGGCAATGACGCGCGCTCAAGCTCAAGCAACGCTCGCTTCGGTTGCGAAGATACTCGCAGGCCTAAACGAAGAGTCGGCCGAATGGGTTAACGCGAACATCCCGAAGGCGGCGACTGATGGTGTTATTCAGGCGATTATCGGACTCGGCGTAGTCGAAACGGTCGAGGAAGCGGAGAAGATTGCGAAGTTTAGCCGCGTGAATAAGGAGCTCGTCGCCTCGGCCATTGCGGACACGCAGGCGGATCTGCTAGCGGTTACTCAAAACGTCGAGCGCAAAGTTCGCGCAGCCGTGCGCCAGGCTACCGCGGACTCGTTCCGGGCGAATCTCGCAAAAGGCGTTAACGGCCGGCGGACGATATCGCGCGATATTCTCGACCGGATGCGCAAAACGCTCGGCGACGCGGTAAATACCGGAATTATTGACGCAGCCGGGCGTCGTTGGAAGCCGGAAGTTTACGTAGAAATGGTCACGAGAACGAAGTTATTAAGCGCGCACCGGGACGCCACGATGAATGAGGCGTTAGGGCGCGGAGTACAGTACGCACGTATATCGAGACACGGCGCAACGGATGCGTGCAGATTTTACGAAGGATCAATCGTTAAACTTACGCCGGATGCGCCCGGTGATTACCGCTATATTGGCGATTTGAACCGGCGCGAGATATTCCATCCGCATTGCAGACACGTTATAACGCCTGTGCGCGATCCTGAATCGACGCTGTAGGCGTTTTTTTGTTTTGTCCAGACGTGGAATGACGTTAAACTCTACGGAAATCATGCGCTACGCGGCGCTTAAACGCGGGAGGAAACGAAATGACAAACGAACAAATTCGCTATAGATATCCGTTAAACCTGCAGCTATTCGGCGAGGAAGACCCGGAGCTAACTCCGACCCCAACGCCAGAACCGGAAAAGACGTTCACCCAGGCGGAACTCGACCAGATTATCGCGGACCGAATCGCGCGGGAACGTAAGAAGACCGAAAAGTTTGCGGACTATGACGATATTAAAGCGAAGCTCGATGCGCTAGAAAAGGCGGAAGGCGAACGTAAGAAGGCGGAATTATCCGAAGCTGAACGCCTGCAGGCCGAGTTAGAAGAAGCGCGTAAGAAAGCGCAAGAGGCCGAAGAAGCCAAAAACGGCGCGCTCACAACGGCAAATCAGCGTTTGATTAACGCAGAGTTTAGAGCGTTGGCTCGCGAACATAAGATTCCGGCCGATCGCGTGACTGCTGCGTTGAAATTGGCGGATTTGAGCGGCGCGACCGTAGCTGATGACGGCAACCCCCAAGGCGTAGAGGACGCGGTCAAGGCGTTGCTAGCTGACAATCCGTACCTGGCCGAAGTCGTGCAGGATAAGCCGAAACCGATCGGCAGCCCTAGCGGGGGCAGCGGCGAGCCCGTTGACAAGACGAAGGAGCAATTACTCGCGGAGGCTAAGGAGAAAGCGATGAAGAACGCCACACCGACGGCAATCGCAGAGTATACGCAGCTTAAACGAGAATTATCGAGATAAAGACCGCCTAATCATCGGTGGTCTTTTTTATTTTGCGCACGCACTTTAGTGCGTTAACCTACAAAACCTAAATAAACGGAGGAACAACACATGAGTAAGATTTTTAATGAGGATCTGATCGGTAAGCCTGAGTCGGTAACAGAGCAGATTTTGATGCTGAACCCTAACCAAACGCCAATGCTGTCCATGCTTGGATTCGCTAGCCCTGTATCGCAAGTTGAGCACATCTGGTTCGAAGACTCCATGTTCGCAACCGAATCCACGACTACAGCTTCCGCACTTATCGACGCAACGGCCGTCGTAGTAGCATCCGTTGAACCATTCCGCGTGTCTGACGTTGTTAAAATCGGCGAGGAGTTGCTGAAAGTAACCGCGATTAACTCCGGTACAAAGACGTTGACTGTAACGCGTGCTTACGCGGGCACTACCGCGGCCGCCGTATCCAGTGGCGCAGTCGTAGCATTTCAATTCACTGAGTCCGTAGAAGGTCGCGACGCAATCGACGCACGCTTCAAGGCTCGCGCACGGAAATCGAACGTGACGCAAATCTTTACCGACACCGTAGAAATTACGGGTACAGCGGCTGCCGTTGCGAACTACGGTATCTCCGATTTGTACACGTACGAGCAATCGAAGAAACAACTCGAACTTGCGCTGCAGTTGGAAAAAGCGATCATCAACGGTGTTAAATACGAGTCCGGTTCCGTACGCCAGATGGCCGGTCTGCGCAGCTTGATCCAAACCAATGTAGCTAACGCTGGAGGCGACGCGCTGACGTTGGATCTGATCGGAGACAGCTTGCAGGACATTTACGAAAAAGGCGGATTCGCAACCGGCGGAAACTACGAAATCGTTGTGCCGGCGAAGCAAAAGCGCGTAGTATCCAAGTTTGACGCGAACCTGCAATCGCTTAGTCGCGAGGATGCCGGCCGCGGTACTGTGGTCACTCGGTTGCTTACGGACTTTGGCGATCTACCAGTGTCCATCAACAACAACCTGGCTGCCGACGAAATCCTCATCATCGATAAGAACCGCGTCATGATTCACCCGTTGCAAGGCCGCGACTTTACGCATGAATACCTGGGCAAAAAAGGCGACTACTACCAAGGCATGCTTGTCGGGGAATATACGCTCGAACTGCACCAAGAAGCCGCACACGCACGCATCAAAGGTCTGGCGTAAGCCGACCGCAAATAGGCGGGGAGGGCACGCGCCTTCCTCGTTAATTATGGAGGTTTACGATGGCTAAATACACGTCTCGCTACGCTGAACTAGCGTTCTATGTTGACGGCGTTAAGCGCAAGTTTAGCGGTGGCGTATTTGAAACGGAAGATACGAAAGAGACCGCAGTGTTGGACGCGTTGTCCGATGCTTCACGCAAGGATAAACCGGAGGAAAAGGCGCCAGCAGCACGCAAGCCTGCCGCAGCTAAAACCTCCGACAAATAAACGGAGGGATGGCGCATGGCAGTAACGGTAGAAAACGCAGATGCGTACATCAACGCGAACTGTATCGATATTGACGAATGGACAAGCGCAGACGAGGCGAAAAAACAACGAATAGTTAACGTCGCTGCTCGGGATCTCGCGGGTTTCTATCCGAAATATATGATACCGGACGCCGCGGTGTACGAGTTTGTCAACGTTTTGGCTACGGCTTACGGCGACCAGGTACGGCCGGCCCGACTCGGCATTACGCAGGAATCGATCGCCGGGGCGGTATCGACGTCGTTTAAGGAATCGGAAGTCGGCGGATTGGGCGGAAGCACACGTAAGTATGTGCCGCAAACAGCGCTCGACATTATCGGTGCGGAGAACGGTGTAACTCTCTCGAAGCGCGCAGCGAAATGGACGGTGATGTGACGTGGCACTTATCGCGTTACGACAAACCGTGACCATCTCGCCACTAGCCGGCACCGATCCGGATTACGGCGATCCGATTTACGGTGAGCCCTACGTGGCAAAGTGCCGCTTTGACGAGCGGATGAAACTCGTACGGAATCAGCGCGGAGAGGAAGTCGTCAGCACCGGGCGTTTCTTTCTTGACCGTCTGGCTGGCGTAAATCCTGGCGATAAGCTCACGTACACCAATGAGTTAGGCGCGGTGACGACCTACGATCCGTTAAGCATAGGCGTAATACGGGATGCGGTAGGCAAGCCAGTTCTAACGGAGGTGAACGTATGAGCGTCGAATTTGAGTTCGATCTCGGCCCGGTATTAAAGAAGCTTAACGGATCGGTAGACGACGCGAAGATCGCCGCAACACTCGGCGTACAGGACGCGGCCTACGACTTGCTGCAGAAGTCGCGGGACCTCGCGCCATTGGACGAAGGGATTCTGCGGGGAACCGCGTTTGCTGACGTGGAGGAAGAAGGCGACGAATTTACGGCGTCCGTCATTTATAGCGCAGTCAACGAATCGGCGAGCGGCGAGCGGTACAACTATGCGCTCCGTACGCACGAAATGGATACGTATAAGAATCCGACGACGCCCGGCACCGGTCCGAAGTACCTGGAGCGGCCGCTCAAAGCGAACGCGAAGCGCTATCAACGAATGATTGCGGAAGCTTTACGAAAGGGGCTGCGGAATGTTAACGGTAGCGGAGATTAACGCGCATATCCGGACAATTAGCGGACTTAGCGGCCTGACTATCGTGGGCAACGAGTTCGCATCGGATAGTCCGGCGGATTGCGCATATACGCGGATCACCGGCGGATATTCTCCGTCAGAGTGGACGAGTAAGAAGCGACCGTCGTTTCAGATCGTTTTGCGCGGAACGTCGGCGGCTACGGCCGAGACGCGAGCCAATACGATTTATGACGCGTTGCACGGTAAGACCGAGTTTGATCTCGGCGATACCCGCGTCGTCAAGTGTCTGGCGGATCAGAGCGCGCCGCTATACCTCGGTAAAGACGAGAGTGCGCGCGTCCTGTATTCGCTTAATTTTACGCTAACCACAGTTTAATAACGCACGGTAGCAAGGCTGTCCGATTATGGGCGGCCTTTTGTCGTGCTCAAATATAAGGAGGAATCCACGAATGGCTCAAGATTTTACGAAGATCGAGATCGGCCCGGCGATTATCGAGTACGGGGAGGGTGCGGATATGGTCACGTTTGAAACTACGATCGGCGGCGTCGTTTTGACGACCGAAACAACTTACCGGGACCAACTCACGGACCAAACCGGTCAGACCGTAGTGGGACGACGTATTACAGGACGTAACGTCAGCGTGACAATTCCGTTTGGCGAATACGAACTATCCGTTATCCCGAAAATCATGGTCGGTGCAGAGGCGGTTACGGGCGAGGACGGCACGAAAGTCATCATCAAAACCGGAGTTGGGACGGATTTGCTGTCTGCGGCCAAGAAAGCGGTAATCAAGCCAATCGCGCACAAAAATGACCCGGACTACTGGGCGACGCTGCCACTCGCGTTTCCGCAGACCGACCTCAACTACCAGTACAACAACGACAACGAGCGCATCACCAACGTTACGCTGCAATCCTCTCCGGACGCGGCCAACGTAGTCCTCATCCTCGGAGACGAAGAAATCACCGCGGCTTAATAAACGGGCGGGCTTCGGCTCGCCTTATCCTTTTTACGTAAGGAGCGAAAATAATGCGCATTTTGCGTTCAGATACGGTTAAAATCGGCGGAAAATCCGTGCGAGTCGGCAAAATTACAATCGCCCAATGGCGAGAACTATTCACGGTAATCAATACGCTGCCTCAACTTCTCATTACGGTAATGACTGCAGCACCAGACGAGCGTCTACCGTTCTTCCTTGTCGCGGTTGAACGATCTCTTGACGACGTTGTTAACGCGACGTCCGTACTAACCGGTTTGGAGACGGAGTGGCTCAATAATAACGCCTCGGCTGACGAGTTGTTTGCGTACTTTGTTGCGGTCGCCAAAGCGAACAATTTCGGTGATCTCCTAAAAAACGGACAAAGCGCGCTGAAACTGGCGCAACCGGCAACGGCACAAGCGGTTCAGGGCGCGGTTTAACGTTAGACGAATATTTGACGGAGTGCGCGATAAGGCTCGGCAAAACGCAGATTGAATTTGAGAACGGCTACTACGTTATGGACTTGCTGGACGTGATGGACACCCACAAGCGTGTTAATGCGCAAGATACGCTCGATCGGCTTAATACGCTAGTAATGTCGCATACGACGGATGCCGAAGGATTCAAACGTTATACGAATGAGTTGCAACGCGCAGCCGGATACGGCCTGGCGGACAGCCTGCCGAAATTCGACCAGTCCGGATTCGAGCGGCTCAAGCTGAAAATGAAAATCGGAGTATAGCGCCTTCTACGGGCGCTTTTTATTTTGTCCGGAAGCAGGTGAATAACATTAGCGAAGCAGTAGACATCGGCGCGATTCGCGCGAAAATTACGGCGGACACCTCGGGCTTCGAGTCCGGCATTAACAAGGCGAAGGCCAAGACGCAAGAACTCGGCGCGTCCGCTAAGGCCGTATCGAGTTCGTTCGGCGCGTTAAACACGGCGCTGCGGGACGTTGGCGTATCGTCGGCGCAGATTACGAAGATTAACGAGGCTCTCCGTAAGGCGAATCCGGAGTTATTTCGGAAGCAGGTAGCGGCGGCGACCGCTGAGCTTAAGAAGCTAGGCGCAAGCGAGGCGGATATCGCGAAGGTAACAGCGCAGATGGAAAAGAGTGCTCAGGGGGCCGGATTGCTATCGAAAGAGCTTAAAGCCGTCGGGGTCGCTTACGCAGGAATCGCGGTAGCTCTCGGTGCTGTATTCGCAAAATCCGTAAAAACAGCGGCCGATTTTGAGCAGGCTATGGCGAAGGTTAAATCGATATCGCAGGCGACCGGCGACGAACTCGCACGGCTGCGCGACCAGGCGCTAAAGCTAGGCGCATCCACCGCATTTTCGGCGTCCCAAGTTGCGGACGCGCAGTCCGTCCTAGCGCAAGCTGGGCTTAAAACTAACGACATTATAGACGCACTCCCTGGCGTACTTAATGCGGCGGCTGCTGCGCAGATTGATCTCGCCACGTCGGCGGACATTACGGTATCGGCGCTGAACGGCTTCGGACTGGCCGCGTCTGAATCGGCGCGCGTTGCGGATGTGTTAGCGAAAGCGTCCATCGATACAAACGCGGATATGACCGATTTGGGAATGGCTATGAAGTACGTTGCACCGGTTGCGGCGAACATGGGCATTAGCATCGAGGAAGCCTCAGCGGCCATTGGTGAGTTATCTAACGCGGGCATCAAAGGTGAACAGGCCGGTACGAGCCTGCGCGCGATCCTCCTGCAATTAACGTCGCCGTCGAAGGAAGCGGCGTTCTACCTGCAGCAACTCGGCGTAAGCATTGCGGACTCATCCGGTAAGATAAAACCGTTTTCCACGATTGTCGGCGATTTGCAGAGCGCATTCACACGGCTGACACAGGCGCAGCAAGCGGACGTCGCGAGTACGCTCGTAGGACAAGAGGCGGCAAGCGGATTTTTGACGCTGATCACGCAAGGTAAAACGACACTCGACAATTACACGATCAGCCTCCAAAATGCCGGAGGAACAGCGGCCGAAGTTGCCGGCGTACAGATGGATACGCTCAAAGGCGCCACGCTCGAACTCAAAAGCGCGCTTGAAGGCGCCGGCATTGCGGTGGGCGATACGCTCATCCCGGCCGTACGTGGAGCGACGGAGTTTCTGACGAGTCTAGCGTCAGGTTTTACGAAGCTGAGTCCGCAAGTACAGTCCGCAATTATCGGATTTGCTGGAGCATCGGCGGCAGTGCTCGGATTGTCTGCGGCTGTTGGCGTATTGTCTGCGGCGTTTGCGGCACTGGACATAGCGTTTCCGATTCTCGGGGCTATCGCGCTCGCGGTAGGTGCTGTTACGGCCGGCGTGTCCGCGTTGGTGGCACGTTCGCACGAAGCGGCCGAGGCGGTAAAGCAGCATGACGCGGCGCAGAAAGAATTGAACGACACGCTCGGAAAATCTCCGCTTAACACGACGGTCGATGACCTCGAAAAGCTGCGCGATAAACAGAAAGAGACCGCGAAAGTGGTCGGAGATCTGACGGAGGCGCTGAAAGAACGCAGGGCAGCGCAGGACGCGGCGGATAAGGGCGGCACGACTCCTGCGTTGGTTCAGGCGGTGCTTTCTGCTACGGATAAAATCAAAGACCTAAATAAACAATTGAACGCGCTTGGCTACGACAACCTCGATCAGGCCCGCGCGAGCATCGATAAAATGGGCGAAGCGATCAAAAACTCGACAGCCGCTCTTTTTGCGGAGCATAAGGAAGAGATTGCCGCGCTGGCGACACGTAAACAACACGTAGACGCCCTGGACGCGTCACTCAAACGCTACGAGCAACTGGCGGCTAAGCAAAAACTGAGCGCGGCCGAAACGCAGGAACTCGCCGACGTGACGCAAACGCTCAAGAAGGAGTATCCGGATCTAAACGGTAAGATTGACGAAAATAACCGGATTCGCACCGACGGAATTAAGATTGTTGGCGAGCAGATTAGCGCGGAGAAGAAGTTCGTGGACGAAGCGGCCAACTCGCAGCAAACGTACATTAACAATCTCGTTAAGACTACGGAGGCCCAGCGGGCCCAGGTTGCCGCGCAGATTAAGAATTACGAAAGTCTGCTCGCTGCGATGCGGCTCGTCGATGCCACGCGGTCGAAAGTATCGTTACTGAGTTCGGACACGTCG
Organism: Paenibacillus mobilis; assembly: GCF_058267595.1. NCBI lineage: Bacteria > Bacillati > Bacillota > Bacilli > Caryophanales > Paenibacillaceae > Paenibacillus > Paenibacillus mobilis. The sequence continues at coordinate 53,194 of NZ_JBZCMS010000017.1, forward strand.
CTCGGTGCTTCTCGCGGGTTAACCTCCGGTGCGGGAGCGTTCCTAGACGCACGTAATGATGCCGCTCGTATGGCGGCCGGTGCAACGAATCCGGGAGTTGCCGGAGACCAGACGCTTAGCAATCTCAACGCCAAGAAGAACGAGGCATATGCGCAGCAAGACGCGTACGATCAGGCGATTAAAGAGATGAAGCAAGCGCAGGCATCGCTCCAAAACGGCAGCTATGCGAGCACCTCGATTAAGAATCCGATCAACCTTACGCCACCGGAAAAAGCGAAGAAGCAGACCGGCAAGACAGCGGCCGAACTCGCGGCCGAAGCGGCCAAAAAAGCGTTTGATGCCGATATGGCAACCGTCCGTTATAACGCGGAGATGTTCGATCAAACCGCAGACCAGCAAATCGCTGCGTACAAAAAGGTGCAGGCCGCGCATAAAGCGTACTTGGCGACGAATATCGAAGACGAGCGCGCGCTTAACCTGCAGCTCAAACACCTCGCCGAAGATAGCGCCAAGTCCCGGTACGATGCGTCAAGCGCTTGGATCGAAAAGGATCAGCGGAATATGGAAGAGGCCGGAAAGACTGACGTACAGATGGCGGAACAGAAACTGTCTGCATGGACTCGCGTCCGTAACCGGTATAAGAAGGACTCCGACGAATATGTTAACGCGGACAAAGAGGTTTACCAGGCGCGTAAGGACTTGGCGAACGCCCAAACTGCGGAGCTAAAGAAGCAGTACGAAGCCGCATCCGATTCGATAGATGTAGAGGCGCGGCGTATGGAGGAGTCCGGAAAGTCAGAGGCGGAAATAGCGGCGTATAAACTGGCTAAGTGGACGGAGTTACGCGAGACATACGGGAAAGACGCAGATCTCTACAAGGAGATCGACAAGGAAGTTTATGACGCGAAGAAGGACCTCGTCGAGAAAACGAACGATCTCGTAGAGGATAGCGTTAAGAAACAGAAGGACGCGATCGATGCCGCAGAGAAAGCCGAACTCGATTCGATAGAGAAGCGGAAGCAGGCGGCCCTCGACGATTACGATTCGCGGATTAAAGCGATTGACGAGATCATGGCGGCGCAGGACCGGATGAACACGGAGGCCGATTGGGAGACACAACTAGCGGAGAAACAGGCGCGGCTCGCGTTGCTGCAGTCCGCTGTCGGACCGGAAGGTATTCAGGAACGCGAAGACCTCGCGAAGGACATCGACCGCATGCAACTCGAGCACGACCGCGACCTCGCGAAGCAATCGCTGCAGGACCAGAAGGACGCGCTGCAGGACGAAAAGGATGCGAAGTCCAAAGCGTTCGACGACGAAAAGGACGCGACCCAGGCGCAGTATGACGCGCTCAAATCCGCGTTCGAGGACTATTCCGGCGATATAAAGGGGATCGAGGCCGCAGTGTCGGCGTTTCGTGTATCGCAGAGCGCGACCGCTAACAACCAGATTCTCGCCGATCTCGACACGTTCATCACGCAATATAACGCGAAGATGTCACAGCTTGCGACGGCAAACGGTTCGCAGGAGGACGCTGACTTGGCGGAGTATAACGCGAACAAGGACGCGTATGACGCGGCAAAGGCACGGGGCGACTCCGAAACGATGGCGCAACTATCGGCGCGTAACGATGAACTCCGGCAGAAATACGGCATCACGTCGGATACCGGCAAGCTGCAGCACTTTAAGGACGGCGGCTACATTCAGGGCGGCGCGGGTCAGGCGGTTCCGGTCATCGCGCACGGGGCTGAACTCATCCTAAACCCGCAACAGCAGGCGACGCTTTGGAACTTGCTTAACGGAGGTGTATCGGTCGCAAGTTCCGGACTATCCCCGAGCGCACAACCGCAGCAGATCGTTAACCAATTCGACATGTCCATCGGAAGCGTTGAGGCGGCCGATCCGGAAACAGCGCAAGCGCTCGTCGACGAGCGTGTCCGAGTGGCCGCGCGTATCCAAACGCAAGGGGTGAAACTGCGGTGATTAACTACGACGTACGCGTTAACGGAACGTTGCTGTCGGCGGTGGGGGCTTCGCTGTTTGAGCGGCGCCTCCCGGTTTTGCCGGGCGAAGAGGAGAACACGGTCAAACTCGCGGGAACAGACGGGGTAGTCGATTTCGGCAGCACCTACGGGTCGCGAACGATCGACATGACGTTCGAAATAAACGTGAGCCCGGCCGAGTTCCACCGGGCGCTTGCGCAGCTTGCCCGTATATTTAACGCTAAGCGCGGCGAGCTGACGATTGAGTTTACGGACATGCCCGGCAAGTATTATCGCGGAGTCTACACGGGCACGATGGCGCTCAATACGGTGGGATCGCGCCTGCTCGACGTCAGCATCCGCATGAATGACCCGTGGCCGACCGGTGCCGAGCGCGTAACCGAGACAACGCTGATCACCTCGCCAGCAACCTTAACGATTGATACGGACGGCGATGTCAACGCGCAGCCTACGATCGTGCTAACGAATACCGGGACGAATACGATTCACGGATTTACGATTACGAACGAGTACACACTCGATTAAGCAACGCAGGGCCGTCCTTTTGGGCGGTCTTTTTTGTTGCGCAGAAACGCGCTACGTGCGCGAAAGGAGAACGAAGAAATGGCGATGCAAATTTCGAACTACTTGGCGGACGCCTTACTAAACGCTGTTCTACGGGGAATCAATTTTACGCCTCCGAACGAGGTGTTTATCGCGCTGTACACGTCCGACCCCACGGCAGCCGATACAGGCACGGAGGTAAGTGGCGGCTCATACGCACGTAAGGCGATCACATTCGCGGCGCCGGCGGGGGTTGGCGGTAAGCGGACGGCGGCGAGCGACATTGACGTAGAATTTCCGATTGCGTCGGCGGACTGGGGACTCATCACGCACGTAGGATTGCGGGATGCAGCAACAGGCGGACGTCTGCTATTCTCGCGAGCACTCGATAACCCGCGTACGATCCAGTCCGGCGATAAGCCGAAGTTTCTGGCGTCCGGTACGACGGTAGCATTCGCACAATAAACGGAAGGAGGTCGAATAAATGGCGCAAATGGAAATGTATAGCGCCGTCGTAAACTCGCCAGTTACGGAGTTGGCCGCGGGCATTAGCGATACAGATACGACAATTAGTGTACTCAGTATCGCGGGACTCGCGGCTGCTCCCGGCCTGCTTACGATTGGCACGGATGAGACGGCAGAGACGATTCAGTATGCGGGCATCAACGGGAACGACTTGACGGGATGTACGCGCGGATTTAACGGGGCGGCGAAAGCGTGGACGGCGGGAACGAAGTGCGGGCGTAACTTTACGGCCTATGACCATGAAGCGTTTCGCGGGAACATTGCGGACCTGGATGCGCGACTTGTTGTGGTGAAAGATACGGCAGATGCTGCGGAGACTCCGGCGGGCGCACAGGCGAAAGTCGACGCGCTTTCTGGCGAAGGTAACACCAAAACGGTCAAGCAGTTGGACGACGATCTTACTGCGCACTTGGCGGATTATGTTCGGCAACCAGCGTATGCGGCAACGGCAGGCGACCCAACGGCGTATACAGTTACGCTAGACCCTGCTCCTAGCGATTATGTTGCCGGCATGGGCATAACTATCGTGCCTCACGTGGACTGCGGCGCGGAACCTACGCTTAACATTAACGGGCTGGGCGCCGTCTCTCTCAAGGATCAAAAGGGCAATACATATGCCGCCGGTAAGTTGGTCGCAGGTAAGCCGTACACATTTAGACATGTGGGTACGGATTTTTTGGCAGATAGCGGCAGTGGGGCAGAGGGCAACGCTGTCGCAGGGGATTTACGGTCAGGGAAAACGGCTACTGTTGCGAGTGGGGATGTTATCACGGGTACGCTGCCGGTGAGAGATTCCGGGGGGGCGGTGACGGTGACGCCGGGGGCAGCGGCGCAAACTTTGCAGGCTGGTATTTATGATAGTCCGATTACGGTAGATGCATCTCCAATCTCAGTTGTATTTGTTACGCGCACTGTAGCAGCTGGGTCTACTGCCACATTTAACTTTGGCACAACACGTCCAAGCACCGTTATATATCGCTCCCACGCTTCTCAGTCCATGACAAATATTATGTATGAAGCAAATCGGGTTATGTGGGGTGTAGACTTCGGTGCAGCAAACCCTTTATTTACATCAGATGCCAGTACCCGGTCTGCCTATATGGATGCTAACGGTGGATGGACAGGGGGGAGTAGAAGTATTTTGAATCGTTACAGTGCAACGAATACCATAGATGCATATGGATATTATTTCTGAGGAGGATGAATAAAAATGACGCCGGAAGAGATTGAATTTTTAAAAGATAACTTTGAAGTATCCTTGCGGTTTAGGGGACAAGATAACTATGGGGATTTTGATATGTACACAAATTTTGAAGTATTCGACGGGTTTTTCGGCCAGATTATCAGGGACGGAATTACGGCAGGTAAAACACCAGATCAAATAAAAGCGGACATGGTAGCCTCCGATCCTGACAACCGCCTAGGATTTAATAATTATCTTTTTAAAGCGCCTGAATAATCGGAGCGCTATTTTTATGCGTATTTGGATGAAACTGCGCAACACCAGCAGCGCCTATTGAGGCGTTTTTATTTTGCCCTCGGTGCCGATCCGGGGGCTTTTTATGCAGAGAGGAGGCCGCCAATGTTCGGAGGCCCTTATAATCGCTTGCCCTTCGGACGCACATACGCAGTCGAGACGTTGTTCTCCGTAACCTTCGAATCGACAACGGAAGTCGCCACACGCCTATCGCTGGAGTTTCCGGTAACTATCGCGTTCGAATCGCAGACGGAACTAGGCGCTACCATGACGCGCGAAATCGTACTCGCCACGGCCATCGAATCGGCAACGGAGTTATTTACGCAAATGACGCGGGAGCGGTTTTTCGCCTCCGCGTTTTCTTCTTTAACGGAGTTTATCGCGGTCCCCAAGTATACGCACGTCGATACGATAACGTTTACCGGAGATTTTACGCCCGGAGACCGGCTAGTCATCGATACTCGCACGCAGACAATTACGCTTAACGGCGTCAATGTCCTCGATAAAATGGGCGGCGACTTTTTCGATCTCATTTACGGTGATAACGCGATTACCTATGCAGACGGCGAGAGCAGCCGCCAAGTCCTCGCTCGCGTAACGCATCGGGACCGCTATTTATACTAACGGAGGTGAGCCGGCCGCATGGCGAACTATTTACAATCGTACGATAAAAACCTGCGCCGCGTCGGCATCTTAACGCAAGCCTACGATATTCAGCGGACACGGCGGATTAACGCGGACGACACGATTACGTTTTATGTGCCGATGACGAGCGCCGACTTTACGGACAAGTTGCCGCTAAAAGGCCACGTTAAGGACGAGCGCGGCCAGTACTACGTAATCAACTCACGCCAACGGGTGCGGGACGGCCGCAAGCTTACTGCGCAGATCACGGCGACTCACGTCATGTTTAAGCTTACGGATTACAAGTTCCCGTACGCGTCGTATATTCCGGAGGCGTTCGGCGTCCAAATATCGCAATTAACCGCGCTCATCCAGGCCGCAACGGGTGGGCGCTTTACTATTTCGGTGGACGATACGTTCGATCTCGTTGACGTTAAGGACTTCGGGCGCGGTACGTGTCTGCAGGCGCTAAACGATATCGTCGCGCTATACGGGGCCGAAGTGGAGCCGGACAACTTTACGATTCACCTGCGGAAGAAGATCGGCAACGCGGCGTCGCCACTACGCTATCAACTCCGCAAGAACCTCGTAAGCGCATCGTTTACAGACGACGGGTCCTCGCTGTGCACACGCTTATTCGCGCAGATGAAAGACGGGCGGACATGGATCGGACAGCCGGCGTCGATTCTTACGGCGGATGAGCGGGCGCGCCTCGCACAGATTCCGGGCGCGATCGACTCAAGCGGAAACCTCGCCGTCAACTATCTCGTTAGCCAATTTGCTGGCGCATGGGGCAGCGATAGCGTGCCGTTTTTCGACGACGAGTTTATCGACCAAGACGTAACAGATCCGCTCAAACTGCTCGAACTGGCGCGGAAAGCGTTGGCCGAGCGGGAAGTGCCCGCGCTTGAAATTAGCGTAGATGCGGCCGACCTGTTCAAGCTCGACAAAACGGAGCCGAAGCCGGCCCTCGGCGATACCGTCCTTTGCGTAGATGACGAACTCGGCCTGACGGCCATCAGCGCCAGGATTACGGAGTTAACGGAGTATCCTTATGCGCGCGACAAGCACTCGCAAGTAACGGTCGCCAACGTGATGACACGAGACTACGCGCAGATTATCGCGGACCTAGACGCGTCCAAGCGGACATTTACGGACTTGCTTAGCGGTGGGCGGATTCGGGCGGATGCCTTCGAGGAGTATGCGCGGCAAGCAATTACAGATATCACGAACTCGAAAACGGAACTTAGTTATCCGCCAGAGGGCGGCATTCTAGCGCAGGACAAGGCGAATCCGCTGAATCAAGTACGGCTAACGTCCGCGGGCCTTGGCGTATCGACTGACGGGTGGAAAACAATCCGGTCCGCGATTACGGCGCGCGGGGTTGTGGCGGAGACGATCGTCGGCCAGCTCGGCTCGTTCGTATCGATGCTGATTGGCTCTGGTAATAGCGTCGTGCAAATTAATACGAACGGAATCGCGGCAGGTAGCGCAACGTTCGGTAACGCTCCAGCTCGAATTGATATGCAGGGTAACGCGGTATTTAACAAGTTAACGGCCAACTCAGCGCAGATCAACACGTCGAATCTTAACGGGTCTACGTGGGTAGACGGATATTTCAGCGGCAACGTGACGGCGCTAGGAACGATCACCGGCGGGCTACTGCGTACGGCTGCCAGCGGTGCGCGCTTTGAGACGGATGCTCAGGGATGGCGCGTATATGATAGTAGCGGAACGAAGCGGATTTCAATTGCGCAGAATAATACGTACGGGATGAACGCGATTGAGTTTGGCGGTGGAGGTGGCGGTTATATTAACGGGGGTGATTCGCTATTTAGCATAACGTCGGTAACGAGTATGATTATCGCAGCATTAGGCGGATCACTTACGGTGCAGGGTAGCGCGGTGTTTCGAGATAGCGTTACGTTCAGCAGCGGTGCATCCGGCATTCCGATTTCTGGGGTGACGGGACTCCAGACGCAACTAAATTCTATTAGTACTGCCTTAAATGATGTTCCAGCCAAATCTCAGACTGCAACTAACCTCGCCTTTGACCCGTCTACAAGAAACCTTAAACTTTTCAGTGTTACAGGCGCACTTTTGGCTCAGGTTAATATTCCTGCCGCGTGACCTAGCAAGTAAGCCGGTGTATACTGGGGTTAATAGGAAAGGGAGGTAATATTCATGAAAAAGAAACTTTATGCCGGTCTTGCTGGCTTACTACTCCTTGGCTCATTAACCGCAGTTGCTTCGGCCGCCAATAACTCGCTAATTGGGAAGAAAGTTCAGAGCGTAATCGCGTTTACAGTGAACGGTAAATCCGTTAAGGACGCGGTGATAATCGACGGGACAACCTACGTACCGGCTCGCGCATTCGCGGATGCCAACGGAGCGAAGATCGCTGTCGAAGGAGGGACGGTTAAGATGACGACGACAGAAAGTGACGCCAGTATTGTAGCGGAGATCAAGGCTAAAGACAGGATAGAAACATTGAAACGTAATATACTGCTGTGGCAGGCGGTCATCGATGGGAACAACGAGGCTATCATGCAACTCCAGTCCGCGATTGATCAGGGTAACGAAATGAACGCGAAGGCCGGCCCCAACGATATCAAAATCGATAACTCCGGTCCACAGGCGCGGCTCGACGCTACGAAGAAAGAGAACGTGGAGACGCAGGCAAAGATCGACGCAGCCAACGCGGAAATCGCGCAACTCCAGGCGCAACTAAACGGATAAACGAATAATCAACGCAAGGGTGTGGCCGTAATGGTCGCGCTCTTTTTATATATCGCAGAAATCGCGACATTTACGTTGCGAACGGAGGGGATACGATGAAAGCACGCCATCTTATCGAATTAACGATCGACGCCGCGCAACCGGCCGCAGAGTTGTCCGCAGTCATTAACGTCGTGCTCGCGACATTGCCGACGGTCGAAGCTCGCGCGGAAGTCATCCGGCAGCTTGACGGCGAGATTACCGCGGCATTACTAGCGTTCGAAATCGCCGGAGACGGGGAGGAAGCGGAAGTATGACGGAAGTGGACGTACTTAAATACTTTCTAACGCAAGGGCCATTCGCGGTACTATTCGTGTGGCTCCTCATTTACGTTATGAAGACGAATAAAGAGCGCGAGAAATCGATGCAAGAGGAAAACAGTAAGCGCGAAGGGCGCCTCCAATCGCTCCTCGATAAGTTTAGCGATAAGTACGATCTCATTATCGGTGAGCTTCGCGACCTAAAAGAGCGGCTCCCGAACGGAAAGGATTGACGCAGAATGACGTTAACAATCGAAATCGAATATGTACGCTCGAAGTCCGCGTCGAAACTGGCCGGGCTTATTCCCGTTGTCCAAGCGGCGACGGCGGCGCTCATTGACCGTTGCTATGCCCGCGGCGTGCCGATCGTAATCACGCAGGGGCTCCGTACAATCGCGGAACAGGACGCTTTATACGCGCAGGGCCGGTCGAAGCCGGGCGCAATCGTCACGAATGCGAAAGGCGGCACATCGTACCACAACTTCGGAGTGGCCGTGGACTTCGCGCTGTTGATGCCGGACGGCAAGGCGGTGTCGTGGGATATGGCGCGGGACGGTGACGGCGACGGCGCAGCCGACTGGGACGAAGTAGTTGCGGAGGCCAAAGCGCTCGGTTTCGCGTGGGGTGGCGATTGGACTTCGTTCAAAGATTATCCGCATTTCGAGATGACGTTCGGACTCACGACAGCTCAGTGGCGCGCGGGCAAGCGGCCGTCTCAGGCGCAGATTGACGTAGCCATGGCGAAGATTAATAAAACGGAGGTTGATGACGAAATGACAGCGGAAGAAAAGGCGGCGTTTAAGACGCTGCAGGATACGGTTGATGCGCAGGCTAAACGGATCGCAACGCTGGAGGCAAGTGCAAAGATGGCGGATATTCCGGCATGGGCGCTAGACGCGTGCGTGGCTGCGAAAAAGTGCGGCGCGGTGGATACGACAGCGGGCGGCAGCATGGACTTTTACCGCGTGATTACCGTAATGTACCGGCGCGGATTTTTCGACGAAGGAGGTGCGAAATAATGGCGATGATTCAACGATTAAAGAATCCGGTATTTATCGCGGCGGCGGCGGGATTTGCGTACCAAATCCTCGCGAAGTATAACGTAGCGCCTGACTTCGGCATGTGGCAGGTCGGCGTCGACATCGCAAGCTACGTATTGATCGGGGCCGGCGTTTACAGTACGTTTAAAGCAACCGAGTCTAAATAAAAAGAGCGCAGTTCTCGCGGGAGTGATTCCGTTGGGGACTGCGCTCTTTTTTTTTTGTTTACGCTTCGCTTTGACTGGTCGCTGCGGATTGGATAATAGTGTCGCGCAACTGTCGGTCACGTTCGTAAGCGTGCGTATCTGAGCTAGCAATCGTAGCCTTAATATTAGCAAGCTTTTCATGGACGAGCAGTGCGCTCGCAACTACCGCAAAACCTACGCCGGCTACGATAATGCCAACGCCCCTTGTCGCGATGATCGTGTAGTTATAAGCATCCCCACCGACCACGTGCCCAAACATGCTCCCGTCGGGATTATACTCTGAACTGTAGTCCCCGTAGTGGTACATAGTAAACATTCCAAAAGCCACAAGAACCAATGCTACAAAATAAAACAATGATATGAACCCTCTTAACATAAACACACCTCTTCTGATAAACGTTTAGTTACATTTTACCAGAAAAGGACAAGTATTACTACGCCCAAAAGTCCGTTTTATCCACGCGTTTCCCCGTCAACTTTGCGGCAGCCTTTGCGAGAGCGTCCTTCGTTAACTCGCGCATGGTTGGCGCAACCTCCGCGCAGGCCTTCGATACCGTATCGCGATTTAAACCGCTCACCTTCCGCACCTGCTCCTGTGTGACTCCGTGTTTATCGATAAACCTGCCGTATCTACTCCGCTTCTTAAACATCGCCGCGCCTCCGTACTCTTTCCGATTTATATTACGCAGTTTGGACGAGTCTAGCGAAATTTATACGTAGAAATCGGAAAGACGGACAAACGGGCCTGCATATGTATTTAACATCCCAACTACGAGAGAGGATGTTGCGAATGTTTAACCTCGTTCCGTTTATCCAATTGGCGATGGCCGGCCTGGCTGCGCATGTAATCGAGCGCAAGCTTGAGCGATCCGGACATGGTGGACACGTGATACTCGTTAAGATTGCTACTCATGCAATCTGTACAGCAATACTTTTGTATCAATGGCGCGATCTTATTCGGCATGTCGGCTATCTGTTCGGCGTCCATGTGCCGTGGTAACTCATGTATCTACAACAGTATCGTTACAGCAGTAAAATAAGCAAAAGAGCGCGGAACAATAGGAAAAATCAAAAATGTTAGGAGCGAAGCGAATGATAATGAGCGGAGTGACTACGGCGGCAGCCGTCAAATTAGCGGGAGCGGGCGGAAGTTTGGCATCAGCCTGGGCGGTATGGTATACGCATCCTAAACGCGTCATCCGGCGTAAACTCGAGCGTGTCTTTCGCGTCGGGAATCTCTATTACCGTTCCGCCGGCTACAAAGGGCGCGAACTCCGGTCGTACCCGTCCATTATGCGCGTCAATACGTACCTTGACCGGACGGAAGTCACGTTTAAACTCGCAGAGGGAATGGACCCGGCCGAGATCGCGAAAAAGGCGTGGCTATTCCGGCAGGTGTTCGGCCCGGCTGCGGAAATTGATATCGGAGAGGATGCGCGAACCGTTACGTTTAAGCAGTATCGAAACGGCATCGCGCAATACGAGTATGTTGCGGAAGAAGTAAGCGCATGCCTCGGCGGACTTCACATTCCGATTTACGTCGGCCGGTCCCGATCCGGTGATATCGCGTACGACATGACGGAGCATCCGCATCTTCTTATCGCAGGAGAGACCGGAAGTGGCAAGTCGGTCGCGCTGCGGTCGATACTTACGACGCTCGTGCGTAGTGTCGACGCCGATAAGCTCGAGCTGTATTGTGCGGATATGAAGCGCAGCGAGTTTCACTTATTCCGCGGAGTGGCGCGCGAAGTGGTGACGGATGCGGCAGGACTCCATCCGATTGTTCAACGGATCAAGCGCGAGATGCGTAAACGCGGCGATAAACTAGATGCGGCTGGCGTTGCGCATGTTAACGACTTGCCTGCGGGAGAGCGGCCGCCATACATCATGCTCGCGATCGATGAGGTATCGCTGCTTAAACGGGAGAAGGACGTTATGGAAGGCGTAGAGGAAATAAGCGCGATTGGGCGGGCGCTCGGCGTGTTCCTCGTTCTCTCGATGCAGCGGCCGGACGCGGACGTACTCGACGGTAAACTCAAAAACAACCTCACCGTACGCATGGCGTTTAGGCACGCGGATGAAATCAACAGCCGGATTACGATCGGCAGCGGGGAAGCGGCGCACATTAAACAATCGGAGAAAGGGCGCATGATTCTAAAACTCGACGGGTGCCAATTCGTGCAGGGACCGTTTCTCGACGTTAAGGAAGCGCGAGACCTATTGGCGCCATATAAGAAATCGGAGCCGGCCCGGAAAGATCGCGGAGATTACACAACGCTCGGGCCTGACGAGTATCACGTTTATCCGGAAGAGACTCCGCTCGAATTGGGGGTGATATAGATGAATGCGCGCGACAAAGCGATCATAGCGGACTTGGAACGGTTTCGGTGTCTCGGCCGCGACGATATCGTTGAGCTGCACTTCTCGCACGTTAAGCACCCGGTCACGCAGGCCAATATCGTGCTCAAACGGCTGCGGCGCGACAATCTCGTTAAGTGTTCGACGGAGCGGCGGAAATATATCTACTTCGCGCCAGATCGTAAGATCAAACCGGACTCACAGAAAATCGCGCACTTCCTCGCTATCGCCGACTTCTACAGACGTGTGCGTAGCGTAGAGGAACCGCGCCTGTTCGAAGTCGAACCGAAGGTGGGCGGCAAGGGAAATCCGGAGCCTGACGTATTCATGATATGGAAGGGCGCGCCGTGGTACGTTGAGATCCAGCGGACACAGTATACCGGGCGAGTCATGGCGGAGAAACTGAACCGGTACGAAACGTTCTATACGGATGGCGCGTGGGAACGGGAGCCGTGGCAGCCGGCCCAGCGGAAGATATTTCCGTATGTTTGGATTGCGGGCGTTGGCGCAGGCCGCTACGAAATCGGCCGACGGCCTTACCGTGTGTTCCAAGGCAGCGTAGAGGAGTTCGTCAATAAAAACGGAGGTGCAGCGAATGGCAACGGTAAATAAGACGCTACTTAAACGGATGGCCAGCGAAATGTCGACCGGAGTGATTGCAGGGATGATCGTGGACTATGCGCAGGGAATTACGCATATAGATAACGTAGACGAGGCGACCCTGGACGTAGTGGGCGCGATTGAGACGCTCGCCGGCGAATTGAAAGCGCGAGGGAGCGGGGCGGTACCGAAGCCGAAGCGCGCAAAGAAACCGGAGGAGCCTGCGGTAGTCGAAACGGTAAGAAATAGCGCGGTATTTATGCGCGATTGATATAACCGGCCAAGTCCGTTATAATAACGTTGGGACACGCTGAAAGGCGCACAGGATTGCGCATCTAACGGACACATCCCGACTAAATGAACGATGAGGTCACCGTGTATCTGGCGAGCAAATGGCGTGAGGTAGCCGTACATATAGCGTGTTTTATGCGGAGGGATAGCGAGTTTAGACTTAAAATCCTGCGGTAGGTGACTACCGTACCGGTTCGATCCCGGTCCTCGGCATCT
>NZ_JBZCMS010000018.1:0-63742 GCF_058267595.1 Paenibacillus mobilis
TGCCCGTTTGGTGGCGATGGCGGAGGGGTTCCACACGTACCCATCCCGAACACGACCGTTAAGCCCTCCAGCGCCGATGGTACTTGGACCGCAGGGTCCTGGGAGAGTAGGATGCCGCCAAGCAAAAATAAAGAGCACTGCCGTATTATCGGCAGTGCTCTTTTTCTTTTTTTATCCTTTTTGAAGAGTAGATCTAATCTTGAACAATAAAAGAATCTAGCTTTAGCTTTTTGAGAAGGACCTTTTTAGAAGACTTATACATGTGAAGCTAGGGGGATTCATTTTGAAGAAGATATTGATTGCTGGCGTGTTTGCTTTATTGCTACTGTTAAGCGTCTGTGAATGGCAACCTCAAAGTTTATACATCGCCGCCTACCGATCAGCCATGGAAGGTGGCCTGGGATTATTTCAGGCTGCGTGGCGAACAAAATTATGATGAAGCCAGTCAAACTGTTGGATGGATACGACAGAGAGGATGAAGGGGCGCGGATTATAAGTCATTTACCTGGAAATGACTTTTAAAAGAAGGGGTACGTTGTCTGCAGAACAAACGGATATCAGAAACGGCTTAAATATTTATGCGATACATGTTAGGGAAGATGAAATTGGCGGCCCTTGGAAAATCGATATGATTGGTGGTTCCCCCAAGATGGACGATTAGGTAATCCGAAGACTGCTGTTGATAATATTAACAGTGGTCCTTATTTAATTCGCAGAATGAAGAGATTTGTTGTCTATACCAGCTTGTTATCCCCAAATTCTCATCCCCCCCCGTTATTGGATTTTCTTTTTATCTCCTTTCATACACATTTTATCCATAGCCGTGTATAAATTCGAACAAAGGTCGAGAACATTCTCCACAAATTCACAAACTCATCCCCATAATCCCCTTTTTAGTTTCGCTAACTCCAAGTATTAATTCGCTGAGAGGCTTAATCTGGCTTTTTGAAAGCATTTATCCACAGGAAAGGACTCAATCTCGATAAGTTTATTCTTTTGGCTTAGGGATAAGTCGAGCATGGGGGAATTTGTTCGTAAAAACGGAAATCGGGTAATAATAAAGACGACTGTAGTGACAACGGTGATTTTGAATGGGCGACTAATTTAGTCCTTAAATGAGGATTTTATCGAGGATCAGTGCTTCAAAATCCCCGTGCAGCAAGAATAAATAATCTCCTGTAAGCCCAAACTAATGATAAAAACGAAAGCACTTGGCAAAAAAGAAAATTGTGCTATAATATGAATAAAGTCAAAGAAAGTCAAAGTCAATAATAGGCTTTTTCTAAGGTTTAAGTAAAGGTAAGTAAGGGTCTAAGTAAAGGTTTAGGTAGAAGTTTAAGGTTTTTTGTAATACTGAGGAGGGGAAGGGATTGCGCAACATCTCGGATATTATTGAGAAATATCTAAAAAGCATGATGCATGATAGTCCTTCCGGAGCTGTAGAAATTCAGCGGAATGATTTGGCTGATAAATTCTCCTGTGTGCCTTCCCAGATTAATTATGTAATAAGCACTAGATTTACGCTGGAGAAAGGTTACCTTGTGGAGAGCAAGCGCGGCGGCGGCGGTTATATCCGCATCAGGCGCGTAGAGCTTCCGGGACCTATGTCGCTTCATACCCATCTGCATCAGACGATCGGTTCCGAAATGGGACAGTCGGCGGCGGAAGGATTGATTTATCAGCTGGAGGAAGCGAAGGTGCTGACGCCTCGCGAAGCCAATCTGATGAGAGCGGCCATTTCCAGGGAAGTGATAGCCTTGAAGCTTCCGTATCGGGATCAGATCAGGGCGAATATCATGAAGGCGATGTTGATTTCGCTTTTGAGCAAGTAACGGAGTCAACGAGTATGAATAGTAAAGAAGAAACTCCTGCAGGAATTGTACAGCAATGTTCAGCCATTTCGTTAAGGAGGGATGCCGAATGCTTTGCCAGGAATGCGGGAAGCGACCGGCCAGTCTTCATTTCAGCAAAATTGTAAATGGAGACAAAAGCGAATATCATTTATGTGAATCCTGCGCCAGGGAAAAAGGGGATTTAATCCCGGGCACATCCGGCGGGTTTTCGATTCATAACCTTTTGTCCGGGCTGCTTAATTTCGAAACTGCCGAGCAGGGAAAACGGGCAACAAGCCCCGAGAATTTAAGATGTGAGGTCTGCGGCATGACTTATTCCCAATTCAGCAAGCTGGGAAGATTCGGCTGCAGTTCTTGTTATAAATATTTTAATGACCGTTTGGACCCGCTTTTCAAAAGAGTTCACGGCAGCACGGTCCACACCGGCAAAGTGCCGGTAAGGGTTGGCGGAGAAATCCGGACGAAACGCCAAATCGCTGATTTGAAACGCCGTTTGCAGGAGAGCATCAACCAGGAGGAATTTGAGGCGGCTGCCCAGCTCAGGGACCAAATCCGGGAGCTCGAGAGACAAATCAGCGAGTGATAGGGGGTCAAAACAATGAGTGCTATCCGTTTTACCGAGCAGCCGCTTAGCCACTGGATGAAGACGACCGGCGCCGAGTCGGAGATCGTCATCAGCAGCCGGGTGCGGATTGCCCGCAACCTGCAGCAGCATCCGTTTCCTCTGCTGGCTACGAACCGGCATTTGGAGGAAGTTCAGGATGAGCTGAAGGAAGTGCTTGAGGATCCAAGGCTTGAGGTTTACGGCGAAATTCATCCCATTGAGCTTTCTGCGCTTGATGAGCTGAACAAGAAGATGCTGGTTGAGAAACACCTGATCAGTCCGAACCTGGCCAATGAATCCCGAAATGGCGCTGTATTTATTAGTGATGATGAAAGCTTAAGCATCATGGTCAACGAAGAAGACCATCTCCGCATCCAATGTTTGTATCCGGGTTTTCAACTTAAGGAAGCCTGGGAGAAAGCGACGGCTGTGGACGATATTTTTGAAGACCATGTCAATTTTGCTTTTGATGATAAAAGAGGGTATCTGACCAGCTGCCCCACGAATGTGGGTACCGGTCTCCGCGCATCGGTCATGATGCATTTGCCGGCGCTGGTGCTGACGCAGCAGATTAACCGCATTTTGTCGGCCGTATCCCAAATCGGTTTGACGGTCCGGGGAATCTATGGCGAAGGCAGCGAAGCGATGGGGAACTTGTTTCAAATCTCAAATCAGATTACACTGGGACAAAGCGAAGCGGAAATTATTGATAATCTCCGCAGCGTAGTGCTCCAAATCATCGGTCATGAGAAAACGGCCCGCGAAAGATTGTTGAACGAATCGCGGCTCCGGGTAACCGACCGGGTGATGCGTTCCTTCGGCATTTTGTCCTATGCGGCGATGATCGACTCGAAGGAGGCGGCCCAGCGGTTGTCGGATGTGCGGCTCGGCATTGATCTTGGGCTGATTGAAGGCATTACCCCTCAGTGCCTGAATGAACTGATGGTGCTTACCCAGCCAGGCTTTTTGTACAATAACTACGAAGGCAGCATGGAACCTGGCGAAATGGATACATTTCGTGCCAGACTGATCCGTGAGAAACTGGGTAAAGGTTTAAAGTGACACCTTAGAGAAACCTAAAGATACATCTGAAGAAATACCTAAAGTAAGAAAAGGTAAATTCACCAATCATGGAGGTGCAGGAGAATGATGTTTGGACGATTTACGGAACGTGCGCAAAAAGTGCTGGCCTTGGCTCAGGAAGAAGCGGTAAGGCTCGGCCATAACAATATCGGTACAGAACATATTTTGCTGGGGCTGATTCGTGAAGGAGAAGGCATCGCCGCTAAAGCGCTTGTCGGACTCGGCCTTGGACTTGAGAAGATTCAGGATGAAGTAGAAACTTTGATTGGACGCGGCCAGGAACAGCCGACCAATATTGCATATACACCACGCGCTAAGAAGGTCATCGAGCTCTCGATGGATGAAGCTCGGAAGCTCGGTCATACTTATGTAGGCACAGAGCACATTTTGCTGGGACTGATTCGTGAAGGAGAAGGCGTAGCGGCCCGCGTGCTGAACAACCTGGGCATTAGCCTGAACAAAGCCCGCCAGCAAGTGCTGCAGCTGCTGGGCAGCAGCGAAGCGGTATCCAGCCACCATGGCCAGCCGGCGAACGTCAATACGCCAACGCTGGACAGCTTGGCCCGCGATCTTACCGCTTTTGCTAAAGAAGGCAATCTGGATCCGGTCATCGGACGTGCGAAAGAAATTGAACGCGTGATTCAGGTGCTCAGCCGCAGGACCAAAAACAATCCGGTGCTGATCGGTGAACCGGGGGTTGGTAAAACAGCCATCGCCGAAGGTCTCGCTCAACGGATCGTGGATAACGAAATTCCGGAAACGCTGCGCGATAAACGCGTTATGACGCTGGATATGGGTTCTGTCGTAGCCGGAACCAAATACCGCGGCGAATTTGAAGACCGCCTCAAAAAGATCATGGATGAAATCCGCCAAGCGGGCAATATCATCCTCTTCATTGATGAGCTGCATACGCTAATCGGTGCAGGCGGCGCGGAGGGTGCGATCGACGCCTCCAACATTCTGAAGCCGGCTTTGGCCCGCGGCGAGCTGCAGTGCATTGGCGCCACAACGCTGGATGAATACAGAAAATATATTGAAAAAGATGCGGCGCTGGAACGCCGGTTCCAACCGATCACGGTTGACCAGCCGTCTCCGGAAGAAGCCATTCAAATTCTGATGGGTCTGCGGGACCGCTATGAAGCGCATCACCGCGTGAAAATTACCGATGAAGCGATTGAACAGGCCGTTAAGCTGTCCGACCGTTACATCTCTGACCGGTTCCTGCCGGACAAAGCGATCGATTTGATCGACGAAGCAGGTTCCAAAGTCAGATTGAACTCTTATACGGCTCCGCCAAACCTGAAACAGCTTGAAAGCCGCCTGGAGGACATCCGCAAGGAGAAAGACGCTGCGGTTCAATCCCAGGAATTCGAGAAAGCGGCGGCTCTCCGCGATACGGAGCAGAAGATCCGCGAAGAGCTGGAGACGACCAAAAACCAATGGAAAGAAAAACAAGGCCGTACCGATTCAGAGGTAACGCCTGAAGATATCGCTCAGGTTGTAGCCAGCTGGACCGGTATTCCGGTAAACAAACTGAAAGAGGAAGAAACCGAACGCCTCTTGAATATGGAGCAGATCCTGCATGAACGCGTCATCGGCCAGGAAGAAGCCGTTAAGGCTGTCAGCCGCGCCATCCGCCGCGCCCGTGCGGGTCTGAAGGATCCAAAACGTCCGATGGGTTCGTTTATTTTCCTTGGGCCAACCGGCGTAGGTAAAACCGAGCTTGCACGCGCGCTTGCGGAAGCGATGTTCGGCGATGAAAATGCGGTCATCCGGATCGACATGTCCGAATACATGGAGAAACATTCGACTTCCCGTCTCGTCGGAGCGCCTCCGGGATATGTGGGTTATGAAGAAGGCGGCCAGCTGACGGAAAAAGTACGCCGCAAACCTTACTCCGTAGTTCTGCTTGATGAAATCGAAAAAGCACACCCTGAAGTGTTCAACATCCTGCTTCAAGTGCTTGAAGATGGACGTCTGACAGACTCCAAAGGCCGTGTGGTTGACTTCCGCAACACGCTGATCATCCTGACGTCCAACGTCGGCGCCGAAGCGATCAAACGGAACACGACTATGGGCTTTACCGCTGCGGTTGACGCAGGTGCGGACTATGACAACATGAAAGGCAAAGTGATGGATGAGCTTAAGAAAAGCTTCCGTCCGGAGTTCCTGAACCGGATCGACGAAATTATCGTCTTCCATTCCCTGCAGGAAGCCCACATTGCCGAAATCGTTACGCTCATGTCCGAAGAGCTGCGCAAACGGCTCCGTGAATACGACGTCGATTTCCTGCTCACCGACAAGGCGAAAGCGTTCCTGGCCAAAGCCGGATTTGATCCGGCCTACGGCGCACGTCCGCTCCGCCGCGCCATCCAGAAGCATATCGAGGACCGTTTGTCCGAAGAGCTGCTGACGGGTAACGTGAAGAAAGGCGATTCCCTCATCATCGATGAAGAGAACGGCGAACTGACGGTAAATCCGGCAGGAAAAATTTCATCGGAAGCGTAAGCTTCCTTTGGAATTCTAACGGGGCACAGAATAAAATAACCCAAAGGCCGCTCTGACACCGGGTGTCAGAGCGGCCTTTTTTTCGTTTTGCCGGGATGCCTTTCGACTGCTAAATAATTTTGGATTTTTGCCGATGAAAAGGTTAGGAAAATAGCGCGGGAGGAACTTTTGTTCCGTCTTGAGAAGTGGTAAACTTTTTAATGGTGACTATTGTATAGGGAGAGGTCAATGGCTAAAACTAAAACAAAATTTTTCTGTACGGAATGCGGCTACGAAACCCCGAAATGGTACGGAAAATGTCCGGGCTGCGGCGCATGGAACTCCATGGTGGAGGAACTGGACACCGTGGTCAAAACGCAAGGCATGTCGTCCGGCATTTTCCAAAGTAAAGAAAAGCCGCTTCCCATCATAAGCATAGATAGTGGTACGGAGCAGCGGGTGCAAACCGGCATCGGCGAGTTGAACCGGGTGCTGGGCGGAGGTCTGGTGCCGGGTTCGCTGATTTTGGTCGGCGGGGATCCGGGCATCGGGAAATCGACCCTGTTGCTGCAAACGTCGCATGAGCTGGCCAAGTCAGGCCTTAGAGTGTTGTATATTTCAGGCGAAGAATCCGTTCGCCAAACCAAAATGCGCGCAGAAAGACTGGGGGCTTTATCTCCGGAGCTGTACGTACTGTGCGAAAGCAGCGTGGAACGGATCGAGGAAGCGATTGACAGCGTAAAACCTGACTTTTTGGTGATAGATTCGATTCAAACGGTTTATTTGTCGGAAATTACGAGCGCACCGGGCAGCGTATCCCAGGTCCGGGAATGCACGGGCCGTTTTATGCGGATAGCCAAAGGGCAGGGCATTGCCACCGTGCTGGTCGGACACGTTACGAAAGAAGGAGCCATCGCAGGCCCGCGGATGCTGGAGCATATGGTGGACTGCGTCCTTTATTTCGAAGGGGAACGACACCATACGTACCGGCTGCTTCGGGCGGTGAAAAACCGCTTCGGCAGTACGAATGAGATCGGGATCTTCGAAATGAACGAATCCGGTTTGGCGGAGGTGTCGAATCCTTCCGAGCTGTTTCTGTCGGAAAGATCGGCGGGAGCGGCGGGCTCGACAGTTGTTGCCAGTATGGAAGGAACAAGGCCTATGTTGGTGGAATTACAGGCGCTGATCGCAGCCACACATTTTCCGGCTCCGAGAAGAATGGGAACCGGCGTAGACCTTCATCGGATGAACCTGATCATCGCGGTGCTGGAGAAACGGATGGGCATGTTCCTGCAAAACCAGGACGCTTACTTGAATGTGGCAGGCGGAGTACGGCTCGACGAGCCGGCCGTCGATCTGGCGATTGCGGTGAGCATCGCTTCAAGCTTCAGGGATGTGCCGACGAAGCCGGAAGACGTGATCTTCGGTGAAATCGGCTTGACGGGCGAGGTTCGGGCGGTGTCCCGGGCAGAGCAGCGGGTGCGGGAAGCGGCAAAGCTCGGCTTTAAGCGGGTTATTTTACCGGAGAAAAGTTTAAAGGGGTGGAACAGCCCCAAAGAAATAAAGGTCATTGGCGTAAATACCGTAGCTGAGGCGCTGTCGGCCGCGTTAAATTAGGGGGCAAGAGGGAATGAAAGAACCGAATCAACTGGAGAAAATGAATGACCTGCTTAGGCTGGT
The DNA here is from genome assembly GCF_058267595.1 of Paenibacillus mobilis. Taxonomy (NCBI): domain Bacteria; kingdom Bacillati; phylum Bacillota; class Bacilli; order Caryophanales; family Paenibacillaceae; genus Paenibacillus; species Paenibacillus mobilis. Next base: position 7,708 of record NZ_JBZCMS010000018.1, read on the forward strand.
TGCGCCGGGAACCGCTTTTCGCGACGGGCTTGAAAACGTGCTCCGCGCCAAAACAGGCGGCCTGCTTGTCGTCGGCTACAGCCCTGAAGTGATGGAGGTAGTGGAGGGCGGATTTTTCATCAACTGCGATTTCTCGCCGAACTATTTGTATGAGCTGGCCAAAATGGACGGGGCGATTATTCTCAGCGAAGATTTGAAACGGATTTTGTATGCCAACACGCAGCTGATTCCGGATTCGTCGATTTCCTCTTCAGAAACCGGGATCCGGCACCGTACCGCCGAGCGGGTGGCCAAACAGACCGGCAAGCTGGTGGTCTCGATTTCCCAGCGGCGGAATATCATTACCTTGTATCAAGGCGGGCTGCGGTATTCGCTGAAGGAAATCGGCGTAATCCTGACGAAAGCCAATCAGGCGATCCAGACGCTGGAGAAATACAGATCCGTGCTGAATCAGGCTTTGACGAACCTTTCGGCTTCGGAGTTTGAAGAACTGGTTACGCTGCCGGAGGTCATTAACGTCATTCAAAGGGTCGAAATGGTTATCCGAGTCAAGCTCGAAATCAAACGTTTTATCAACGAGCTCGGCACTGAAGGAAGACTGATCAGCATGCAGATGGAAGAGCTGGTCAGCAATATGGAGGAAGAAGCCTGGCTGCTTTATAAAGATTATGCCAAAGAAGACGACGACGAAGCGATTCGTGATATCATTATGGGACTTAAACGCTCAAGCGATGATGAGCTTCTCGACGTTCACCATATTACGCGCCTGCTGGGTTATCCCTCTTCCGCAGCGACCTCCGAAGAGATCATTGCTCCAAGGGGTTACCGGATTTTGAACAAAATCCCGCGCCTGCCGAATGTGATCATTCATAATTTGGTGGAGCGTTTTGATCAGCTGCCGGGAGTTATGATGGCTTCCATCGGAGAACTGGACGAAGTGGACGGTATTGGCGAATCCCGGGCCAGAGCGATCAAAGACGGTTTAAAACGATTGCAAGAGCAGGTATTTATTGACAGACAAATCTGATTGGATTAGAATACATGGATGCGGCTTTTGGAAGGTATCATCTTATGTCGATCCTGCAAGAGGAATTACCAGCGGCTGCTGGTATTCCCAAGTAACCTCCGGAAGGTTTCATGCTGAATCTCAGGAAGGTTGGGGAACAATAAATTAGAGGTGAAGAAATGATAACAAAATCAATTCCGAACATGTTTACGCTCGGTAACTTGTTTCTCGGAATGATCGCCATCATGTTGACGCAAAGCGGGAAGTACAGTTTGGCGGCCATCATGGTCATTGTGGCGATGCTGCTGGACGGACTCGATGGGCGTGCTGCACGAGCGCTGGGATGCCAAAGCGAATTCGGCAAGGAGCTTGATTCATTGTCAGACGTCATTTCTTTTGGCATTGCGCCGGCCATGATTATGTACAGTATCTCCTTCCACAGCGTACCGACTGCACTTGCCTGGATTGTCACCGCGATCTTCCCGATGTGCGGCGCTCTCCGATTGGCCCGTTTCAACGTAAAGCCCGGCATTCCGGGGTATTTCGTAGGTCTGCCGATTCCGGCTGCGGGAAGCGTGCTTGCAACGCTGTCTTTGTTCCACAAAGAAATCAGCGCTCTTTATTTTATTATCGCCATGCTGCTGTTGTCTTATTTGATGGTCAGCACGGTTCGTTATCCTAATTTCAAGAAAATCGGGTTACCCCGCAAGGCCGTTTGGATTGCTCCATGGATTGTTATGGCGGCGATCGTTATTGCGGTCAAGTTTCCGGAGGAATTGTCGAAGCTTATTTTTGTCCCGCTGGTCCTTTATGCCCTGTATGGCTTCAAACAAAACATTGAACGCCTGTTTAAACGGAAAAATCATTCCTCCGAAGAAGTATATCGTTCGAAGAACTCATAATATAAACCTGATTCAGCAAGAAAAGCCGTCCGGCTCGCCGGGCGGCTTTTTTGCATTTGCTTATATAGACTAAACCAGGCTCAAGACAAGTTAAACAAACCAAGCGTACTGCATTTTTTGGATTCGTTTTCGACGACTTCATCCATATTGATATCAAGCAAATTGCACAGTGCGGACATGTAGAACAAATTTCGGCCCAATTCGGCGCTGATGGCTTCCCGGCAAGCGTCGCACAATTGTCCGTGGACATGTTTGCCCGCGACTTCCTTCGCCTGCTCAAGGCTCATTTCCGGTTCGAGAATTTGTTTGGTCGCATGGAGTTCAATGCAGCCGCATTCCGTTACCGCTTTGACGACAGCTCGATTGACAGAAGCGCTGCTCTGACCGTTTTTGGAGAGAACATCCAGCAGACTGCGGTGACGGAGCAGCAATTCAGAGACTTGTTCTTGAAAAGACTGTAAGGTTAATGCGCTCATTTTTCCATCCACCTTTATCAAGTTAAGTTGCATTTATTATAGTCTAGGCCCAAAACCATTTTCAACCAAAAAAGAAAAGCTTCGCCTAACTGAAAATCCCTGTTCTGAAGCAAATTGAAGCTAACAAGGCTGGAATTCGGCAGCAGTCCGGCATAAAAAATTTTCCCCGCGGGGATTGAAATACCAGTATTTGGTTCATACTGGGTAACAAAAGGAGGTGAAAGGACTCCATGATAAAGAGAGCCTTTCAAATATTAGCAGGCCTTTGCGGGGCCTGGGCTGGCTATACGAATGAAGCCTTGTATCCCTATTTGCCGCAGTCATTCCAAAATGTATTGGTCTCTATGAATGAGTTGAGCGTTCATCTTATTTTTGCTGCCGTAGGTGCTTGCCTCTTTCTTTTGATCTTCTCTATCTTTGCAAAAATGATTTCAGACCGTGTGCTTTCCGGCATCACTTCTTTGTCCAGACAACCTATGGATCAGCTTGCGGCCGGCGCGGCCGGGCTGATGGCGGGACTGCTTATTTCACTGCTGCTGTACCCGGCAACGACATGGCTTGGAGACATGAGCGATTGGGTAAGGCTGGCCAGCGCCTGTCTGCTTGGTTATGCGGGTTTGCGTATCGGGCTGGAGAAAAAAGAAGAGCTCGGCTCCTTCTGGAAGTCCGGCAAATGGAATGCCGTGCAAGCGGAAGAGAAGTGGGCCCATGAACACAAAATCCTGGATACCAGCGTCATAATCGACGGGCGGATCGCGGATATTTGCAAAACCGGTTTTATTGAAGGTACGATCGTGATCCCTCAATTTGTACTGGAAGAACTTCAGCATATTGCCGATTCTTCGGATTTGCTCAAACGCAACCGGGGACGCAGAGGGCTGGATATCCTGAACAAGATCCAGAAAGAGCTGGATGTGCAGGTGTTGATTTATGAGGGGGATTTCGAAGAGATTTCCGAAGTGGACAGCAAGCTGGTCAAGCTTGCCAAACTTCTTCACGGCAAAGTCGTCACCAACGACTTCAACCTGAACAAAGTGTGCGAGCTGCAGGGCGTGTCCGTGCTGAATATCAATGACCTGGCTAATGCGGTTAAACCGGTTGTGCTGCCGGGCGAAGAGATTATGGTCCAGGTGATCAAAGACGGGAAAGAATACGGGCAAGGCGTAGCTTATCTGGATGACGGGACTATGATCGTCGTCGAGGGAGGACGCGATTTTATCGGCAGCATCACCGAGGTTCTGGTGACGAGCGTGCTGCAGACCTCGGCGGGACGGATGATTTTTGCGAAACCGAAACTGTTGGAAAAAGCCCAATAACAAGGTATGATGGATGAAGGAAATCGGCGGATATAAAGCCGGAGCCGGATTGCGGCGGTTAATGCCGCATTGGAACGGCACCGGATTCCGCACATCATATTAAGCAGGGCAGGAGATACGTTTGACGGAACCGGGAATGAGGCGGCAGGTCGGCGCCGTGATTGTGGCGGCGGGCCGCGGCACAAGGATGGGAACAACCGAAAGCAAGCAGTACCTGCTGCTGGACGGCAAACCGATTATTGTACATACGCTTGAAGTTTTCGAGCAGGAGCCCCTTATTTCAGAGATTGTACTTGTGACAGGGGAACAGGATGTGGAACGCTGCCGCAGTTGGGTGGCCAGTTACGGACTCCAGAAAGTGACCACGGTCATTTCAGGCGGTGCGGAACGCCAGGATTCGGTATATAAAGGGCTGCAGCAGTTGGCTGCCGAGTGGGTGCTTGTTCACGACGGAGTCCGTCCGTTTGTGTCCGGCGCTCTTATTCGTTCGTGCTGCGAAGGGGCCTGGGAAAGCGGAGCCTCGGTGCTGGCCGTTCCCGTTAAGGATACGGTGAAGGTCGTGGGTGCGGACGGTTTTGTGAGTGCTACACCGGACAGGCGGAGCTTGTGGGCCATTCAGACCCCACAGGCTTTTCGGCGTTTAGAGCTGATGGAGGCGCATGAGGACGCCCGGAGGAACGGCTTTATCGGCACCGACGATTCGATGCTGGTTGAACGGATGGGAACCCGGGTTAAAATTGTGCAAGGCGATTATACCAATATTAAAATTACAACCCCGGAGGATCTGGATTATGCGGCGTTTATCCGGTCCGTGCGGGGACGGCAGGGAGAGGACAAGAAATGATTAAAGTGGGACAGGGATTTGACGTCCATCAGCTGGTGGAAGGCAGGCCGTGTATTATTGGGGGAGTAACCATTCCTTATGAAAAAGGGCTGCTCGGCCATTCCGACGCGGATGTGCTTCTGCACGCGATCAGCGACGCCATACTTGGCGCCATTGGCGAAGGAGATATCGGCCGTCATTTTCCAGATACGGATGCGGCTTTCAAGGATGCGGACAGCCTGAAGCTGCTGGAGCAGGTGTGGGCGATGGTGGAGAAACGGGGCCTGAAGCTCGGCAACCTTGATGCCACGATTATTGCCCAAAAGCCGAAAATGGCTCCGTATATTCCTCAAATGGTGGAAATCATCGCCGGCGCCTTGAAGGCGGAACCGGCCAATGTGAACGTCAAGGCTACTACGACGGAGCAGCTCGGATTTGCCGGCCGCGGGGAAGGCATTGCTGCGCAGTGCATCGTTTGTCTGACGGCCTAATCTATTGTCTGTGCGGATTAAATTATGCTATGATCGTGGAATGAACCCGGGATTTCAGGCGTGAATACGCTGATGCCGGGTAATTACTTTTTACCGAAGGAATAGAAATCGTGGAGGGGACTTACCAATGAGCGAAGTACGTGTCCGTTATGCACCGAGTCCGACGGGGCATTTACATATCGGCAATTCGAGAACCGCTTTGTTTAACTACTTGTTCGCCCGCAGCCAGGGCGGAAAATTCATTATCCGGATCGAGGATACGGACGTGAAGCGGAACGTGGCCGGCGGGGAAGAAAGTCAGCTGAAATATTTGAAATGGCTTGGCTTGGACTGGGACGAAAGCGTGGACGTGGGCGGCGAATATGGTCCTTATCGTCAGACTGAACGTCTGGAAATTTATAAAGAGTACTGGCAGGATCTGCTGGACCGCGGTCTGGCGTACAAATGTTATTGTACGGAAGAAGAGCTGGAGGCGGAACGCGAAGCCCAGCAGGCCAGAGGCGAAACGCCCCGCTATTCCGGCAGATGCCGCCATTTGACGGATGAGCAGCGTGCTGCTTTTGAAGCGGAAGGCCGTGTGCCGAGCGTTCGGTTCAGCGTGCCGCAAGGACGGACTTTTTCCTGGGACGACCTTGTTAAAGGCACGATAAGCGTAGAGTCGGATATTTCCGGCGACTTCGTCATTGTGAAGAAAGATGGAATCCCGACTTATAATTTTGCGGTGGTGCTGGACGATCATCTGATGAAAATCTCGCACGTGCTGCGCGGGGAAGACCACGTATCCAATACGCCCCGCCAGCTGATGATTTATGACGCGTTCGGCTGGGAGCCGCCGGTATTTGCGCATATGACGCTTATTGTGGGCGAAAACCACAAAAAGCTGAGCAAACGCGACGAATCGATCATCCAGTTCATCGAGCAGTATGATAAACTTGGGTATCTGCCGGAAGCGCTGTTCAACTTTATTTCCCTGCTTGGCTGGTCGCCGGAAGGGGAAGAGGAGTTTTTCACGCGCGAACAGCTGATTTCGATCTTCGATGCCAAACGCCTGTCACGCAGTCCGGCCGTGTTTGACACGAACAAGCTGGCGCATTTGAACAACCATTACATTAAAAATTCCGACCCGAAACGTATTGCCGACCTCGCGATCCCGCATCTTCAGCAGGCGGGCCGTCTGCCGCAGGAGCTTTCGGCTGAGCAGCGGCAGTGGGCGGAAGCCCTGGTGGCGCTGTATCAGGAGCAGATGACGGCGGCTTCCGACATCGTCGGGTTGTCCGAATTGTTTTTCCGCACACATCTGGAGCTGGATACCGAAGCCGCGGCGATTCTGGCGGAAGAGCAGGTGCCTACGGTGCTTAAGGCCTTGCTGGATAAGCTGGCTGCGACCGAAGAGTTCAGCGCTCCGCATATCGCGGCTTTAATCAAGGAAGTGCAGAAGGAAACCGGCTTTAAAGGAAAACAGCTGTTTATGCCGATCCGCGTTGCTTTGACCGGGCAAATGCACGGCCGCGATCTTAACCAAACGATTTATCTCCTGGGCAAAGATACGGTGCTCGACCGTTTAAAAGCCCAAATTAAAGGTTAATTCCGCTCGCTTCTTGTCAGATGTGCGGCTTTTGAGTAAGATGAAGGCATATGAAACCTATATAAACCAGCGATGAACAGGAGAAGTAAGCCTGGCAACGCGCCTTACAGAGAGGATGACCGGCAGCATGAAACGAGCTGCGCGGCTGAGAGTCGTCCGGTGAGCGTTCGGCCGAAATGCACCTTGGAGCTGCCGCTTGAATGCGCGGGGACTGAGAGATGTCCGCTCGCCGCTGTAGAGTGCGCCGTTTTGTCCCCGTTAAGGACACCGGAGAGGATCTGGCTCTTGTCTGTCCGCCTTTTGCTTGCATGCAAAAGACGAGGGGGGATCAGATAAGCAGAGTGGGACCGCGTTTATAAAGCGCCTCTGCAGCATGATGCTGCAGGGGCGTTTTTTCATTTTGGATCGGGAAGAGTCGCGATCGAAAGAAAGTTCCGGGTTCCTGAACCTTTTTTATAGGGATCGGCTCAACCACAAACCACAGAGCACCAGGGTTCTCTTGAACCGATGGCATCATGCATTTCATGCTTTACCGAAAGTTGGAAGATGCAGGCAGCGGAAAAGGCTGCAGGGTATTGACAGGGGGAGGGATCAGGTATGTTCAAGGCGTTCAGATCAGATATCCAGGCCGTGTTTGACAATGATCCCGCGGCTAGAGGATGGTTTGAAGTGGTGTTCACTTACTCGGGGCTTCATGCGATATGGAATCACCGCGTCGCCCACTGGTTTTATAAACGGCGCTGGTTTACCATCGCCCGGATTATTTCTCAGGTGAGCCGTTTCTTTACCGGCATTGAGATCCACCCGGGGGCGGTAATCGGGAATCGATTATTTATCGACCATGGCATGGGGGTCGTCATCGGGGAAACCTGCGTGATCGGGGACGATGTTGTTCTTTATCAAGGGGTAACCCTGGGGGGGAGCGGGAAAGAAAAAGGAAAACGCCACCCCACAATCGGCAATAATGTAGTTATCGGCTCCGGGGCGAAGGTGCTTGGTTCTTTCAAGGTCGGGGATCAAAGCAATATCGGGGCCAATTCCGTTGTGCTTCGCGAGGTTCCTCCGAATACGACGGTTGTAGGCATTCCGGGCAAGGTTGTCAAACAGGGCGGCAAACGGACGGACCGGCTCAATCATGAACTGCCGGATCCGATCATCGACGCGCTCCAGAGCATGAACAGCGAAATCGAAAGGCTGCGGGAAGAGGTGCGGGAAATGCGGGGCCGGCTCGGGGAACGGCAACCGGAAGCGGTAAAGGAGCCTTAGCCTCAGGGGCAGGGAGTTTCCGGGCAATCGGAATGACTTTGACGGTTTAAGGATACAATGGGGAACAAATCTTGACTTAGGGATGCAGTTATCCCTCTTTTGGATGCTGCGCGAAAGGATTGATGCTTTTATGGCTCTTCAAATTTATAATACGATGACCAGAACAAAAGAAATCTTCACCCCTCAAACGGAAGGGAAAGTGTCCATGTACGTTTGCGGACCGACCGTTTACGGGTATATCCATATCGGCAACGCCCGTCCGATGATCTTTTTCGACGTGGTTCGCAGCTATTTGGAGAATCGTTCCTATGACGTCAACTATGTGGTGAACTTCACCGACGTAGACGATAAGCTGATCCGTGTAGCCAAAGAGATGAATAAAACGGTTCCCGAAGTGGCTGACATGTTTATCCAGGCTTATTACGAGGACCTCGACGGTCTCGGCATTCCGCGGGCGACCGCGAATCCGCGGGTGACGGAGAATATGGGCCTGATCATCGACTTTATCTCCGAATTGGAGCAAAAAGGCTACGCCTACGAAAACGGCGGGGACGTGTTCTACCGGACGGCTAAATTTGAGGATTACGGCAAGCTGTCGGGACAAAACATCGGGGAGCTGCAGTTCGGCATCCGGATCGACGTAGACACGCGCAAGGAAAATCCGGAGGACTTCGTCCTTTGGAAAGCCGCCAAGCCCGGCGAAATTTCCTGGGCCAGTCCATGGGGCGAAGGCCGTCCGGGCTGGCATATCGAATGCTCGGCCATGGCCCGCAGCCTGCTTGGAGACACGCTCGACATCCATGGCGGCGGCCAGGACCTTCAATTTCCGCACCATGAATGCGAATGCGCCCAGTCGGAAGCTTTAACCGGCAAACCGCTGGCGAACTACTGGATGCACAACGGATATATCAACATCGGCGGGGAAAAAATGTCCAAATCCCTCGGTAACGGGGTATTGGTTAAAGATCTTCGCCAAAACTATAAACGTACGGCGATTCGTTATTTCATGTTGTCCGGCCATTACCGCAATCCGCTGAATTATACGGATGAAGTGATGGAGCAGGCTCAGCGCAGCGTAGAGCGGATTGCCATCGCAGTCGGCAACGTGAAGCACCGCCTGAACGGTCAAGAGGGCAGCCCGGAAGAAGCGACGCCTGAGTTCAAAGAGAAGCTGGAGGCCATCCTGGAGCAGTTCCATGAGAAAATGCAGGATGACTTCAATACGCCGGATGCCATTACCGCCGTATTTGACTGGGTCAGCGAAGCCAATCTGCTGCTGCAGAAGGCTCACTGCAGACCGGCAGATCTGCTGGCCGCTTTGGCGGCGTTTGACGAAATGAACAGCGTGCTGCGGGTTTATGAGGAAGAAGCAGCCGAGCTGCCGAGTGAAGAAATCGAACGCCTTATCGTGGAACGGACGGAAGCCCGCAAAGCGAAAAACTGGGCGAGAGCGGATGAAATCCGCGACCAGCTGGATGCGCAGGGCATCATTTTGGAGGATACGACGCAGGGTATCCGGTGGCGCCGGAAATGAGCCAAGACGATCTGACTCCGCAAGACGGTTTGACTTCTGAAGGGGGCGGCGGCCTTTCGCCGCTCTGGTTCCCTTATCCGGCATCCAAGCCCGTAAAGCTGCTTCCCCCGCTGGTGCTGGCCTATATCGGCGACGCTGTTTTTGAGGTGGCAGTGCGGCAATATCTGATTTCGCGGCCGAAGCTGAAGCCGCACCATCTTCACGTGCAGGCGACCCGGTTCGTCTCGGCGAAATCGCAGGCCAGGCTGCTCGCGCTGATTGATCCGCAGCTGACGGAGGAGGAGCAGGACGTCGTCCGGCAGGGGCGCAATGCCAAGTCGGGCAGCGTGCCGAAAAATGCAGACGTCATCGATTACCGTCATGCGACCGCCCTGGAAGCCCTGGTCGGCTTTTTGTACTACAGCGGCCGGCATGAACGGCTGCAGCAGCTGGTCGACCAGGGGATGAAGCTGCTGGAAACGGACAAGTAAGGACGGAATCCGCTCTTTTTTGCGGGATCAGCTTTAGATAGTGTTTTTTCAGGGAATATGTAGGGAGGAAAAGGAATGGAACAAGAACAACAGGAATGGATCGGCGGCAAGCACTCGCTGCTTGAGGCTTTGCGGGCCGGCCGGACAATCAATAAAATTTGGATTGCGGAGGGTGCTCAGAAACATCTGACCGCGCCAATTATCGCCGAAGCGCGGAAACTCGGCATTATTACGCAAACGGTCGATAAACGCAAGCTGGATCAAATGGTTCCCGACTTGCAGCACCAGGGCGTAGTTGCGCAGGTAGCGCCATATGCTTATGCCGAAGTGGAAGATCTGCTGGAAGCGGCGAGCGAATCAGGGCGTCCCCCTTTTCTGCTTATTTTGGATGAAATCGAAGACCCGCATAATCTCGGCTCCATTTTGCGTACGGCCGAATGTACAGGGGTTCACGGGGTTATTTTGCCAAAGCGTCGTTCGGCTTCCATCACGGCTACCGTGTCCAAAACCTCGGCGGGTGCCGTTGAATATGTGCCTGTAGCCCGGGTCACGAATCTGGCCCAAACCATCGACCAGTTGAAGGAAGCCGGCGTCTGGGTAGTTGGCACGGACGTGGAAGCGCGCGAAGAAATCTATGACACTAATATTTTTACAGGTCCCGTAGCGGTGGTGATCGGAAACGAAAACAAAGGCATGGGCAGACTGATCAAGGAAAAATGCGACGTTCTCGTCAAGCTCCCGATGGCCGGCAAACTAAACTCCCTGAATGCGTCCGTGGCTGCCGGAGTCGTCATGTATGAAGTGCTGCGCCGGCGCGCTCAAGGCTAGAGTCCATGGCAGAGGTGCAAAATGTGCTCCTCGTGGACGGCTACAACATGATTGGCGGCTGGCCCGAGCTGGCGGAGCTGGCCAAAATCGGCATGCAGGAAGCGCGGGACCGGCTGCTCGAGCGGCTGGCCGATTTTCAGGCTTTTTCCGGCTGGAAGGTGATCGCCGTGTTTGATGCCTACCAGGTGCCTGGTTTAGGTAAAGCTTTTAAACAGCGGAATGTGCAAATCTATTTCACGAAGGAAAAAGAAACCGCCGACGAATGCATCGAACGCCTCGTGCGTGAACTGAGCAACCGGCTGCGCCGGATCTATGTCGCAACAAGCGATATGATCGAGCAGCACGTGATCTTCGGACAGGGGGCCCTGCGCCTTTCGGCTCGGGAACTGCTGACGATGCTCGAACAGAACGAGCGTGAACTGAAGGAAAGGATTGTCGAGGAGGGTCGAACTTCTTCCAGAAATACGGTGGCGGGCAAGCTTTCTCCGGAACTGCTGATGGAGCTGGAACGCCTGCGAAGGCAATGATTTTCGTGACTCTAAGTACTGCTCCCAGATGCTCTTGACAAACTTCGACCTGACATAATTTAGGACTTTTGTGGTTGACGCTGTGTATGCTCTCCTATATACTGATCGTATACTTGACTAGAGTGACGGAGCACCGTGCGTTGCGGCCGGAGGGATTGTATTGAGTGTCGACCTCAACTTATTCATAACATCAGATTATGAAATTCTGAGTGATGAAGATATCGTAGAATCTGTCCGCAGTGGGGACAGCGAAGCCTTGGAGTATCTGATTCATAAATATCGGAGTTTCGTCCGCGCCAAAGCAAGATCCTATTTCTTGATCGGAGCGGATCGGGAAGACATTATTCAAGAAGGCATGATCGGTCTCTATAAGTCTATTCGGGACTACAAAGGGGATAAGCTTTCCTCCTTTAAAGCGTTTGCCGAGCTGTGCATCACGAGACAAATCATTACCGCAATCAAGACGGCAACGAGGCAGAAGCATATTCCGCTGAATTCTTATGTCTCCCTGGACAAGCCTATTTATGATGAAGATTCCGATCGCACGCTGCTGGACGTCATTTGCGGCTCACAGGTATGCGATCCGGAAGAGCTGATCATCAACCAAGAGGAGTTTACCGGCCTCGAGGACAAAATGTCCGAGATTTTAAGCGATCTTGAACGCAAAGTGCTCATGCTTTATCTGGACGGTCGTTCCTATCAGGAAATTTCCGTAGATTTAAAGCGGCATGTGAAGTCGATTGACAATGCGCTGCAGCGTGTTAAGCGCAAGCTGGAACGTTACCTTGAAGTGCGTGACGGTTTGTAAATTAATATCAGTAAATTAATATCAGTAAATCAATAGCTGTCAATCAATACCTGGAATTATTAACTTCGTAACTCAATAACGTTGATTATGGCAAGCGAATTTGCATGACGTGAATCTGCAAGCCTTTTTAGGAAAGGACTCGGCACCGGGTCTTTTTTAGTATGAAAGTCATGATGGATTGTTTCTCGCAGGGCAGTTAAATCGGTTGAGGCAGTTAAAACCGTTCAAGCAAGCTTTAATTATGTTCCAGACACCCCAGCTTTGAGGGGTGTTTTTTTTGCACCTTCAGTCGGAGGAGCGGGAAGAGGCTTAATTGACGCTGGCCGTAATTGAATTTTTGTTCAGCAGCCGATTATTCTTCGCCGTTCAGGTTTAACAAGGGGCTTAAGTGATTATACTTGGGAAATGGTGCGTCAAACAGTTCAGGAGAACATTGGAAAACGGCCTCCGCGCAGGCTGCGTAGAGGGTCAAGGAACTTATTCTTGCGTTGACACGGATGTTGGAAATATGATAAAGTGTTTCGAGTAGGCCTAAATTCATGCTTATTTGGCATGGATAAGAAAGTATAGCTGCAAGTTCCCTATTTTCTTATCCATACCGCGCTGAATGAAGACCTGCTTTTGCCGGTTAGTCCGGATATTAAGAGACTTCTAACTTGATTAAGATGTCTTCGGGAGGTGCACATCATGCGGGTAATTATTACGTTGGCTTGTACGAATTGCAAACAAAGAAACTACACGACAACAAAGAACAAGCGTAACCACCCCGACCGCATGGAGATGAAGAAATTTTGCAAGTTCTGTAACGAGCAAACTCCTCATCGCGAAACCAGATAGTCTGTGGAGGTGTAGTCGCGCATGAAACGCAGTTTCAAGTCGATGTTTTCTTTTTTCTCCGAAAGCTGGGCTGAACTTAAAAAGGTTCGCTGGCCCAATCGTAAAGAGTTGACGAATTACACGCTGATTGTGCTGGGTACAATTGTAGTTGTCGCCGTTTACTTTTGGGTTATTGACATCGGTATCTCCGCTGTGATCGAAGCGATAATTTAAGAAGGGTCCTTAGGTGGCTTGATATGGAAAAAAGATGGTACGTAGTTCATACCTATTCCGGGTATGAGAATAAGGTCAAAGCCAATTTGGAGAAACGCGTCGAGTCGATGGGTATGGAAGACAAGATTTTCCGGGTTCTTGTTCCTATGGAAGAAGAAGTGGTAAACAAAGACGGTAAGAAGAAGACTGTCATGCGCAAAGTTTACCCTGGTTATGTCTTGGTCGAAATGATCCAAACTGACGATTCCTGGTACGTTGTCCGCAATACGCCTGGTGTGACCGGCTTTGTCGGTTCTACAGGTTCCGGCTCCAAACCGACTCCGCTCCTTCCTGAGGAAGTGGAACAAATTCTTCATCATATGGGCCTTCAAGAGCCTAAACCGACTATTGAGTTTGAGATCAAAGAATCCGTACGGATTAAAGTGGGTCCATTTGCCAATTTCGTCGGCTCTGTTGAAGAAGTGCTTGCCGATAAGAGCAAGGTCAAAGTTCACGTCAACATGTTTGGCCGGGAAACCCCGCTTGAACTGGACTACACTCAAGTCGAGAAGCTTTAGCATCATGTTTTTATGCAGGGACTGATTTTTTGACTCTGCATTACTAGGTCAAGGAGGTGTCTTACATGGCTAAAAAGGTAATTAAAGTTGTAAAACTGCAAATTCCTGCGGGTAAAGCGAATCCAGCTCCTCCAGTAGGTCCGGCTCTCGGTCAAGCAGGTGTTAACATCATGGCTTTCTGTAAGGAGTTTAACGCTCGTACAGCTGACCAGGCTGGTTTGATTATCCCGGTTGAAATTTCCGTATTTGAAGACCGTTCTTTCACATTCATTACGAAAACTCCACCGGCTGCAGTATTGCTTCGCGTAGCTGCTAAAATCGAGAAAGGTTCCGGCGAACCTAACAAGAAGAAAGTAGCAACGGTTAAACGTGATACTGTTCGTCAAATTGCAGAACAAAAAATGCCTGACCTGAACGCAGCTTCCGTTGAAGCAGCTATGCGTATGGTTGAAGGTACTGCCCGCAGTATGGGTATCACAATCCAAGACTAATCTTGGGCTTGCAACGAAAGTTGCTGTTTGCAACAGAAGTTGCCTTTAATTCATTTGTTAGCCTTCGGAGAACTAAATGAATTAAAGATAGTGGGAGGAATTTCCGCTAATACCACACAAGGAGGAAAATTTCATGGCTAAACACGGTAAAAAATACCTGGAAGCTGCTAAGCTGATCGACAGCGAAGCAACTTATGAGCCTTCTGAAGCTGTTGAGCTTGTGAAGAAGGCAGCTACTGCGAAGTTCGACGAAACTGTTGAAGCTGCAGTACGTCTGGGCGTTGACCCTCGTAAACAAGACCAAGCCGTTCGTGGTGTCGTTGTCCTGCCTCATGGTACGGGTAAAACACAACGCGTTCTGGTATTCGCTAAAGGCGAGAAAGCAAAGGAAGCGGAAGCTGCTGGCGCTGACTTCGTAGGCGATCAAGACATGATCAACAAAATCCAACAAGGCTGGTTCGAGTTCGATGTCTGCGTAGCTACACCGGACATGATGAGCGAAGTTGGTAAATTGGGCCGTCTTCTCGGCGGTAAAGGCCTTATGCCTAACCCTAAAGCCGGCACAGTTACGTTTGACGTAACGAAAGCCGTTCAAGAAATCAAAGCAGGTAAAATCGAGTACCGTCTGGACAAAGCGGGTCAAATCCACGCTCCAATCGGTAAAGTTTCTTTCAGCGCTGAACAGCTGAACGACAACTTGAAAGCTCTGGTTGACGCATTGAACCGTGCGAAACCTGCAGCAGCTAAAGGCGTTTACTTGAAGAACATCGCCGTATCTTCGACGATGGGACCAAGCGTCCGTGTTGCTACTGCCGTTTACAGATAATATTTCCAGGCTTAGGCTTAGGAATAAAGGTTGACTCTGCGGAGTATTCCTTATATACTGTAATGGTTGCATTGATTTCAATCAAATCGAATATGCTTACCGTAGACAGTAGGTGCTGAAAGGCTTAATTTCCTACCGAGGTGTTGTGATATAAGTTCGGAATTTGCTTTGCAAAGGATGAATCATCAGACCTTCGTAGTTCTACTGCGAAGGTCTTTTTCATATCCCGGGGCTTCTGAAGAAGCAAAGTCTTACGGATTAAGTAATCTTTATAGGAGGTGTACAATTTGGCAAACGCAAAAGTAATCGAGTCCAAACAGGCGGCGGTTGAGCTGGTAGCTTCCAAGCTGAAAGCTAGCACAACTACGGTTGTTGCCGACTATCGTGGTCTTAATGTTTCCCAAGTTACGGAACTGCGCAAGCAGCTTCGCGAAGCGGGTGTTGAATTTCAAGTTTTGAAAAACACACTCGTACGTCGCGCGACTGCAGCAGCGGAACTGAGTGAACTTGATGAAGTTCTGACAGGACCTACTGCAATTGCTTTCGGTGCTGAAGATGCTGTAGCGCCAGCAAAAATTCTTAGTGATTTCGCTAAGAAAAATGAAGCATTGAAAATTAAAGGTGGCGTTGTTGAAGGCCGTGTAGTTGGCGTTGACCAAATTAAAGCGCTGGCTGATCTTCCTTCCCGCGAAGGTCTCCTTTCCATGCTCCTCAGCGTGCTTCAAGCTCCAGTTCGCAACTTTGCGCTGGCAGTCAAAGCCGTTGCAGACAAAGGCGAAGGCGAAGCAAGCGCGTAAGCGTCTTGTTCCAATGTTCGTAGCGTAACAACAAATCAAATCAACTAATATATTGGAGGTTTAACTCATGAGCAAAGAAACAATTTTGGAAGAAATTAAAGGTATGACTGTTCTTGAACTGAACGAATTGGTTAAAGCAATCGAAGAAGAATTCGGCGTAACTGCCGCAGCTCCAGTTGTAGTAGCAGGTGGCGGCGGCGCAGCTGAAGCTGCTGAGCAAACTGAGTTCGACGTAATCTTGACTAACGCTGGTGCTTCCAAAATCAACGTTATCAAAGTCGTTCGCGAAATCACTGGCCTGGGTCTGAAAGAAGCAAAAGACCTGGTAGACAACGCTCCAAAACCATTGAAAGAAAAAGTAGCTAAAGAAGAAGCTGAAGCTACTAAAGCTAAATTGGAAGAAGCAGGCGCAACTGTAGAAGTTAAATAATTTCTTCCTTTTATAAGACAAACCCCTTGAGTCTTTCAAGGGGTTTGTTTTTATAATCCTAATAAAGTATGGATAAGTCCGTGCTTTGCCGGAGGTTTATCGATGACGGATCATTATTATTCCAGCAAACCTGAAACGGCGCATGATAAGCGCACCCTGGAAACGGTTCTTCGAGGGCGTAAGTTCCGCTTTGCGAGTGACGCAGGCGTTTTTTCCAAGCAAGGCGTTGATTACGGCAGTAAAGTGCTGATCGAAGCTATGGAAATCGGAAGCGAGGATTGTGTGCTGGATGTTGGGTGCGGTTATGGGCCGATCGGTTTGACGGCTGCTGTCTTGGCGGTGAACGGGCATGTGGCCATGATCGATGTAAACGAGCGGGCTGTCGGGCTGGCTGCCGAAAATGCAAAGGTCAACGGGATCTCTAATGTAACGGTGCTTCAAAGCGATATTTATTCCAATGTTCCTGAAGCAGAGGTTTTTGATACGATTTTGACCAATCCACCGATCCGTGCCGGAAAAGCTGTTGTACATGCGATCTTTGAAGGTGCGTATAATCGGTTGAAGCCTGGAGGATCGCTTTGGATCGTCATTCAAAAGAAGCAGGGAGCACCGTCGGCCAAGGAGAAGCTGGAACAACTCTTTAGTTCCGTAGAGGAAGTTACGAAAGACAAAGGGTACCGAATTTTCAAAGCTGTCAAATAAGAAGGTATAACCTTGACTTTTTTTCTCAAAGGGCTATTGACTTGTAAGTGGGCGCATGATATTATTATAAAATGTCAGCATTAGGATGCCCTCTATGTCTTTAGTTTGTGAAGATGTCAAGCATATTTTTGAACGGCAGCGTATAGTTCGGTGCTTGTTTACGTATAATATGTACATTTTGGGCAAATCTATTGAATATGGGGGATTCCGTCAAGGATGACGCGGAATTCAATATGCTCTTTCTTCGAAGTATCGGGTAGGGGCTTTTTCTTTGCCGGGAGAATGGAGCTGCATCTCTTTCGGTTGTTAAAACGGGTGTCGGCCTAAATTACAGGTCGTAAAGCCGTTTTTGCTTGTTTGTAGAATCCGTTCATGGGTTTTATTATAAGCGTACAAACACGGGTTCGCAATGTATTTTTAAAGTGAGTAGACATGAGGGGTGAGTTTAAGTTGGCAGGACATCTTGTTCAATATGGTCGACGCACTCGGCGGAGTTATGCAAGGATTAACGAGGTTCTCGAAATTCCGAACCTGATTGAAATCCAACAGAAATCATATGAGTGGTTTTTGGAGGAAGGTTTGCGGGAAATGTTCCAGGACATCTCGCCGATTCAGGATTTCACGGGCAACCTGGTCTTGGAATTTATCGATTACAGCCTAGGCGAACCGAAGTATACAGTAGACGACGCGAAAGAACGCGACGTTACGTATGCAGCGCCGCTTAGAGTAAAAGTTCGGCTCATTAATAAGGAAACCGGCGAAGTCAAGGAACAGGAAGTGTTCATGGGGGATTTCCCGTTGATGACAGAAACCGGTACATTCGTTATCAATGGTGCAGAACGGGTTATTGTCAGCCAGTTGGTACGCTCCCCAAGCGTCTATTTCAGTACGAAAGTCGATAAAAACGGCAAAAAGACGTACACCGCTACAGTGATTCCGAATCGCGGCGCATGGCTGGAGCTTGAAACGGACGCCAAGGACATTATTTATGTCCGGATCGACCGTACACGTAAAATACCGGTAACGGTATTGCTGCGTGCTCTTGGTTTTGGCACGGATGCTGAAATTTTGGATTTGCTCGGTAACGATGAATATATCCGCAATACCCTGGATAAAGACAACACGGATTCCACGGAAAAAGCGCTGATTGAAATTTACGAGCGCCTTCGTCCGGGCGAGCCGCCAACGCTTGAAAACGCGAAAAGCTTGCTCGTTGCCCGTTTCTTTGATCCAAAACGTTACGACCTTGCGAACGTAGGTCGCTACAAAATCAATAAGAAGCTTCATATTAAAGATCGTTTGTTCAACCAACGTCTGGCTGAATCCCTGATTGATACGACTACAGGCGAAATTATCGCTGAAGCGGGTCAATTGGTCGATCGCCGCCTGCTGGATGAAATCCTCCCGCTGCTTGAGCAAGGTGTGAGCTTCAAGGATTACCACTTGGCTAACGGCGTGCTTGGTGCGGAAGATGTTCCGCTGCAAACGATTGATATCTTCTCGCCTATCGAGGACGGCAAGGTAGTTAAAGTGATTGCGAACCGGAATATTGATAAATCCGTTAAGCACATTACACCTGCTGATATTATTTCCTCGATCAGCTATTTCATTAACCTGCTGCACGGCATCGGCAGTACCGACGATATTGACCATTTGGGCAACCGTCGTTTGCGTTCTGTAGGTGAGCTTTTGCAGAATCAGTTCCGTATCGGTTTGTCCCGTATGGAACGTGTGGTTCGCGAAAGAATGTCCATTCAAGATGCTAACGTCATTACGCCACAAGCTCTGATCAACATTCGTCCGGTGATTGCGTCCATTAAAGAATTCTTCGGCAGCTCGCAGCTGTCCCAGTTCATGGACCAAACAAATCCGCTGGCAGAACTTACTCATAAACGCCGTCTTTCCGCACTCGGACCTGGTGGTCTGACTCGGGAACGCGCGGGCATGGAAGTTCGAGACGTTCACCATTCTCACTATGGCCGTATGTGTCCTATCGAGACGCCGGAAGGTCCGAACATCGGTTTGATCAACTCCTTGTCCACTTTTGCCCGCATCAACGAATATGGCTTTATCGAAGCTCCATACCGTTGGGTGGATCCGAAGTCGGGTCAAGTAACCGAACAGATCGCTTACCTGACGGCTGATGAGGAAGATAACTATGTTATCGCCCAGGCGAACGTTGAGCTTACCGAAGAAGGTAAGTTTAAGGACGATATGGTTATCGTTCGTTATAACAAACAGTCCGACAACATTTTGACGATGCCTAGCGACCGGGTCGACTACATGGATATCTCTCCTAAACAGGTTGTATCCGTAGCGACGGCGCTCATTCCGTTCTTGGAAAATGACGACTCCAACCGCGCGCTCATGGGATCCAACATGCAGCGGCAGGCCGTTCCTCTCCTTATTCCTAAAGCTCCGCTGGTAGGTACAGGTATGGAACATAAAGCTGCTAAAGATTCCGGGGTATGTATCGTTACGAAATATGATGGTGTTATCGAACGCTCCACAGCTGATGAAATTTGGCTGCGCCGTACTGAAATTGTGGACGGCAAGGAAGTTAAGGGAGACATCATTAAACATAAATTACACAAATTTAAGCGTTCGAACCACGGGACATGCATCAACCAGCGTCCAATCGTAAGACGTGGCGACATTGTCAAAAAAGGAGACATCCTTGCTGACGGTCCGTCCACGGAAATGGGCGAATTGGCACTCGGCCGCAACGTAGTCGTTGCCTTCATGACTTGGGAAGGTTACAACTACGAGGATGCGATCCTGCTGAGTGAAAAACTGGTCAAAGAAGACGTGTACACTTCCATTCATATTGAAGAATATGAATCCGAAGCTCGCGATACGAAGCTTGGACCGGAAGAAATTACGCGTGATATCCCGAACGTCGGCGAAGAAGCGCTCCGCAACCTCGACGAACGCGGTATTATCCGCATCGGTGCCGAAATTGCCGCTGGCGATATTTTGGTCGGTAAAGTAACTCCTAAAGGCGTTACCGAGTTGACTGCTGAAGAACGTTTGCTGCATGCCATTTTCGGTGAAAAAGCCCGCGAAGTTCGCGATACTTCCCTGCGTGTGCCTCACGGTACGGACGGGATCGTCGTTGACGTTAAAGTATTTACTCGTGAGAACGGCGACGAGCTGCCTCCTGGCGTAAACCAATTGGTTCGCGTTTATATCGCACAAAAACGTAAAATCTCCGAAGGCGATAAAATGGCCGGACGTCACGGTAACAAAGGTGTCGTTGCCCGTATTTTGCCGGAAGAAGATATGCCGTTTATGCCGGACGGAACGCCGGTACAGGTTGTCCTCAACCCGCTGGGCGTACCATCTCGGATGAACATCGGTCAGGTGCTGGAAATTCACCTCGGTATGGCTGCTATGAAGCTCGGCATCCACGTGGCGACGCCGGTATTTGACGGCGCGAACGAATACGACGTATTCGATACGATGGAAGAAGCCGGTATGCAGCGCAACGGTAAAACGATGCTGTACGATGGCCGTACAGGCGAACCGTTTGAACGTGAAGTTACCGTCGGTGTCATGCACATGATCAAACTGGCGCACATGGTCGATGATAAAATCCATGCTCGTTCTACTGGTCCTTACTCTCTCGTTACGCAGCAGCCTCTGGGTGGTAAAGCCCAATTCGGCGGACAGCGTTTCGGTGAGATGGAAGTTTGGGCGCTGGAAGCTTATGGCGCCGCTTATACCCTGCAAGAAATCTTGACCGTTAAATCCGATGACGTGGTCGGCCGGGTGAAAACTTACGAGTCCATCGTCAAAGGTGAAAACGTACCGGAACCAGGCGTGCCGGAATCCTTCAAAGTTTTGATCAAAGAGCTTCAAAGCTTGGGCATGGACGTTAAGATCCTGAGCGAAAACGAAGAAGAGATCGAAATGAAAGAGCTGGATGACGAAGAGGATGCAGCCGGCGATAAGCTGAGCTTGAATCTGGAAGGATCGGAAGTCGGCGTAGAATAGAGTATAAATCAGGACTTGGTTAAGGAGGGATGCTCCTTGTTGGACGTCAACAACTTCGAGTTTATGAAAATTGGGCTTGCTTCCCCAGAAAAAATTCGTTCTTGGTCCCGCGGAGAAGTTAAGAAACCGGAAACGATTAACTATCGTACACTTAAACCGGAAAAAGAAGGGCTGTTCTGTGAAAAGATTTTCGGCCCTACGAAAGACTGGGAATGTCATTGCGGTAAATATAAACGCGTCCGTTACAAAGGCGTTGTCTGCGACCGCTGTGGTGTAGAAGTTACGCGTGCGAAAGTGCGCCGTGAACGTATGGGCCACATCGAATTGGCAGCTCCCGTATCTCATATCTGGTATTTCAAAGGGATTCCTAGCCGTATGGGTCTGGCTTTGGATATGTCCCCAAGATCGCTGGAAGAGATCATTTATTTTGCATCTTATGTAGTTACAGATCCTGGTGATACGCCGCTTGAGAAGAAACAGCTTTTGTCCGAAAAAGAATACCGCAGCTACCGTGAGAAATACGGCTACGGTTTCCAAGCGGGCATGGGCGCTGAAGCGGTTAAGAAATTGCTGCAGGACCTGGATGTCGATAAAGAGCTGGATTTCCTGAAAGAGGAACTCCGTACGGCTCAAGGACAACGCCGCAACCGGGCGATTAAACGTCTCGAAGTAATTGAAGCGTTCAAGAGCTCCGGCAACCAGCCGGAGTGGATGATTCTCGACGTGCTTCCGGTCATCCCTCCGGAACTGCGTCCGATGGTTCAGCTGGATGGCGGACGTTTTGCAACGTCTGACCTGAACGACCTGTACCGCCGCGTAATCAACCGGAACAACCGTTTGAAACGCCTTCTTGACCTCGGCGCTCCGGACATCATTGTCCAGAACGAAAAACGGATGCTCCAAGAAGCGGTTGACGCCTTGATCGACAACGGCCGCCGCGGACGTCCGGTAACGGGCCCGGGCAACCGTCCTTTGAAATCCCTCAGCCATATGCTGAAAGGTAAACAAGGGCGTTTCCGTCAGAACCTGCTTGGTAAACGGGTTGACTACTCCGGTCGTTCCGTTATCGTCGTAGGGCCTTACCTGAAAATGTACCAATGTGGTCTCCCTAAAGAAATGGCCTTGGAGCTGTTCAAGCCGTTTGTCATGAAGGAGCTTGTCAATAAAGGACTCGCCCACAACATTAAGAGCGCAAAACGCAAAGTAGAACGCGTAAGCCCTGAAGTTTGGGATGTCCTTGAAGAAGTGATCAAGGAGCACCCGGTTCTGCTGAACCGTGCCCCTACGCTTCACCGTCTCGGTATCCAGGCGTTCGAACCGATTCTGGTTGAAGGCCGCGCCATCCGTCTTCACCCGCTCGTATGTACGGCTTATAACGCCGACTTCGACGGTGACCAAATGGCTGTGCACGTACCTTTGTCTGCCGAAGCTCAAGCAGAAGCACGCATTTTGATGCTGGCTTCCGGCAACATTTTGAACCCTAAAGACGGTAAACCGGTTGTTACTCCGTCCCAGGATATGGTCCTCGGTTCCTTCTATCTGACTATGGATAATAAGGATGCCCAAGGTTCCGGCATGATCTTGGGTAACGTCAACGAGGCTGTTTCGGCTTACCAGCGCGGTGCGGCTTCCCTGCATGCCCGTGTGGCGATCCCGGTTAAAGCGCTGAACAAGGTGATCTTTAACGAGAAGCAGCAGGATGCCTTGCTCATCACAACCGTGGGTAAAATTATCTTTAACGAAATTTTCCCAGAGACGTTCCCTTACATCAACGAAGCAACCCGGGATAACCTTTTCAACGGTACTCCTGAGAAATACTTCATTTATGAAAAAGGCGCCGACGTCAAAGCGCTGCTTGATGCTTCTCCAATCGCAAGTGCGGTAGGTAAAGAATACTTGGGCTCGATCATTGCCCGCTGCTTCGAAACTTATCACACGACGGAAACGTCCGTGATTCTTGATAAAATCAAACAACTCGGCTTCACTTATTCCACACGCGCCGGTGTCAGCATCGCCGTATCCGACGTTGTGGTTCCGGAAGAGAAGAAGCAAATCATGTCCGATTCGGATGAAAAAGTCCGGGTTGTTACGAACCAATACCGTCGTGGTCTGATTACAGATGAAGAACGGTATGACCGGGTTATCGACATCTGGTCCAAAGCGAAAGACCAGCTGACCGACGTCCTCATGAAATCGATGGATCGCTTCAACTCCATCATGCTCATGGTGGATTCCAAAGCGCGGGGTAACAAATCGCAGATCACCCAGCTTGGCGGCATGCGGGGTCTGATGGCAACGCCATCCGGCCGGATTTATGAACTGCCGATCAAAGCGAACTTCCGCGAAGGCCTGACCGTCCTCGAGTACTTTATCTCGACGCACGGTGCACGTAAAGGTTTGGCGGATACCGCGCTTCGTACCGCGGATTCCGGTTACCTGACTCGTCGTCTGGTAGACGTGGCTCAGGATGTTATCGTTCGCGAAGAAGATTGCGGAACCGATAAAGGTATCGTGGTATCACGGATCCAGGACGGTAAGGAAATCATCGAAGATCTCTTCGACCGTATTGAAGGCCGCTACTGCTTCGAAACGATCCGTCATCCGGAAACCGGTGAAATCATCATCCATCGTGATGAGCTCATCGATACGGATAAAGCAAACGCGATCGTGAACGCAGGCATCGAGAAACTTCAAATCCGTTCTGTGCTCAGCTGCCGCGCTCGTCATGGCGTATGTAAGAAATGTTACGGACGCAACCTGGCGACAGGCAAACACGTTGAAATCGGCGAAGCGGTTGGTATCATCGCGGCTCAATCCATCGGTGAACCGGGAACTCAGCTTACTATGCGTACGTTCCACACCGGCGGTGTTGCAGGTGACGATATCACGCAAGGTCTTCCGCGTATCCAGGAGCTTTTCGAAGCCCGGAACCCGAAAGGTCAAGCAACTATCAGTGAAATTGACGGCGTAATCAAAGAAATCCGCGAAGCTAAAGACCGCCGTGAAATCGAGGTACAAGGCGAAGCGGAAACGAAAGTTTACTCCGTCACTTACGGATCGCGCCTCCGCGTAAGCGAAGGCATGGAAATCGAAGCGGGCGACGAGCTCACCGACGGTTCCATCGACCCTAAAGAAATTTTGCGTATCAAAGGGATCCGCGGCGTACAGAACTATATCCTTCAGGAAGTTCAGCGCGTATACCGGAACCAAGGCGTAGAAATCAACGACAAACACGTCGAAGTCATGATCAAGCAGATGCTGCGCAAAATCCGTATCGTAGATGCCGGAGACACTCAACTTCTGCCAGGATCTTTCGTAGACCTGTATGAATATGAAGTAGCGAACAAAGAAGCGATCCTGTCCGGCAAAGAGCCAGCTGTTGCGAAACCGGTATTGCTCGGTATCACCAAAGCGTCGCTCGAAACTGACTCCTTCTTGTCTGCAGCATCCTTCCAGGAGACCACTCGTGTCCTGACTGATGCAGCGATTAAAGGTAAAGTGGATAAACTGCTCGGTCTTAAGGAGAATGTTATCATCGGTAAGCTGATCCCAGCGGGTACGGGGATGAACCGTTACCGCAATGTGGAGTTTGACGGACCGGTTGATGAGGAAGCGGCTGAAGGTTTGGAGCCTGTATCCGTAGACTAATACGGGTGGAGGTATAGCTTTTTCAGTAAAAAATATCGGTGTGGACGCGGCAGGAAACCGGTAATTCGGTTTTCTGCCGGCTGTCGGCGCCGGTTTTTTTTTGCGGCAAAAATATTAGAACTCTTTCTTGACATTCAAATTCCGTAGTGATAATATAACAAAGTGCGTGAGTACGTGAATTCCTGTCTTTCTTCGGAGGGTTGACCATGTCGAATGACAACGGGCTACAGGAGGCTCATGTAAGAATCGGCACCAAGCAGACCATGCGAATGGTTCAATTGGGACTAGCTGAAGAAGTATATGTAGCGCAGGATGCAGATCCGCGAATTACTTCAAAGATTGTAGCGCTTTGCGAAGAATCATCCGTGAAGATTACTTATGTCGATACGATGAGAAATCTGGGCAAGGCATGCGGCATCGAAGTTGGTGCGGCAATGGCTGCGATTGTAAGACCATAACGGCTTGAAACGTTTTTGCAGAAGGGGAAACCTCGATGTAAAAACTTTTCCTTTGTTCTTTTATGAACCGCCTGGCTCTGTGGGCTTAAAAAGTAGGTTTGTAAAGAGCTTTTAAAATTCGAGGAAGGGGGTGGCAACAACATGCCAACTATTAACCAATTAGTCCGTAAAGGACGCCAAGCTAAAGTTGAGAAGTCCAAATCACCTGCTTTGCAACGTGGTTTTAACGCTTTGAAACGTGAGGCTACTGATCTGAGCGCTCCACAAAAACGTGGGGTTTGCACACGCGTAGGTACTATGACTCCTAAGAAACCAAACTCCGCACTTCGTAAATATGCCCGTGTTCGCTTGACGAACCGCGTAGAGGTGACGGCTTACATTCCAGGTATCGGTCATAACCTGCAAGAGCACAGTGTCGTGCTGATCCGTGGTGGCCGGGTTAAGGACTTGCCGGGTGTACGTTACCATATCGTACGCGGAGCTTTGGATACTGCAGGTGTTAACAACCGTATGCAGGCTCGTTCCAAATACGGCGCTAAACGTCCTAAAGCTAAAAAATCCTAAGTTTAACATACTTGATTTAGAAATTTTTCCGAAAGGGGGATATCCATGCCACGCAAAGGTCCTGTTACAAAAAGAGACGTGTTGCCGGATCCGGTATACAACAGCAAACTTGTTACACGCCTGATCAACCGCATCATGCTTGACGGTAAACGTGGTGTTGCTCAAAGTATCTTGTACAATGCGTTCAACTTGATTCAAGAACGTACTGGCAACGATCCAATGGAAGTCTTTGAAGCAGCGCTTAAGAATATCATGCCAGTTCTGGAGGTTAAAGCTCGTCGTGTCGGTGGTGCAAACTACCAAGTGCCGATCGAAGTTAAACCGGAAAGACGTACATCCCTGGGATTACGTTGGCTTGTAAACTACTCCCGCAACCGCGGTGAGAAAACGATGGAAGAGCGTTTGGCGGCTGAGATCATCGATGCTTCCAACAACACCGGCGCTTCCGTTAAGAAACGCGAAGACACACACAAAATGGCTGAAGCGAACAAAGCGTTTGCTCACTACCGCTGGTAGGATTCGGCTTGTAAGACCAATACTTCAATTTTGAAGGGAGATCCCATTCATGGCAAGAGAGTTCTCCTTGAAAAATACACGTAACATCGGTATCATGGCGCATATTGACGCCGGTAAGACCACTACCACTGAACGTATTTTGTTCTACACAGGCCGTACGCACAAAATCGGTGAAGTTCACGAAGGCGCTGCGACAATGGACTGGATGGAACAAGAGCAGGAGCGCGGGATTACAATTACTTCCGCCGCTACAACGGCTCAATGGAAAGGTCACCGCGTCAATATCATTGATACTCCGGGACACGTTGACTTCACTGTAGAAGTTGAACGTTCCCTCCGTGTATTGGACGGGGCCGTAGGCGTTTTCAGTGCTAAAGAAGGCGTTGAGCCGCAGTCTGAAACAGTATGGAGACAGGCTGACCGTTATGGCGTTCCACGGATCGCTTATGTCAACAAAATGGACATTATCGGTGCCGACTTCCTGAACGTAGTTAAGGACATGCGCGATCGTCTGCAAGCGAATGCAGTTGCAATCCAACTGCCTATCGGTGCAGAAAATGACTTCGTAGGCATCATCGATATTGTTGGCCAAAAAGCGTATATGTATAAAGACGATTTGGGTCAAAATATCGAAGAAGTAGAAATTCCGGAACAATACCTCGACCAAGTCGAAGAGCTTCGTAACGAACTGGTTGAGAAAGTAGCTGAACTGGATGAAGAATTGACTATGAAATACCTCGAGGGCGAGGAAATCACAGTCGAAGAACTGAAAGCGGCACTCCGTAAAGGTGTTGTTGAAGTTAAAATCTTCCCAGTCATCTGCGGTTCCTCTTATCGCAACAAAGGGGTTCAGCTGATGCTGGACGCTGTTATCGATTACTTGCCAGCTCCAGTGGACGTTCCGGATATCAAGGGTCACCTTGAAGACGGTACAGAAGCGATTCGTCATTCTTCTGACGAAGAGCCGTTCTCGGCTTTGGCATTTAAAATCATGACTGACCCTTATGTAGGTAAGTTGACATTTTTCCGCGTATATTCCGGTATCTTGCAATCCGGTTCTTACGTATTGAATGCTACAAAAGGCAAACGCGAACGGATCGGCCGTATCCTTCAGATGCACGCTAACAGCCGTCAAGAAATCAGCGAAGTATACGCTGGTGACATCGCGGCAGCGGTAGGTTTGAAAGATACAGGTACAGGTGATACACTTTGTGATGAGAAGAATCCGGTAATCTTGGAATCCATGAACTTCCCGGATCCGGTTATCGAAATCGCAGTTGAGCCTAAAACCAAAGCTGACCAAGATAAAATGGGCGTTGCTCTCGGCAAACTGACAGAAGAAGACCCTACGCTCCGGGCTCATACAGACGAAGAAACAGGTCAAACTATTCTGGCTGGTATGGGTGAGCTTCACCTGGATATCATCATCGACCGTATGCGCCGTGAGTTCAAGGTAGAAACTAATGTGGGTAAACCACAGGTTGCTTACCGGGAAACGATTACAGTGCCTGCGCGCGTTGAAGGTAAATTTGTTCGTCAGTCCGGTGGTCGTGGTCAATACGGTCACGTTTGGGTTGAATTCGAACCTCTCGAAGCAGGAACAGGCAGCCAATTCGAAAGTAAAGTCGTTGGTGGTTCCGTACCAAGAGAGTATATTGGACCGGCGCAACAAGGTATTGAAGAAGCTATGAAAAATGGTATGCTCGCCGGCTTCCCGGTTGTAGACGTTAAAGCCACTATCGTAGACGGTTCTTACCATGATGTCGACTCCAGTGAAATGGCGTTTAAGATTGCAGGCTCCATGGCGCTTAAAGCGGCTAAGGACAAATGTAAGCCTGTATTGCTTGAGCCAATCATGAAAGTAGAAGTAACAGTGCCTGAGGAGTACATGGGCGATGTTATGGGTATGCTGAACTCCCGTCGTGGACGTATCGAAGGTATGGACACTCGTGGCGGTACTCAAATTATCCGTGCAAAAGTACCTCTCTCTGAAATGTTCGGTTACTCCACAACACTCCGTTCCGGTACTCAAGGACGCGGCGTATTCTCCATGGAACTCTCCCACTATGAAGAAGTTCCTAAGAACATCGCTGAAGAAATCATCTCCAAGAACAAAGGCGGAGAATAATCGTTTTACCTGTTGGAGCGGAAGTGCCCATAGCGGCTCCTTCGTTCTGACCTAACATAACAAACCTTAAATTTGAGGAGGAATTGTTTAAAATGGCTAAGGCTAAATACGAACGTAATAAACCGCACGTTAATATCGGTACTATCGGTCACGTCGACCATGGTAAAACAACTTTGACTGCTGCTATCACAACTGTATTGTCCAAAAAATACGGTGGCGCAGCTGTAGCTTTCGACCAAATCGACAAAGCTCCAGAAGAACGCGAACGTGGTATCACAATCTCCACAGCTCACGTAGAATATGAAACTCCTGCTCGTCACTATGCACACGTTGACTGCCCAGGACACGCCGACTATGTTAAAAACATGATCACCGGCGCTGCCCAAATGGACGGCGCGATCCTGGTTGTATCCGCAGCTGACGGCCCAATGCCGCAAACTCGCGAACACATCCTGTTGTCCCGCCAAGTAGGCGTTCCTTACATCGTTGTATTCTTGAACAAATGCGACATGGTAGAAGACGAAGAGCTTTTGGAACTGGTTGAAATGGAAGTACGTGACCTGTTGTCCGAATACGACTTCCCAGGCGACGATACTCCAATCACTCGTGGTTCCGCTCGTGAAGCTCTGCAAAACCCAGACGGCGAATGGGCTCAAAAAATCGTCGAAATGTTCGAAACTATCGACACTTACATCCCATTGCCAGAACGTGAAGTTGACAAGCCGTTCTTGATGCCTGTCGAGGACGTATTCTCCATCACTGGCCGTGGTACAGTTGCTACAGGTCGTGTAGAGCGCGGTACTGTTAAAGTCGGCGACGAAATCGAAATCGTGGGTATCCACGAAGAAACTAAAAAATCCGTTGTAACTGGCGTGGAAATGTTCCGCAAATTGCTGGACTCCGCTCAAGCCGGCGACAACATCGGCGCACTGCTTCGTGGTGTTGACCGTAACCAAATCGAACGTGGTCAAGTATTGGCTAAACCAGCTTCCGTTAAACCGCACACTGAGTTTGAAGCTCAAGTATACGTTTTGACTAAAGAAGAAGGTGGCCGTCATAAGCCTTTCTTCACTGGCTACCGTCCACAGTTCTATTTCCGTACAACTGACGTAACTGGCGTTATCAGCCTGCCAGAAGGTACTGAAATGGTTATGCCTGGTGACAACATCACTGTAACTGTAACCCTGATCTCCCCAATCGCGATCGAAGAAGGAACTAAGTTCTCCATTCGTGAAGGCGGACGTACAGTAGGTGCGGGTTCCGTAGCTACAATCTCCAAATAATAAGGTTGATTAACCTTATCTTTTATAAAGCAACAATGTGCTGTGAAGAGTAACAATGTGCTGTGAACGCAAGTTAGAGAATCCGGTGTCGCTTTGGCGGCGCCGGATTTTTTATGGATGAAGCAAGATTCCGGACGCTGGAATAAATGACTTTTTACTATATATAGGGTCGGGAAATAAAGCGTTTGTGAAGCTTAATTTCGTTCAGAAATACCGGCAATATTTAGCTTCGATAATTATTCAGCTTTTTTTAAAATAAGCTTGCATAAGGCCTAACTTTTCTATATAATAATGAATGTTGTTCTGTGACGTTGCGATGATGTGAGAGGTTACTGACACACCCGGCCCCTTTGCCATGGGGCGGCGGTCAGAAAATTTTCACGGAGTATGTCCGATACTAAATTGGGCGATAGAAGGAGGGACTAAAATGGCAAAGCAAAAAATTCGTATTCGTTTGAAAGCTTACGACCACAGAATTCTTGATCAATCCGCTGAGAAGATCGTTGAAACTGCAAAACGTTCCGGTGCTGGTGTATCCGGGCCGATTCCGCTTCCAACTGAGAAGCAAGTTGTTACAATTCTCCGTGCGGTACACAAGTACAAGGATTCCCGGGAACAATTCGAACAACGTACTCATAAACGTTTGATCGATATTGTTAATCCGACTCCACAAACTGTGGATGCCTTGATGCGCTTGGATCTGCCGTCGGGTGTGGATATCGAAATTAAATTGTAATTTTTGAAGTAAGTCAATTAGTAAAGGGAATGAGGTGTCAACATGAAAGGTATCTTAGGTAAAAAACTTGGAATGACCCAGTTGTTTACTGCAGAAGGTAACGTGGTTCCTGTAACGGTAATCGAAGCAGGTCCGAACGTAGTTCTTCAAAAGAAAGATGTTGAGAACGACGGTTATGAAGCAGTTCAGCTCGGCTTCTCCGATAAGAAAGAAAAAAGAGCAAACAAACCTGAAGTAGGGCATACCAAAAAGGCTAACTCTACACCTAAGCGCTACGTTCGTGAAATTCGCGGTGTTGATCTTGCAGGATATGAAGTTGGCCAAGAGGTTAAAGCTGATGTCTTTGCAGAAGGCGAATTCGTTGACGTAACAGGTATTTCTAAAGGTAAAGGTTTTGCCGGCGTTATCAAACGTTGGGGACAAAGCCGCGGACCAATGGCTCACGGTTCCCGTTACCATCGCAGACCAGGTTCCATGGGTTCTATCCAAGCGAACCGTGTTCCTAAAGGCAAACACCTTCCAGGACATATGGGTCACGAGACAGTAACGATCCAAAACCTTGAAGTTGTTAAAATTGATGTAGAACGTAACGTTCTGCTTGTAAAAGGATCCATTCCAGGTCCTAAGAACGGTTTCGTTAAAATTCAAGAAACGGTTAAGAAATAATCGACTGAAGAAAGGAGGAACACAAAATGCCTAAAGTAGCACTTTATAATGTAAGTGGCAGCCAAGTGGGCGAAGTTGAATTGAACGATGCTGTATTCGGTATCGAGCCGAACACACATGTTCTGCACGATGCAGTAGTTATGCAACGCGCTTCTCTTCGTTTTGGCACGCACAAAGTAAAAGGACGTTCTGAAGTACGCGGCGGCGGACGTAAACCTTGGAAACAAAAAGGTACTGGCCGCGCACGTCAAGGTTCCATTCGTGCCCCACAATGGGTAGGTGGTGGTGTGGTCTTCGGCCCAACTCCACGCAGCTATTCTTTCAAACTGCCTAAGAAAGTTCGTCGTTTGGCTATCAAATCCGCGCTTTCTTCGAAAGTGATCGACAACGAAATTATCGTACTTGACGCCTTGACGCTTAACGCGCCTAAGACGAAAGAGTTCGCAGCGATTCTTAACAACCTGAAAGTGGACCGCAAAGCTTTGGTTGTAGCTCCTAGCTATGACGATAACGTAGCGCTCTCCGCTCGTAACATTCCAGGGGTTAAGTTTGTTGCAGCTGATGGCATCAATGTTCTTGATGTCCTGACATACGACAAGCTGATCATTACGAAAGAAGCAGTTCAGAAGGTAGAGGAGGTGCTCGCGTAATGAAAGATCCTCGTGATATTATCAAACGTCCTGTAATCACAGAACGTACTGCTGAATATATGGGTGACTTGAAATACGTTTTCGAAGTTGACATTCGTGCCAACAAAACCGAAATCAAACAAGCTGTTGAAGCGATCTTCAAAGTCAAAGTTAAGAATGTAAACACTTTGCGCGTTCCTGCGAAGCCTAAACGGTATGGACGTCATTCTGGTTACACTTCCGAGTGGAAGAAAGCATTCGTAACCCTGACTGCAGACAGCAAACCGCTTGAGTTCTTTGAATCGGTATAACATTTCTTTAAGTTAGGAGGGAAACACAGTGCCAATCAAAAAGTATAAACCGACGTCCCCGGCAAGACGTGCTATGTCCGTCTCTACATTTGAAGAAATTACAACAAATGTACCGGAGAAATCTTTGCTTGCGCCGCTGAGCAAAACTGCTGGCCGCAACAACCAAGGTAAAATTACGGTTCGTCACCATGGCGGCGGACACAAACGTAAATACCGCATTATCGACTTTAAACGGAACAAAGACGGCATTCCAGGTAGCGTTGCTACAATCGAATACGATCCGAACCGTACTTCCAACATCGCATTGATCCACTATGTGGACGGCGAAAAACGTTACATCCTCGCTCCTAAAGGCTTGAAAGTGGGCGACCAAGTCATTTCCGGTCCTGGATCTGACATCAAAATCGGTAACGCGCTGCCTTTGGAAAACATTCCAGTAGGTACAGTTATCCACAACATCGAGCTGAAACCAGGTAAAGGCGGACAACTCGTTCGTGCTGCCGGGACAGAAGCTCAATTGCTCGGTAAAGAAGAAAAATACGTAACCGTTCGCCTTTCTTCCGGCGAGGTTCGCAGAATTCTTAAAGTTTGCCGCGCTACTATCGGCTCCGTAGGTAACGAAGACCACGAGCTCGTTAAAATCGGTAAAGCTGGACGCAGCCGCTGGCTCGGACAACGTCCTGAAGTCCGCGGTGTTGTAATGAACCCTAACGATCACCCACACGGTGGTGGTGAAGGTCGTGCTCCAATCGGTCGTAAATCTCCATTGTCTCCTTGGGGCAAACCAACCCTTGGTTACAAAACGCGTAAAAAAGGAAAAGCTTCTGATAAATATATTGTTCGCCGCCGTACGAAGTAATGCGTTTCTACGCATAACTTCGCGGTGGGAACGGTTCGACATCATCTGAAGTTGTTTCGAAGGGAGGATTTAACCTATGAGTCGCAGTTTGAAAAAGGGACCTTTCATCGATGGGTACCTGCTCAAGAAAGTTGAAGAGATGGAAGCTTCCAGCAAGAAAGCAGTCATCAAAACTTGGTCCCGTCGCTCCACGATTTTCCCGCAATTCATCGGACACACTTTCGGCGTTTACGACGGCCGCAAGCATGTACCGGTTTACGTAACGGAAGATATGGTTGGACATAAACTTGGCGAATTCGCGCCAACACGTACGTACAAAGGACATACGGACGACGACAAGAAAACAAGACGTTAATTTAAGTTCTTCTTTATGAGAGGAGGTTACGAAATTGGAAGCAAAAGCACATGCTAATATGATCCGCATCGCTCCGCGTAAAGCTCAACTCGTTGTTGACTTGATTCGCGGTAAGAAAGTGGGCGAGGCTATCGCAATCCTTCGCCATACTCCTAAAGCAGCTTCTCCGATCTTAGAAAAGTTGCTGAACTCGGCTATCGCAAACGCTGAGCACAACTATTCTATGGACGTTAATAAATTGGTGATTACGCAGGCTTACGTAAACCAAGGACCAACGATGAAACGTTTCCGTCCGCGGGCTATGGGTCGTGCAAGCCGCATCAACAAACGCACCAGCCACATCACATTGGTGGTATCTGAAAAATAAGGAGGGAAAACGTGTGGGCCAAAAGGTAAATCCAGTCGGATTGCGGGTAGGTATTATCCGTGATTGGGAATCTAAATGGTACGCAGGGAAGGACTTCGGCGATCTTCTTCTGGAAGACGTGAAAATCCGTGAACACCTGAAAAATAAATTGAAAGAATCCGCTGTATCTCGCATCGAAATCGAGAGAGCGGCTAACCGTGTGAACGTAACTATCCACACTGCTAAACCAGGTATGGTAATTGGTAAAGGCGGTTCCGAAGTTGAGAACCTGCGCAATGAAATTACTAAAATCGCTGGCGGCAAAAAAGTTCACATCAACATTTCCGAAATCAAAACTCCAGATCTTGACGCGATTCTTGTCGCTGAAAGCATTGCACAACAATTGGAACGTCGCGTTTCTTTCCGTCGTGCTCTGAAACAAGCGATTCAAAGAACTATGCGTTCTGGTGCAAAAGGAATTAAAACAGCAGTCAGCGGTCGTCTTGGCGGTGCTGAAATTGCTCGTACAGAAGGCTACAGTGAAGGAACTGTTCCACTTCATACGCTTCGTGCCGACATCGACTATGGAACGGCTGAAGCTCATACAACCTATGGCCGCATCGGCGTAAAAGTATGGATCTATCGTGGAGAGGTTCTTCCTACGGCTAAGAAACAAGCTGCTCAGGAAGGAGGCAACTAATCATGTTGGTACCAAAACGTGTAAAACACCGCAAACAACAACGCGGTAGTCTTAGAGGTCAAGCTAAAGGCGGCACTGAACTGAACTTCGGCGAATTCGGCCTGCAAGCTACAGAACCATCATGGATCACTAACCGTCAGATCGAAGCAGCGCGTATCGCGATGACTCGTTACATCAAACGTGGCGGTAAAGTATGGATTAAAATTTTCCCTGACAAACCGATCACTCAAAAGCCTCTCGAGGTTCGTATGGGTAGCGGTAAAGGTAACGTAGAAAAATGGGTCGCAGTTGTTAAACCAGGTAAAATCCTGTTTGAACTTGCTGGTGTATCGGAAGAAATCGCTCGTGAAGCGATGCGTCTTGCCGCCCACAAACTGCCGATCAAAACAAAGTTTGTGAAACGTGAAGAATTGGGTGGTGAAGCAAATGAAAGCTAATGAACTTCGCAACTTGACCACTGCTGAGATCGAACAAAAGATTGCCGGATTTAAAGAAGAACTCTTTAACCTCCGTTTTCAATTGGCTACAGGTCAGCTTGATAACCCGACTCGGATCCGTGACGTGCGCAGAGAAATAGCTCGTGCTAAAACCGTTTTACGTGAAAGAGAACTTGGGATTTCCAGTTAAGATACTTGCTGCAGGTAGCAGCACCCGAACTCAGGAAGGAGGCCAACCATGAGCGAACGTAATGCCCGCAGAGTGCAAATTGGCAAAGTAGTCAGCGACAAAATGGATAAAACCATCGTAGTAGCTGTTGAAACTTACAAAAAGCATGATTTGTATCACAAACGTATTAAATATACGAAAAAGTTCAAAGCGCATGACGAGAACAACACGGCTAAAATCGGCGACGTTGTAAGAATCGTTGAAACTCGCCCGTTGTCCAAAGACAAACGCTGGAGACTTGCTGAAGTTATTGAAGAAGCGGTTATTATCTGATTGCACGGTAGCTTAACCGAAAGGAGGAAATTTCAATGATTCAACCATTTACACGTTTGGCTGTTGCTGACAACTCCGGCGCGAAGGAATTGATGTGTATCCGCGTTCTGGGCGGTACTGGACGTCGTACAGCTCAAATCGGTGACTTGATCGTTTGTTCTGTAAAACAAGCAACACCAGGCGGCGTTGTCAAAAAAGGCGATGTTGTTAAGGCGGTTGTTGTTCGTACTAAACGTTCCGTTCGTCGTAAAGACGGATCTTATATCGCGTTTGACGAAAATGCAGCGGTTGTTGTTAAAGAAGATAAGAGCCCACGCGGTACTCGTATTTTCGGACCAGTTGCTCGCGAACTTCGTGACAAGGATTTCATGAAAATCGTTTCCTTGGCTCCGGAAGTTATCTAATCAACACCCCAAAGTTTCGGCTGTGCTTTCAAGGCTTTAGCCAAATGCTTCGGGGACCCCGATAAATTGGAGGTGTAATAGATGCCTAGACTTAAAAAGATTTTGGAGTCTCATAACAATAAACTTCATGTGAAAAAAGAAGATACTGTTATCGTGATCAGCGGTAAAGACAAAGGTAAAAAAGGCCGCGTCATCGCTGCTTACCCTCGTGAGAACCGCGTTCTGGTTGAAGGTGTGAACATGGTGAAGAAACACCAAAAGCCTAACCAACTGAACCCGCAAGGCGGAATCATCGAGAAAGAAGCTCCGATCCACGTTTCCAACGTAATGCATGTTGATCCTAAGAGCGGAAAAGTAACCCGTATCGGTTACAAAACATTGGACAACGGCAAAAAAGTGCGTGTAGCTAAAAGATCCGGAGAAGTGATCGATTAATTCACTTACGTAAGAAAGGAGGAACACCATTCATGGCAGCAAGACTTAAAGAACGTTATCTGAACGAAGTAACACCTGCTTTGGTTCAAAAGTTTAACTATACAACAGTTATGCAAGTGCCTAAAATCGAGAAAGTCGTTATTAATATGGGTGTTGGCGACGCGGTTTCCAACTCGAAAGTGCTTGACGCAGCTGTAGCTGAATTGGAACTGATCGCTGGTCAAAAGCCAGTTATCACAAAAGCGAAAAAATCCATTGCCGGATTTAAACTTCGCGAAAACATGCCTATCGGCGCAAAGGTTACTCTTCGCGGCGAGCGCATGTACTACTTCCTGGACAAATTGTTCAACGTAACTCTTCCGCGCGTTCGTGACTTCCACGGCGTATCGAACAAAGCGTTCGACGGTCGCGGCAACTACACACTGGGCCTCAAGGAACAACTGATTTTCCCTGAGATCGAGTATGATAAAGTTGATAAAGTACGCGGTATGGACATCGTTATCGTAACTACGGCCAAAACGGATGAAGAATCCCGTGAATTGTTGACTCAACTGGGAATGCCTTTCGTTAAGTAATAAATTCAAGATTCTCCGAAAATATTTGGGAGGTGTCAGGCTAAAGTGGCTAAAACTTCGATGAAAGTAAAACAACAACGCACGCCTAAGTTCAAAGTAAGAGCTTATACTCGTTGCGAACGTTGTGGTCGTCCACATTCAGTCCTGCAAAAGTACAAAATTTGCAGAATTTGTTTCCGTGAATTAGCTTATAAAGGCCAGATCCCTGGCGTGAAAAAAGCAAGCTGGTAATTATCGAGACCGGGAAGGAGGTTTACACGAATGACTATGTCAGATCCTATTGCAGATATGCTTACACGTATTCGTAACGCCAACACTGTGCGTCATGAAACTGTAGAATTGCCTGCATCGACGATTAAAAAACAAATCGCTGAGATTTTGAAGCGTGAAGGTTTTATCCGCGACGCGGAATATATCGACGACAACAAACAAGGGATGATCCGTATCTTCTTGAAATACGGCCCTAACAACGAGCGTGTTATTACTGGTCTGAAAAGAATCAGTAAACCAGGTCTGCGCGTTTACACGAAGAGCAATGAAGTTCCTCGCGTACTCGGCGGTTTGGGAATCGCGATTATCTCGACATCGAAAGGTGTTATGACCGACAAAGAAGCTCGCCAGTCCAAAGCCGGCGGCGAAGTTGTCTGCTACGTTTGGTAATAAACGTCACATAACAAGGAGGTGCACAAAATGTCCCGTATTGGTCGCAAACCAATTACAGTACCAAGTGGTGTGGATGTCACACTGAATAACACGGTTATTACGGTTAAAGGTCCTAAAGGATCCTTGACTCGTGAACTTCATAGAGACATGAAGGTCGTGGTTGAGGGCAACGTCATCAACATTGAACGTCCTTCTGATAATAAATTGCATCGCTCCCTTCATGGTACAACACGCAGTGTTGTAAACAACATGGTAAGTGGTGTAACTGAAGGTTTCTCCAAAAACCTTGAACTGGTGGGTGTCGGTTACCGCGCAAGCTTGTCCGGCAAAAAAATCGTACTTAACGTAGGATACTCCCATCCAGTTGAAATCACGCCGGAAGACGGTATCGAGTTTGAAGTTCCTTCTAACACGAAGATTATCGTTAAAGGCATCGACAAAGAGCGCGTAGGTGCTTACGCTGCTAAAATCCGTTCCGTACGCGAACCAGAGCCATACAAAGGCAAAGGTATCAAATACGAAGGCGAACGTATCATCCGCAAAGAGGGTAAAGCTGGTAAGAAGAAATAATCTTCTTTACCGCGGCCCCCTCTGGCTTTTTAATGTTAGTATGCTTGCATCGTAATCCGAAAGGAGTGAAATGAGACTCATGATTACAAAAGGTGATAAAAACAAAGCGCGTTTGAAAAGACATCTGCGTGTGCGCAAGAAAGTTCAAGGAACTGCTGAGCGTCCAAGATTGAACGTTTACCGTTCCGAGAAACACATCTATGCACAATTGATCGATGACGTGGCAGGCGTAACTTTGGCTTCCGCTTCTACGGTTGACAAAGAACTGGCTTCTGAAATCGGCAATGGAGCAAACGTTGAGTCCGCTCGTAAAGTTGGCTCTTTAATCGCTAAACGTGCTCAAGATAAAGGCGTTAAAGTTGTGGTATTTGACCGTGGAGGATACTTGTACCATGGACGTATTCAAGCGCTGGCAGACGCAGCCCGCGAAGCAGGCCTTGAATTCTAAGACATTCTTAAAAGGAGGTAAACGACTTGCGTGTAGATCCGAATACTCTTGAACTGACTGAAAGAGTTGTAAACATTAACCGCGTAGCTAAAGTAGTTAAAGGCGGACGTCGCTTCAGCTTCAGCGCACTGGTAGTTGTCGGCGACGGCAAAGGCTGGGTAGGCGCTGGTATCGGTAAAGCTGGCGAAGTTCCAGATGCGATCCGTAAAGGCATCGAAGATGCTAAGAAAAACCTGGTTCATGTACCACTCGTGGGTACAACGATCCCTCACCTTGTAACTGGTCACTTCGGCGCTGGCCGCGTATTGCTGAAACCAGCATCCGAAGGTACTGGGGTAATCGCTGGTGGTCCGGTTCGTGCGGTTCTTGAACTAGCTGGTGTAGGCGACATTTTGACAAAATCTTTAGGTTCTTCGAATTCCATCAACATGGTCAACGCTACTTTGGAGGGCTTGTCCCGTCTGAAACGCGCTGAAGATGTGGCGAAATTACGCGGTAAAACCGTCGAAGAACTTCTCGGTTAAGGAGGGAATCCAAGTGGCAAAACTTCAAATTACCCTCGTACGGAGTTTGATCGGCCGTCCGGAGAACCAACGTACAACTGTTAATACTTTGGGTCTTCGCAAAATCAACCAGACCGTGACTCATGAAGACAATGCTGCCATCCGTGGCATGATCAACCATGTAACTCACCTGGTTAAAGTTGAAGAACTTCAAGACTAATCTTCATAGAATTACTGACATTTTATTAAGGAGGTGCAACGAACGATGAAGTTACATGAACTTTCTCCAGCTCCTGGTTCCCGTAAAGAACGCAAACGCGTTGGTCGTGGTACAAGTAGCGGTATGGGTAAAACTTCCTCCCGTGGTCACAAAGGTCAAAACGCCCGTTCCGGCGGTGGCGTGCGTCCTGGCTTCGAAGGTGGTCAAAACCCATTGTATCGTCGCTTGCCTAAACGTGGTTTCGTCAATCCTACCCGTAAAGAGTATGCGATTGTGAATCTGGAAACTCTGAACAACTTTGCTGCGGATACTGAAGTGACTCCTGAGCTGTTGTTTGCACAAGGGATTGTGAAAGACGCAAAAAGCGGAATCAAAATCCTGGGCAACGGCGAAATCACTGTTAAGCTGACTGTTAAAGCTAACAAGTTCTCTCAATCTGCGGTAGAGAAGATCGAGGCTGCCGGCGGTAAAACCGAGGTGATCTAATGTTTAAGACGGTTAAGAATATATGGCATGTTAAGGAACTCCGTAACCGGATCCTGTTTACATTATTTATCTTTATTATTTACCGGATCGGTACATTCGTACCGGTACCGGGCGTTAATAAAGATGTGTTTAACTCCACGAATAATGCCGGCAGTGAATTGTTCGGGCTTTTGAGCACCTTTTCCGGAGGCGCATTGAAGAACTTTTCGATCTTTGCCCTCGGAATCATGCCGTATATTACTTCATCGATCATCGTACAGCTGCTTTCCATGGATGTCATTCCGAAGTTGGCTGAATGGGCAAAGCAAGGTGAGCAAGGGAAGAAGAAATCAGCTCAGCTTACCAGATACGGTACGGTTGTTCTTGGTCTGATTCAATCGTTTGCGATGGCTATCGGGTTTAACCGCCTGTATGGCACGGAGATGGTACCAAACGCTACGTTTGTCGACTATCTTCTGATTGCAATTGTGTTGACGGCAGGTACTTCGTTCCTGATGTGGCTGGGTGAGCAGATTACCGAAAAAGGCATCGGCAACGGGATCTCGATTATCATCTTTGCCGGTATCGTGGCTGCCATTCCGCAGCACATCCAATCGGTAGCTCAATCTGATTTCATCAAAGATGGCCAAACCTTCTATAATGCAATGAAAACAGTGATCATTCTGGTCATTTGTGTTCTGATCGTTATCGGTGTTGTATTTATTCAACAGGCCATTCGTAAAATTCCGGTACAATATGCTAAACGTGTAGTTGGCAACAAAATGTATGGCGGACAAAATACGCATATCCCGCTGAAAATTAACGCGGCTGGCGTTATTCCAGTAATCTTTGCGGTATCGCTCCTGCAGTTCCCGGTTATTATCGCGAACTTCTGGTCGACACACGCTTGGGCACGGTGGATTACCACGCATTTGAGAACCAGCGATCCGCTTGGTATCGTATTGTATGTTATCATGATCATCGGCTTTACCTTCTTCTACACCTTCGTTCAGATGAATCCTACTCAAATGGCGGATCAGATGAAGAAAAACGGCGGTTATATTCCGGGCATCCGTCCGGGTAAAACGACGGAGAAGTACTTGGTTCGGGTTATGTCCCGTTTGACAATGACCGGTGCGCTTTTCCTGGCTGTGGTCTCTATCCTTCCGGTCGTATTCGGAGCTTTGGCTGGACTCCCGCAGTCGGTGCAAATCGGAGGTACTTCGCTGCTGATCGTCATTGGTGTAGCACTGGATACGATGAAGCAGATCGAAAGCCAATTGATCAAACGGCATTACAAAGGATTTATTAAGAAGTAGGCGACAGGTTCCAGGATCGGGATTGTGCTTGATGATCTCGCCTGGCGCCTTTCGTGCTGTTTCATGCAGCATCTGTTAGTCAGAGAGGGAGCGATAAAGCATGAACATTTTATTCATGGGACCTCCTGGAGCAGGAAAAGGAACACAAGCTGAAGTCATTGTCGGTACATTCGGCATTCCTCATATTTCTACGGGCGATGCGTTTCGCCTGGCGATCAAACAAGGGACGCCTGTTGGCCTCAAAGCCAAAGAGTATATCGATCAAGGCCTGCTGGTGCCTGATGATGTGACCGTGGGGATTGTTCGCGAGCGTTTGCAGCAGCCCGATTGTGAAAAAGGTTTTCTCTTGGACGGTTTTCCAAGAACTCTTTCACAAGCGGAAGCTCTGGAAGAGCTGCTTTCCGAACAAGGCCGCAGCCTGGATCATGTTATTAACCTGAAAGTAGACCGTGATAAATTGCTGGCGCGTCTGACTGGACGCCGCATTTGCAAAAATTGCGGTACCACTTATCATGTGATCTTTAATCCTCCCAAACAGGAAGGTGTTTGTGATAAATGCGGCGGTGAGTTGTACCAGCGTTCGGATGATAATGAAGAAAGCGTAGGTACTCGACTCGACGAATATATCAACAAAACAGCACCACTCCTCAAGTTTTACGAAGCTAAAGGTTCACTGCGTGAAGTAGACGGCGAACAGGAAATTGGTACGGTATCGGAAGAAATCGTATCTTTATTGCGAGGTTAGGTTAATGATCATTATTAAATCCGAAACGGAACTGGGCTTTATGCGAGAAGCAGGGCGGATCGTAGCGGAAACGCACCGGATCTTGGCTCAAGCGATCGAGCCGGGCATTACGACGGGGGAACTTGATCAGATTGCCGACAAATACATTCGCAGTCAAGGCGCAGTGCCATCTTTTAAAGACTATAACGGTTTTCCTTACAGCATTTGCGCTTCGGTTAACGAAGAATTGGTGCATGGATTTCCCGGCAAGCGTAAATTAAACGAAGGCGACATTGTCACATTCGATATCGGTGCTGAGTACCGTGGTTATCACGGGGATTCTGCCTGGACCTATCCGGTCGGCCGCATCTCGGATGAAGCTCAGAAGCTTCTTGATGTAACAGAAGGCTCTTTGTATGCCGGTCTTGAGCTTGTGAAGCCGGATGTCCGCTTGTTTACAATTTCTCATGCGATTCAGACCTATATTGAGAAAGAAGGTTTTTCGGTCGTACGTGAGTATGTCGGTCACGGCATTGGCACGGAGCTGCATGAAGAACCGCAAATTCCGAACTATGGGGTTCCTGATCGCGGACCAAGATTGAAGCCAGGCATGGCTCTTGCCATCGAACCGATGGTCAATGCCGGAAAGCGTTATGTAAGAACGCTTGAAGACAATTGGACTGTCGTTACAGTGGATGGATCTCTGTGCGCGCACTTCGAACACACGGTTGCTGTGACGAAGGATGGTATGGAAATACTCACAAAGCTGAATGCTTAGTAGGTGGGGTATTTGGTAGATTACAGAGCTGGGCAGATCGGGCAGCTGGTCAAAGTGCTGAAGGGGAAAGACGCCGGCTCCATCGGCGTAATCGTTGAACGGGTGGATGATAAATTCGTCCGGATTGCCGATGGCGACAAACGCAAGTTTGATCAGGCCAAACGCAAGAACCTGCAGCATCTGGAACTGATGTCTTGGATCAGTGAAGAGGTTGTTAACAGTTTAAATGAAAACGGTCGGGTCACGAACGGGAAATTGCGTCATGCGGTTATATCGTTCAAACAATTCACCGATACTAGAACCGAAGAGAAAGGAGACTGACTTTGGCTAAAGAAGATGTCATTGAAGTCGAAGGTACGGTTATCGAACCGCTGCCGAATGCAACATTTAAGGTAGAGCTTGAGAATGGTCACCAAATCCTTGCCCATGTTTCCGGTAAGCTGCGGATGCACTTCATCCGTATTCTGACAGGGGATAAAGTGGTCGTACAATTGTCGCCTTACGATTTGACGAAAGGCCGTATTACTTACCGTAAATAGATTCCATTACCGCTTTTCCATAGAATTGTGGTATACTAATAAAGTTGGGCTTTCATGAAGCCTCATAAGGCTCGCTTTAAGGAGGTAATTAAAATGAAGGTAAGACCTTCTGTGAAGCCAATTTGCGAAAAATGCAAAGTCATTCGCCGCAAAGGCAACGTTATGGTAATTTGTGAAAATCCTAAGCACAAACAAAAACAAGGTTAATTAAGAAGGGGGTGTAGCGTAAAATGGCACGTATTGCTGGTGTGGATTTGCCACGTGATAAACGCGTTGAGATCGCCTTGACTTATATTTTCGGAATCGGTAAGACGACTTCCCAGAAAATTTTGGCTGAAACAGGCATCAGCCCGAACACTCGCGTTCGGGATTTGACGGAAGATGAAGTGGGCAAATTACGTGAAACGATCGACAAAACGGTTAAAGTAGAAGGCGACCTGCGTCGTGAAATTTCCTTAAATATTAAACGTTTGATTGAAATCGGATGCTATCGCGGTGTTCGTCACCGTCGTGGCCTGCCTGTTCGTGGACAACGTACTAAGACCAATGCTCGTACTCGCAAAGGTCCTCGTCGTACTGTAGCGAACAAGAAGAAATAAGAAGGGGGGATAACAGACAATGGCAAAACCAAAAAAAGTCGTACGTACTAAACGTCGTGACCGTAAAAATATTGAATCTGGTGTGGCACATATCCGCTCCACTTTCAATAATACGATTGTAACGATTACCGATCCGCATGGAAACGCGATCTCTTGGGCAAGCTCAGGCGGTCTCGGTTTCAAAGGTTCCCGGAAATCGACTCCATTTGCTGCGCAAATGGCTGCAGAATCTGCGGCTAAAGCTGCAATGGAACATGGCATGAAAACCGTCGAAGTTATGGTTAAAGGTCCTGGCGCCGGCCGTGAAGCTGCGATCCGCTCGCTTCAAGCTGCAGGCCTCGAGGTTAACATGATTAAAGACGTAACTCCAATCCCGCACAACGGGTGCCGTCCTCCAAAACGCCGTCGTGTCTAATTGAAGCCAGCCTTTAGTGTGGTATAACGGCATCAGTATTTGGTAACAATGGATGTTTAGGCATACTACATGAACTTAACTCACAGGTAGAGTTTCATTAGGAGCGACGCTTCGAAGGAGGGTAATGCAGTGATAGAAATCGAAAAGCCAAAAATTGAAACCGTAGATGTTAACGAAAACGGCACCTATGGGAAATTCGTGGTAGAACCGCTTGAACGCGGGTATGGCACGACATTGGGCAACTCGCTTCGGCGCATTCTGTTGTCCTCTCTCCCGGGTGCTGCGGTAACTTCGGTTCAAATCGATGGTGTTCTTCATGAATTCTCAACGATTCCTGGCGTAAAGGAAGACGTTACGGAAATCATTCTGAACCTGAAAGCTCTCTCGCTCAAAATTCATTCGGACGAGGAGAAAGTGCTCGAAATCGATGCTGAGGGCGAGGGCGTTGTCACTGCAGGTGATATTCGTGCGGATAGCGACGTTGAAATTCTGAATCCGGATCTTCATATTGCAACACTGGGACCGGGATCCAGACTTCATATGCGTATCTTTGCAAACCGCGGACGCGGTTACGTACAGGCCGACAAGAACAAACGTGAAGATCAGCCGATCGGAGTCATTCCTGTCGATTCGATCTATACGCCGATTTCCCGTGTGAACTACGTGATCGAGAACACACGTGTCGGACAAGTG
Organism: Paenibacillus mobilis; assembly: GCF_058267595.1. Classification (NCBI taxonomy): domain Bacteria; kingdom Bacillati; phylum Bacillota; class Bacilli; order Caryophanales; family Paenibacillaceae; genus Paenibacillus; species Paenibacillus mobilis. The sequence goes on from NZ_JBZCMS010000018.1 coordinate 52,077, forward strand.
ACGAATTACGACAAACTCACCATGGAAGTTTGGACGGACGGAAGCATTCGTCCGGAAGAAGCGGTAAGTCTTGGAGCCAAGATTCTTACCGAGCATCTGTATCTGTTCGTTGGTTTGACTGACGAAGCCAAGGATGCAGAGATCATGGTCGAGAAGGAAGAAGACAAGAAAGAAAAAGTGCTTGAGATGACGATTGAAGAACTCGATCTCTCGGTTCGGTCTTATAACTGCTTGAAACGTGCAGGCATTAATACCGTTCAGGAGCTTACTACGAAAACGGAAGAAGATATGATGAAGGTGCGTAACCTTGGTCGCAAATCTTTGGAAGAAGTTCAAGAGAAGCTTCAAGAGCTCGGACTTGGTCTCCGTTCGGAAGACTAAGACTCGTCTGTCTAAGCTTTTGACAAGGGAGGGAAAAACAGATGGCATACCAAAAGTTGGGACGCGACTCCAGCGCTCGTAAAGCTTTGTTTCGCGACCTGGTAACAGATTTGTTCTTGTACGAGCGTATCGAAACTACTGAAGCTAAAGCTAAAGAAGTTCGTTCGATCGCCGAGAAACTGATTACAAAAGCAAAACGTGGTGACTTGCACGCTCGTCGTCAAGTTGCAGCTTACGTTCGTCGCGAATCCATCGACGGAGAGCAGGATGCAATCCAAAAGCTTTTCGCTGAAATCGCACCTCGTTACAACGAACGTCCAGGCGGATACACTCGTATCCTTAAACTGGGACCTCGTCGTGGTGACGCAGCTCCAATCGTTTATTTGGAACTGGTTGACCGCGCATAAGGTTACCTTTTTAACCTGGCTGTGATGATAAACTCTCTGTAGCGGCTGCCGTATGGCTCAGCTATCGGAGAGTTTTTCTGTTTAAACTCCCTCCAAAAACGAGGATGAACAAAATGTGGAGGACAACAAGTTGCGTAATTTACTGATGACAGTCTCTTATGACGGCACGAACTATTATGGTTTCCAGACACAACCGGGAGGAAATACGGTACAGGATTGCTTAGAAGAGGCGATAAAAGGTTTGACAGGCGAAAGCATCAAGATCCACGGGTCCGGCCGGACAGATGCCGGTGTGCATGCTCGCCGGCAGCCTTTTCATTTTATTACCTCGTCTAAAATTCCTCTTGAACGTTGGCGTATGGCCTTAAACGGTCGTTTGCCTGCGGACATCCGGATTATTGATGTTATCGAAGTTCCGCTTGATTTCCATTCCAGACGCTCAGCTAAAAGGAAGACCTACCGATATACAATTAACGGTAACCGGGTGCCTGACGTGTTCTGGAGGAATTATCAGGTCCACCATCCCGGCGTGCTGGATACGGAAGCCATGCGTCAAGGACTCAGTTATCTTGTTGGTACACACGACTTCACTTCGTTTGCTTCGCGGCACTCCACCAAGGCCAGCCATATCCGCACCATTTATGAGGCTGCGCTTGAAGTGGATACCTCCCCTCTATATTCTGGCTCTAAAGAGCAGGGTATCATTCATATTATGCTCACTGGAAATGGATTCCTCCAGCATATGGTTCGCATTATCGTCGGCACTCTGCTTGAGGTAGGCGAAGGGAAACGCAGGCCCGAGGACATGAAAACGATTCTTGAAGCGGTAGACCGCAAAGCGGCGGGCCCAACTGCGGAGAGTAGAGGATTAATGTTGTGGAGTGTAGAGTATGATGCAATAGAGATGGAAGGGACAAATTTAAATCATTAAAAATGTCCGTTCTTTGAAACCCAACTTAGTTCTTTACGTATATCCTACAAAAGGCTAAGGAGGGCTCTATTTCATGAAATGTCCGGTTTGTCATGATGTGCGTATGAAGGAAGTCCAGAAAGACGGGGTCTTGATCGACGTTTGTCCGGAATGCAAAGGGGTATGGCTTGACCGCGGGGAGCTGGATAAGCTGCTCGGCGGAATACGCGAGATTCGCCCGGCATTTAACGAATGGTCAGAAGGTCGTAACTATGACCGTGATGATGATGGGGATGACGATGATTATAAGCACCGTTCTGCCAATCCTTCATATAAAGAAGGCAAAGGATATGACTCTCACCATGGACAGGGGCACTATAAGCCGAAGAAGAAAAAGTCGGTTCTGGATGTATTCGGAGATCTTTTTGACTAAAAAAGGATTCCTGGGTTAAACAACCAAGCTGATTTTCTGCTGAATAAATAATCGAAAAGGCTTGCTTATTTATACTCTATCCTGTAGAATATAAGTTGTGTTTTCTTGATGGCTATCCCACGGCCCCGAGTCAAGAAACGCGCAAAAATAAGGTATTTCAACAAGCTTTTTCAAACCATGAATAATCAACGAACGAACATAAATATGCGATGTTTGGCTTAGGAAGCTCCTGAGCCCGCAACGTATACTAAAAGACGATTTGTGATGATAATGAAGGAGGATCTTTTCATGCGTACCACCTATATGGCGAAGCCAAACGAAGTTGAGCGCAAATGGTATATCATTGACGCTGAAGGCAAAACTTTGGGTCGTTTGGCAAGTGAAGTAGCTGCGCTGATCCGCGGCAAACATAAACCACAATTTACTCCTCATGTGGATACTGGGGATTTCGTAGTTGTTATCAACTCCGAGAAAATCGCTTTGACAGGCAAGAAAATGCAAAACAAAAAATACTACCGTCACTCCCTGCATCCAGGTGGTTTGAAAGTGACAGTGGCTCAAGATTTGTTGAAAACAAAACCTGAGCGTATGATCGAATCCGCTGTACATGGCATGCTGCCTAAAACACGTCAAGGCGAGAAAATGAAGCTGAGACTGAAAGCATATGCTGGTACTGAGCATCCACATGCAGCACAAAAACCTGAAGTTTACGAACTTCGCGGATAATTAAAAGGGAGGACAGTTTCATGGCACAAGTACAATACTATGGGACAGGTCGTCGTAAACATTCGGTAGCTCGTGTTCGCCTTGTACCGGGTGAAGGACGCATTGTCATCAATAAACGTGATATCAACGAATATTTCGGTTTGGAAACTCTCAAACTGATCGTAAAACAACCTTTGAACCTTACTGAAACTTTGAACAGCTACGACGTTATCGTTATCGCTAACGGCGGCGGCATCTCCGGTCAAGCCGGTGCAATCCGTCACGGTATCTCCCGCGCTCTGCTGAAAGCAGACCCTGAGTTCCGTCCTGCTTTGAAAAAAGCCGGATTCCTGACTCGTGACCCTCGTATGAAAGAACGTAAGAAATACGGCCTCAAAGCAGCTCGCCGTGCTCCTCAGTTCTCGAAACGTTAATATCCCTTGTGTATCAAGGATTCAAAGCCCTTGGCCTTATGGCCAGGGGTTTTTGTTTTGTCTGCAAGGGGCGTCGTTCGAGAAAGCTACAAGCAACAAGCCTTGGCCACATGGCCAAGGCTTGTTTTTTTGTATGGAGGAAGCTTGGCCGTCCGACGTTATGCGGGTGTTGGACCGGTTGTATAATCCTCGATATCGGTTGATCCGTAAAAAAACAAAAAGACCAAAATAACGATAAAGATAACCGTTGTAAATCCCACTCCATCAAATTCTCCCATAATACCCCTCTTTCCTTCGGTTTGAGTACATCGAAGCCAAGCAGAGCTAAACATTACCCGTTTTTTTCTTCAATGCTTCGAGGATGTCGTTCATCGTGGCGTCTCCGTTTTGGTCCATAAAACTCATGATTTTATCTACATTGGAAGGATCGGATTTTAATAAAGTATCATATCGGCCAATCAGGCTGATCACTAAGGAGGCTTCTCTAAATAGTTCTATGGAATCTACTTTCAATTTTCCGGTGAGCAGGAGGGCTGCAACGGTGAGTTCGATTTTGCCGGGGTTTTTGAATTTTAAATCCGATTTAAAATTTGAATTTGATTTCGCTTTAGAAGGGGGGGCTTTCCTCCCGTATTTTTGTTTTTTTTGCGGGGCCACCAGCGTTAACTCCCTTCTATAACCACTTTCCGAAAAGCGTGCTTTTTTTCTGATAATTTGGTTGTCGATTCAGTTTATGCGTGGGCGAGAAAAATGCGATGGATAAAGAGGTAATTTTCATTTTCAGCATTGACATATATTAGGGGGAATGTTAACTTAACTTTAATAATTCTTATTTGTTTAGTAGGACTTGTCTGCATTAAAGGGTTACAGGGTGACTGGAGAAGATTGCAGAGATCTAAGGATGTAAGGTAAAGGATCAAGGCAATGGTTGCAAGGTCGAAGGATGGCCAGAGAAGTATAGGAGGGGCGATACGGATGAATTTGATTGAGAAAGAACGGTTGATTGCGGAACAGGCGGTAGAGCTGGAGAATGCCAGCGCGGAGGAGGTCATTGCCTGGGCGGTGGAAGCTTTTCCGAACATTACTTTTGCCTGCAGCTTTGGGGCGGAGGATGTTGTGTTGGTGGATATTTTGCAAAAGGTTAGCCCGAAGACTGATATTTTTTATCTGGATACGGACTTTCATTTTAAAGAGACCTACGATACCCGAGATGTTCTGGCCGACCGTTACGGCCTTGATTTTGTGCGTGTCTCCCCTTTGCTTACCCCTGAAGAACAGGCCGAGCAGCATGGAGCCGAGCTGTGGGGCAGCGATCCGACTTCCTGCTGTAATATCCGCAAGGTGGAGCCGCTTACCCGGATTTTATCCCAATATGAAGCGTGGATTACAGGCATACGCCGTGATCAGGCACCGACTCGGGCGAATTCGAAAAAGATCGAATACGACGTGAAGTTCGGCCTGGTTAAATTTAATCCGATTGCGGACTGGACCTCCGAAGACGTATGGAATTACATCCGTGAGAACCATGTATTTTATAATCCCCTGCATGACCAGAACTATCCAAGCATCGGCTGCGAGCAGTGCACGCGTCAGGTGCTTCCGGGTGAAGACCCAAGAGCGGGGCGGTGGTCGGGTTTCGAGAAAACGGAATGCGGACTGCATAAATAAGGGGGCTGACAGACGATGACGGCAATTTTACCCCATGGCGGGACTTTGGTAAACCGGATTAGCGAAGGGGCCGAACGGGAAGAGCTGTTGAAGAAGGCGGCAGATCTGCCGCAAATCGCAATAAGCAGTTGGGCCGTTTCGGATTTGGATTTGATCGGGGTAGGCGCTTTTTCGCCTCTGATCGGTTTTTTGAATGAAGAGGATTACCGTTCTGTCGTAAATGAGATGCGGCTGGCGGACGGTACCGTATGGAGCATTCCCATTACCCTTTCCGTCACGGAGGAGGAGAAGCAGAAGCTCTCTTTAGGAGGACAAGCTGCGCTTGTGGGCCAGGAAGACGGTAAGGTATACGGTCTGCTTGACGTTCAGAGCATTTACAGCATAGATCAGCAGGAAGAGGCGCGGAAAGTATTCAAAACGGACGACCCTGAGCATCCCGGCGTGAAAAAGCTTTCGGAGCGCTCCCCCCTTTACGTGGGAGGTCCGGTCACCGTATTGAGCCGTCCAAGCCCTGAACGTTTCGAGGAGTTTTATTTCGATCCGGCGGAGACCCGGCGAATTTTTGCCGAAAAAGGCTGGAGAACCGTTGTTGGCTTCCAGACCCGCAACCCGGTTCACCGTGCGCATGAATATATTCAAAAAAGCGCGATGGAAATCGTGGATGCGCTGTTCCTGAACCCGCTTGTCGGCGAAACCAAATCCGACGACGTTCCGGCGGACATCCGCATGACCAGTTATCTGGTGCTCCTGGAACACTATTACCCGCAGAACCGCGCTTTTCTCGGCGTATTCCCGGCGGCTATGCGGTATGCGGGACCTCGTGAAGCGATTTTCCATGCCCTGGTTCGGAAAAATTACGGCTGCACTCACTTTATCGTCGGCCGCGACCATGCGGGAGTAGGCGATTATTACGGCACCTATGAAGCGCAGGAGATTTTCGGCAACTTCACGCCTGAAGAGATTGGCATCTCAACCCTGTTTTTTGAGCACAGCTTTTTCTGCCAAAAATGCGGCAACATGGCGACAAGCAAAACTTGTCCGCATGGCAAAGAACATCATTTGACGCTTTCCGGCACCAAGGTGCGGGCTTTGCTTAGAGAGGGACAATGTCCCCCTCCGGAGTTTACCCGTCCTGAAGTAGCCCAAGTGCTTATTAATGGCATGTCCGAACCTGCCGTGCGTTAATGAGGCGTCTCGGTTAGCTTTTCTCTTTTCAGTTCTTTCGCGCGTTAAACGGCATATTTGTCCACCTTGTCCCATATAGATGATTAGAGTCTATATGGGTACGGAGGTGGTTTTTTTATGAAGCCAAGAAAAACAGTTACGCTGTGGATTTCCCTCAGCAACGTTAAACGGATCTTGTTCAGCGCCGTTCTCCTCGCCCTTCTTGCGGGCATTTTGTTTTACGAGGTTCCAGCCCAAAAGGTATCCAACTACTGGAGTCTTCCGCTTGCAGGGAAGGTGATTGCCCTGGACGCCGGCCATGGAGGACCTGACGGAGGGGCGTCGAGCAAGGACGGCATTATTGAAAAAGACATCAATCTTTCCGTGGCGCTGTATCTGCGGGATTACCTGCAGCAGGCCGGAGCTATCGTGTATATGACGCGCGAGACCGACAAGGATTTGGCCGATGACGGCACTAGCGGCTACAGCAAACGTAAAACGGAGGATCTGAAAAAGAGGGTCCGCCTGATTGAAGAACAAGACGCCAAGCTGATGGTCAGCATCCATATGAACAGCATTCCTTCAAACAAATGGAGAGGTGCTCAGACCTTTTATCATCCGAGCCATCCGGAGAGCCAGGTTTTTGCGGACCTGGTTCAGGAGGAGCTTCGCACTAACCTGGAAAATACCGACCGCGTCGCCAAAAGCGCCGATTACGTATATTTGCTTAAAGAGCTTAAAATTCCTTCGGTCCTGGTGGAAGTCGGATTCCTGTCCAATCCCGACGAGTCCAAGCTGCTTGGGGACGAGGATTATCAGCGGAAAGTAGCAGCCTCTATTTATAAAGGAATTCTGCGCTATGAAGCCGGGGAGAAAGCAAAACCTACCACTTGATCCCGTGGATCATGTATAATAAAGATCACATTACAATAGACCAAGCTCTAAATAGAATAAAATAGAGGTGCTAGAATGATTACAAAAGAGTGGGTTTTGGCCGCGCTCAGACCGGTTGCCGACCCAAGATTTGAGCAAAGTTTGGTGGAAATGCAGTGGATCAGGGACGTCATGATCAAGGATAACCGTATTTCCTTGACGGTAGTCACAGCGGACCTCTCCGAGGATATGAAGAACAGGCTCGATAATGAAATCAAAGCCCGTCTCACCCAGGCGGGAGCAGTGGACCTTCATGTCCGCTATAGAGAAGCTTCAGACAGCGAACGGGAAAAAGTTGGCCTCCCGCCCCAAAATGGCGAAGAAGCCAATGAAGTGGGTCCTGGAGGCGGCAGCCTCAAAGGGCATGGCGTAGGCCTGGAGAAACTGCCGCTCATGGATCCCGCCTCCGGCGTTACATTTATCGCGGTGGCCAGTGGCAAGGGAGGGGTGGGGAAATCCACCATCACCGCAAATCTGGCCGTAGCGCTCGCCCGGCAGGGCAAACGCGTGGGCCTTATCGACGCCGATATTTACGGTTTCAGCATTCCCGACATGATGGGCATCGAAGAAGCGCCAGTCGTGGAAGAGGGCGTTATTAGGCCCGTTGAGCGCTTTGGCGTCAAAGTGATGTCGATGGGCTTTTTCGTACGGGAAAATAACCCGGTCATCTGGCGTGGACCGATGCTCGGCCGGATGCTCCGCCAATTCCTTGCGGACGTGAACTGGGGCGAGCTTGATTTCCTGCTGCTGGATTTGCCGCCGGGAACAGGCGACGTAGCGCTTGACGTGCATCAGATGCTGCCGCAGACCAAGGAAATCATCGTAACCACTCCGCATGCGACAGCCGCGTTTGTAGCGGCCAGAGCGGGCGCTATGGCTCTTCAGACGAATCATGAGCTGCTGGGCGTGGTAGAGAACATGGCTTATTACGAATGCTCCTCTTGCGGGGAACGCGATTATATTTTCGGCAGAGGCGGGGGAGCCAGGCTGGCCGAAACGCTGCATACCGAGCTATTGGCGCAGGTTCCGCTGGGCGCTCCGGATAATCATTTGTCCGAGCCGGATTTTTCCCCGTCCGTTTACAAGGCAGAAACCAAAACGGCGGCTATTTTTGCTGAAACCGCTGCACATATCATCGAAAAATGCAAAAAGGACTGACCCTTGGGTCGGTCCTTTTTTACGGTTCCGGATTAACCGTGATATAACTAACGGGTAAATTTCACGGCAGGGAGCAAATGAGGATAGCTGCTTGCTGCTTGGTTGTGCTTAACCGGCTAACTGTGCTTCCAAGACTTCTTTTTAAGAGCCGCCGCCCCCGCCGCCGCTTCCTCCACCACCCCCGCCGCCGCCGTCTCCGCCATTTTCTCCGCCGCTTCCGCCGCCGCCTTGCTGATTGCTGCTTTGCTGGTTCTTTTCCACCTCAGGCAAAAGCTGCTCCTGAACAACAGTTTTGAGCAGGTTCATGACTTCCAATTTGAACAGCGGGTTCTGCATGGCTTCCTGCATGATCGTCATCGTTTGTTTCCGGTAATCGGAGGTTTTGGTCAAATCCAGAAACATTTTCGATACCTCTGGCGATTTCATGATCTCCATCACAGACTTTTGATAATTCGGATCTTTGATCAGCTGCATATGCATCTCTTTGCTCTGCGAGTTGATCACTTTAGCAAAATCGCCCGCAAATTGAGGATCGGTCATAATTTTTTCGATTTCTTTTTTATATTCGGGTGCGGTCATTGTTTCTTTAACGGCCAGTCTTACGTCATTGTAAGTCTGATTAGGCAGAAGCATTTTTATGCCCATCGTTCCCCCGGTGCCGCTTCCTCCGGAAGAGCTTCCGCTGCCGCCTGATTCACCGGAATCGGATCCGGATTCGCCGGACGACTCGGAATCGGTGCTTTCGGAGCTCATACTGCCAGAAGTCCCCGAGGTTGAAGTGAGGGATTCCATAATGGCTTTTCTGCCCTCTTCCGTTTTTAGGATATCAATCACCATGGATTTGGTTTCTTTATAGCCCCCTTGGGCAGGGGCGGATGAACTCTGCTCGGAACCACAAGCCGTAAGAGGTATAATAATCGTACAAATAAGACATAGGGTTCGGCAGTAATGGATTGCTCTCATGTCCAAGTTCGCTCCTCCTTTACTTATGCTGTGGATAGTATGCGAACGGGAAAATTGAATTATTCCTGTGACTAAAAAAACAGCCCCCGTGAAAGCGGGAGCTTTTAACCGAAAATAAACAGTTCCTGGCCTGCCGAATACCCAGCAGATTTCAGGAGTTGAACTAAAAACCAATACCGGCAGCAGTTTCTAAATCACGGCGGATCGATGCTTGGTCCTTCACTTCGCTGCCTTTTGTATTGGCCTGATCGAGCAGGTCGGATACGGACACAAACACAAAACCTTTAGCCCGAAGTTCATCGATAATGGCGGGAAGCGCTTCTTCGGTGTATTTGGCAATATCGCTGGCATGAAGCAAAACGATGTCCCCTGGGTGTGCTTTAGAGACGACGCGGTTTACAATGTTTTCTGCGCCTTTATTCATGTAGTCTTGGGAATCGGTATCCCACTGAATCACCGTATAGCCCATACCGTCCGCAATACGCAGCACTCTTTTGTCGAAATCGCCGTTAGGCAAACGCAGCAGCTTTGGAGCCTCTCCCGTTAAATCGGTCAAAATCGTGTGGGCAGACTTAAGCTGGTTCGTAATCTCTTCTTCGCTAAGCTGGCTGTAATTTTCGTACTTATGCCCGTGACTGCCGATTTCAAATCCTTGGGCCTGAATGTCTTTTACAATTTCGGGATGTGTCTGGCTCCATGGGGAGGAGAGGAAAAAGGTCGCCTTTTGCACACCTTTATCCTTTAGAACCTTTAAGATCGGCTCCGCGCGTTTTTCGCCCCAGCTGATATCAAAGGTCAACGCGATCATTTTTTTCTCGGTAGAAACGCTGTAGACGGCTGAAGGGCTGCTTTCCGAAAAAACGGTAATATTGTCGCTTTCGATATAAACGACTCCTGCTGCCAGCAATGCTGCGGCAAAAATGAAGAAATAACGTTTGATTTTTTTTCCGCTGAATACATAAAAAAAGTTGTTCATCTTGCGGCTGCACCCTCTCGTTATCAGATTTGCGTTATGGATTTGTACAAGTGTATGCTCGTACCGATCGGGTTTATGACTGTCTCGTCCCATGTCGTCGGAGGCGGGCAGCGATTTGTTTTTCTAAAAAAATTCAAAGGAGAGTACCATGCTGAAATTGCATTTATTCCGTTATAAAGGGGCCATGCTGCTTTCCGTTGTTCTATTTGCTGCAGGTGTTGTGATCGGGAGCTTGAATGCCGGGATCCTGCAGTCCATTGTTTCGGGGGAAGTCGAAAAGCTGAGGCAGATCAGCAGCGGGCTGGCGGCAAGCGAAAATCCCGAGCTCCAATACTTTGTGTTTATTTTCTTGAACAATGCCATAAAAAGCGTACTCGTGATTTGGCTAGGCGCCTTTTTTGGCCTGCTTCCGGTTCTTTTTCTGCTTCTTAACGGTCTGGCCCTAGGGTTTGTGGTTTCAGCCAGCGGAGCGGCGGGGGCCGATTTAGGCGAGTTAATCATTAAAGGTCTGCTGCCGCATGGAATCATAGAGATTCCTGCTTTGCTGATTGCCTGCGGCTTTGGCCTTAGGTTTGGAGGGATGGTCTGGTCAAATCTATTCTTAAGCCGGAAGGGAACATCGCTGAATCGAAATAAAGAATGGAAAAGTTTCTTGACGGCGGCTTTGGGGGCAACCGTGTGGGTTGTGATCCTTCTTGTGGTCGCTGCTTTAATAGAAAGTACGGTTACCTATCATCTGGTGCGAAATTAAATTTCCGGTACGGTTCATAAATTTCCCAAAAATTGAGCATAACAGTAAAGCAATTCCCAAAGGAGGTTTACCTGCCGTGGAAGCAGGTTAAACAAAGCGTACCGGGGATTTATAAATTAAGGAGGAATCACACCATGTTGGGTATGCTGTTTAACGATAAAGAATGCAGAGAATTGGATTATGTGCTGCGCAAGGAGCTTGACGAGATGCTGCTTGACCTCAGCGATCAAAGGCTCGACCAAGATATTCGCAGCGCGATCGCCAAAAGATACAATACCGTATTTCGTATGTATGCCCGGTTTGCCCCTTCTAAAGAGTTATCCAAGTACGCCCGCCGTACCAAAGTTCAGGCTAAACCTTAACCAGGACATCCTAATAGGCTGAACTAAAGAAAGGCTCCGGCAAAGATTAGGAGCACGCAGCTAGAACAGGATCTTTTCCTTTAGTTCAATCTATTTTATTGTTGACACCAGACAGTAGGATGTGTTAAATTAACTCTCGTTCTGATTTTGCAGGAACAGCAGCAGGATGAATAAAACAGCTTTTATGAAGAGATCTTTTATCTTCATAAAAAATAAAAAAAGTCTTGCAAATTTCAACGACCCTGTGTTATATTATAAAAGTCGCCGCTGAGATGCGGTGAAGAACGAAAGCGAGTGGAATCGCTGGTTTGATCTTTGAAAACTGAACAACGAGTGAGAAATAAATGAGATACATTGGGGATGAAATTCAAATCCATGTGGATTTGAATTTCGCTCCGATCTCGTCAGATTCAAAATGAGT
>NZ_JBZCMS010000019.1:0-62407 GCF_058267595.1 Paenibacillus mobilis
AAGTCATGCGACTCTCTTGCGTATCCGGTATTAGCTACCGTTTCCGGTAGTTATCCCAGCCTTGCAGGCAGGTTGCCTACGTGTTACTCACCCGTCCGCCGCTAAGTTAATCGGAAGCAAGCTTCCGATTAACTCCGCTCGACTTGCATGTATTAGGCACGCCGCCAGCGTTCGTCCTGAGCCAGGATCAAACTCTCCATAAAAGTGTTTGTTTAGCTCATTTTGAATCTGACGAGATCGGAGCGAAATTCAAATCCACATGGATTTGAATTTCATCCCCAATGTATCTCATTTATTTCTCACTCGTTGTTCAGTTTTCAAAGATCAAACTTTTCATTTCGTTGCTATTTTCGTTCTCAGCAGCAACTCTTATATCTTATCATGTCCGAACCAGCTTTGCAAGCTTTTTATGAAATTCGTTTTTCGACTTCATCAAAAACCTTTATCGCTTGGCCGGAAATATAATATACCACGTGCTCAAGTCATTATGCAAGCATTTTTCTAAAGTTTTTTAATTAACTCTTGCCCCATTAATGAGCACCCATGATCTGAGTGAAAGTATAACCTTAGAGGATACACACTATTCGGCCTTGAGTACAAAAACACAAGAGACCAGCAGGGCTATTCCAGCCCTGCTGGTCTCTTGTTCTCTAACCTTGTCCTTAAGCTTGTTCTCCGGCGCGGGAGCGCATGTGAGGGAACAAAAGCACGTCACGGATCGATGGCGAGTTGGTCAGCAACATCACCAGACGGTCGATACCGATGCCAAGTCCGCCTGTAGGCGGCATCCCGTATTCCAGAGCGCGGATGAAGTCATCATCCATCTCATGGGCTTCATCGTTACCCTGCTCACGTTCAGTCAGTTGCGCTTCAAACCGTTGACGCTGATCGATCGGATCATTCAGCTCGGTGAAGGCATTAGCATGTTCACGCGCTACAATAAACAGCTCGAAGCGATCCGTGAAGCGCGGGTCTTCCGCGTTTTTCTTCGCAAGCGGAGAGATTTCAACCGGGTGGCCGGTAACGAATGTAGGCTGAATCAACGTTTCTTCCACAAACTGCTCGAAGAATGCGTTCAAAATATGGCCGAAGGTCATGTGTTTTTCGACTGGAACTTTATGTTCTGCAGCCAGACGGTGCGCTTCTTCATTTGTCATTTGAACGCCGAAGTCTACGCCTGTAACTTCTTTAACGGCATCCACCATGGATACACGTCTCCACTGCGGTTTAAGATCAACCATATGTCCTTGATATTCGATCGTTTGCGTGCCAAGCACTTCCTCGGCAATATGAGCGACCATATTTTCCGTCAAGGCCATGATGTCTTTATAGTCGGCATAGGCCTCATACAGCTCGATCATGGTGAACTCGGGATTATGGCGCGTCGAAATCCCTTCGTTCCGGTAAACGCGGCCGATTTCATATACTTTCTCCAGCCCGCCGACGATCAGCCGTTTCAGATGAAGCTCGATAGCGATCCGCATATACAGTTCCATATCCAATGCATTGTGGTGCGTAATAAACGGACGAGCCGCGGCACCGCCTGCAATGTTGTGCAGGGTAGGGGTCTCCACTTCCAAATAGCCGAGCGAATCGAGGTAACGGCGCATGGACTGGATGATCCGGGAACGGGTAATAAACGTTTGCTGAACTTCCGGATTGATGATCAGGTCGACATAACGCTGACGGTAACGCAGCTCTACGTCTTTCAACCCATGATACTTGTCCGGCAGCGGGTACAGCGATTTGGACAGCAGTTCAAGGCTGTGTACTTTAATCGTAGTTTCTCCGGTTTTGGTCTTGAACACTTCGCCGCTAACGCCCACGATATCGCCAAGATCAAGCAGATCAAATACGTTGTATTCCACTTCGGAAACGGTATCTTTACGGACATAAATCTGGATTTTACCGGTGAGATCCTGGATGTGGGCAAAACTTGCCTTACCCATAGCCCGTTTAGCCATAATACGGCCCGCGATTTGAACGGAGATTTTTTTCTCCTCCAATTCCTCTTTCGTCAGGCTGTCGTAAGTTCTCAAAATATCGCCGGCGTTATGGGTGCGGTCGAATTTCTTGCCGAAAGGGTCTACGCCCATTCCGCGAAGCTCGTCCAATTTGTCGCGTCTGATTTGCAGCAGCTCACTGACTTCAAGCTCTGAAGCTGCATTTTCCTGGCTTACATTTTCTTCAGTCATTCCTGATTTCAACTCCTTAATTTCATCCTTGCCTAAAGGCCTTAAGAACATCGCTTAAAAAAACAGGGAAAGAAGCTTCCAAAGGGAAGCTTCTTGTTGAAAAATAATCGATCTTATTTCTTAATATCGAGAATTTTGTATTGAATCGTGCCGGCCGGAACGGCTACGTCCACGACAGCGCCTTTAGCTTTGCCAAGGATCGCTTTGCCGACAGGGCTTTCATTCGAAATTTTATTTTGCAGCGGATCGGACTCGGCCGTACCAACGATGACATATTCCATTGTGTCGCCGAACTCGAGGTCTTCAACAATCACGGTAACTCCAACGCTCACGGTATCGGTATCTATATCATCATTGCTGATAATTCGTGCATTACGAAGCATTTTCTCCAAGGTCAAAATCCGGCCTTCGATAAACGCCTGTTCATTTTTAGCGTCTTCGTATTCCGAGTTCTCACTGATATCGCCGTAGCCGATCGCTACTTTAATCCGTTCTGCCACTTCGCGGCGTTTGACGGATTTCAAATTTTCAAGCTCTTCCTCAAGTCTCTTTAGACCGTCCTGCGTTAGAATAACTTCTTTATCGCTCATCTCAACCGATTCTCCTGTCATGGAAAAAATTTTCGCCCTCTGCACCCCAGGTGCCAGGCCTCTTGGACAAGAGCCTATCATCGAGGAGGCAGCAAGCACCAAAGACCGGTGCCGGCCGTGAAGTAATCACGTGTCATTTGAGAATATCATATGCAATGATGCAGAGATGAGAACGCACTCATCTCATGGAAGTAATCTCCAAATGGCGAATTTATACTGAGAAATTATAGGTTAACCTTTGCAAAATGTCAATGACACGTAAAATGAAAACAGCAGGTTTATAACCATGTAAATTCAGGAAATATTCACGGTTTAGGCCGGCTGCATTTTATCCTCGCCCGTTTCCTGAAGCATAGCCACGTATTCCTTAAGAATACGCTCCATTTCGTCCCGTTTGGTCTCTTCCATGATGATGTCTTTAATCCGGGACCCGCCTTTCAGGCCCTTAAGGTACCAAGCGATATGCTTGCGCATCTCTCTGACCGCCACATACTCGCCGCGAAGAGCAACCAGCCGGTCCATGTGTAGAATCGCGATCCGGATTTTCTCTTCCGCGTCAGGTTCCGGCATAAGCACGCCTGTTTTGAGATACTCAATGGTACGATACAGCATCCAAGGGTTGCCCAAGGCTCCACGGCCGATCATGACGCCGTCACAGCCTGTTTCATCCAGCATCCGGCGGGCGTCCTCCGGCGTTGCCACGTCACCGTTGCCGATGATCGGAATGGCCACTGCCTCTTTAGCTTGCTTGATGTAGCTCCAGTCGGCTTTTCCCGTGTAGTGCTGTTCCCGGGTACGGCCATGGATGCTGACGGCCTTGCCGCCTGCGGCTTCAACCGCTTTTACGTTGTCAATGACATAGATATGGTCATGGTCCCAGCCGATTCGCATCTTGACGGTAACCGGCTTTTGAACGGCGGCTACAACAGCCGCGACCATTTCATTGATTTTATTGGGATCCAGCAGCCAGCGGGCGCCGGCGTCGGCTTTTGGCACTTTAGGCGCAGGGCAGCCCATGTTGATATCGATGATATCCGCATTGGTTTCCTGGTCGACCACTTTTGCCGCTTCTACCAAGGCGTCTCTGTCCCCGCCAAAAATCTGCAGGCTGAGCGGCTTCTCGCGCTCGTCCACAAACAACATTTCACGCGTACGCTCGTTGCCGTGCACAATCGCTTTGCCGCTAACCATCTCGGCGCAGACCAGACCGGTGCCAAACTCCTTGGCAATCAGGCGGAATGCCGGGTTGCAGACGCCGGCCATTGGAGCGAGAACAACCTCGTTTTTCATTTCAATATCGCCGATCTTCAGCACTTCTGCTCACCTCTTTGCTCATGGATGATTTGTTGATGAACCTTTGAAAATAAAACCCTCTATCCTGAAACAGCCGTTCCTACCGGCTGTAATCTCTCAAGCCTCGCGCGGTTGGTCTGTAAGCTCCGATACGGAAACGCCCAGATTCTCTGCAATTTTATTTAAAATTTGATCTTCTACGCGGCGGTTACCGCGTTCAATTGCGCCCAGAACCGCCAAAGATATGCCGGTTTCTTCGGCAAACTGGGCCTGGGTGAAGCCTTTTAGTTTTCTGAAGGCGCGGATTCGCTGCGCCAGGTGCATGTTTTCCACAAGCAAATTCCTTTCTTCTCCGGGAGCCGGCTTAATGCCTGATCCAAACTGCCACGGAGGCCTTGCCCTTTCCCGCCGCCTTGCTCCGGAACAACGTCCGCAAGCGGCACGAGCACAAAAGCCCGTTCCATCATCCTTGGATGAGGAAGCGTGAGCTCCGGGGTATCCAGAGTCAAACCATCCATCCAAAGCAAATCCAGATCCACGGTCCGCGGCCCCCAGCGGATGCTGCGCTCGCGTCCCAGCTCTAGCTCCGTCTCCAGCATAAATCCCAAAAGCTCCTGCGGCGAAAGGCTGGTCTCCACGGCGATGGCCATGTTGACGAAATCAGGCTGATCGACGTAACCGACAGGTTCCGTTTCATACATATTCGAGCAGCGCGCAACCGTAATGTGGGGATGAAGATCCAGCTTCCGGATCGCTTCCAGCAGGGTCGCCTCACGGTCCCCCAGGTTGGCCCCCAATGCTATATAAGCCTCTGACAACTCAGAGGACAGGTGGTCATTCATCGTTTATACTCACTTTCTTGTTCTGAACAGTTCAACCGTTACCCCTTCAAAATGAATATCAAACGGCGGATGTGGTTTCGTCAGCTTTACCGTCAACGCATCTATAACAGTATAAGTGTCCAGCAGGTCCGATGCAATATGTTCGGCAAGGGCCTCGATCAGCCTGAAGCTCTTATTCTCAACAATGTCCTTTACCCGTTCATGAATTTCGGCATAATTTACCGTTTTGGTCAAATCGTCGGACTCCCCGGCTGCCCTCAAATCCATTTGCAGCTCGAGGTCTACATAAAACCGCTGGCCCAGCTTCCGCTCCTCTTCAAAAACACCGTGATATCCGTAATACTCCATACGCCGCAGCACCATTTTATCCATACCATACGCCTCCTTGAAAATTTTACTAGTTAAAAATCAACTTTGTTATGTTATAACCGGCTCCAGATGTTATGAAATCTAACTGCATCATAAAAATTAACCGTAAAGCATGGCGTCACACATCAGCGCCGTCTGTTTGATCTCCTTCACATCGTGAACCCGCACGATCTGGCAGCCTTGGGCGATGCCGAACGCGACCGTCGCCGCGGTGCCCATAACCGTTTCCTCAACGGGCACGTCGAGTGCGGTGCGGATGAATCTTTTCCGGGAGGTACCGAGCAGCAGCGGATATCCCATCTCCGCCAGCTTGTCCAGCGAACGCATCGCCTCGAGATTGTGCTCATAGGTTTTGGCAAACCCGATGCCCGGGTCCAAAATAATCTGCTCCGCCTTCACTCCGGCATTTACCGCCAGCTCTATGCTCTGCTGCAGGTCGGACTTCATATCCCGCACAAAATCGCCGTAATCCAGGTTATCGCGGTTATGCATCAGAATAACGGGACAACCAAACTCGGCGGCCACGGCCGCCATAGCCGGATCCTGTTTGAAGCCCCAAACGTCGTTGATGATGTGAGCGCCGGCGAGCAGCGACTGCCTGGCTACCTCGGCCTTGTAAGTATCGATCGAGATCGGAATGTGAGGAACCGCTTCATGAACGGCTCGGATAACGGGCAGCACACGTCGCAGCTCTTCCTCCTGGCTGACGCTTTCGTGTCCGGGCCTTGTCGATTCGCCGCCGATATCAATGAGCTCCGCTCCAGCTTCAATCATCTCTAAGGCATGGGCCAGCGCTTTGTCTACATCGGTATAACGTCCCCCGTCGGAAAAAGAGTCCGGCGTGGCATTTAAAATGCCCATCACCAGCGTACGTGTCCCCAGTTCGAAACTTGCCGGGCCGCAATCGTAGCTTCTTTTATAGATCATCGGATTCATCCTTTAGTACCCTCCTGTTCGTTCCCTGTAGGTTTGGAGCAGCGCGCTTGTTAAAGAACCGACCTTTCCGCCGCCAACCACGGTCACTTGCCCCCCGGTCCCTACGATTCTCGTAACGGGCGTGAGCTCCTGTACCGAGTTGGTCATAAAAATTTCTTCAGCGGCAGAGAGCAGCTCCCCGTCGAACCTCCCCTCCACTACTTCCAAGCCAAGTTCCGCTGCTGATTCGATAACCACTCTTCGGGTGATGCCCGGTAAAATGCCCGTATGTACGGAAGGAGTCAGAAGCTGGCCTTTCGCCAATAGAAAAAGATTGCTGACAATCCCCTCGGCCAGTTTCCCGTCCGGAGTCAGCATCAACCCCTCGGCAGGCAGCTGCTCGGGATTTACGAAACTGCCGTGCTTATGTTCAGCCTCTATCAGCTCCTGCTTCGCCAGTATATTATTCATATAATGGAGCGATTTCAGTCGCACCGGACCTTCCGGCGTGTTGCGCGGAGTCCGGAGGACATACAAAACTTTGCCCTTCGTGTAAAGATCGGCCGAATGCGGCGGCAGAGCTTTGACGTAGATCACCTCTGCCGGATGAGCATAAGGTTCTCCCGGAAGACCGAGCGGCGCTGTTCCTGCCGTGACGGTATAACGAATATAAGCCTCATGCAGCCCATTCGCCTCCATTAAACCTCGGATCAGCGTCTGAATGCGTTCCTGATCCAGCTCAGCCCGGATTCCGATCGCCCTACAGCCCTCGCGCAGCCTGTCCAGATGCTCATTCAGCAAAAAGGGAACCTCGCCGTAAGTACGAAAGGTTTCGAATAGGCCCATTCCGTACAAAAAGCCATGATCCATAACGGATACCATGGCTTTGTCGGCGGGCACGATCATGCCGTTAATGCCGATAAAATTCATATGCTCGCTTCTTTCTTGGTGCGCTTCAGGAAGTTGCGCAAGATTTCATAACCATGATCGGTCACAATCGATTCCGGGTGAAACTGAACGCCTTCCACGTCGAACTCCTTATGGCGGAGGCCCATAATCTCGCCTTCCTGCGTTTCGGCCGTAATCTCCAGGCAGTCCGGCAAAGTATCGCGCTCTACCAGCAGGGAATGATAGCGGGTTGCCGTAAAGGGCGAAGGAAGCCCTTCAAAGACCGATTGCCCTTCATGAAAAATCGGCGACGTTTTGCCGTGCATCAACCGTTCCGCACGGATGACGTTTCCGCCGAACGCCTGGCCTATGGCTTGGTGACCGAGGCATACGCCAAAGATCGGAATCTCTCCCTTAAAACGTTCGATCAGGTCCAGGCTGATCCCCGCCTCATTCGGCGTGCAGGGTCCCGGAGAGATCAGGATATGATCGGGATTCAGCTGCCGAATCCCCTCCAAATCAATCTCATCGTTCCGTTTCACGATAATTTCTTCGCCCAGTTCTCCCAAATACTGCACCAGGTTGTAAGTAAACGAATCGTAATTATCAATCACCAATATCATCTAAGCTCAGCTCCTCTAGTCTACGGCCGTAACCGCCTGTGTGCGGCTCAGTTCGCTATAGCGGACCGCCGCTCTGGCAGCACGGGCCTTATTCTCGCACTCTCTGTACTCTCTATAGGGATCGGAATCAATCACGATTCCGGCCCCAGTCTGGATATGACCGCAGCCATCCTTCACGATCATAGTCCTGATGACAATATTTAATTCCATATTGCCCTGATAGTCAATCCATCCGATCGACCCCGTATAAGGCCCACGCGTAACGGGCTCTAATTCTTCGATGATTTCCATCGTCCGTACCTTCGGTGCTCCGGTAATAGTCCCGCCGGGGAAGGTGGCCGCAATCAAGTCAAACAGGCTGTTTTCTCGGCCAAGTTCACCGTCCACTTGGGAAACCAGGTGCATGACATGGGAGTAATACTCCACCTTAAGCAGCTCGCTGACCCGGACAGTGCCATAAGCGGCTACCCGGCCCAGATCGTTCCGTTCCAGGTCGACGAGCATGATATGCTCGGCGCGTTCCTTCTGGCTCCCCAGCAGCTCCGCAGCCATGGCTGCATCCTCCTCCGCATCTTTCCCGCGCCTTCTGGTTCCGGCGATGGGACGGGCGCCCATACGCCCCTCATGCAGGCTGACCAGCAGCTCCGGAGAACCGGAGACCAGTTGAAAGTCCGGGAAGCGAAGCAGCCCCATATAGGGGGAAGGATTAATGAGCCTGAACCATTCGTACAGTTCTTCGGCCCCGGCCTGAAGCCGGTGCTGGCGGCGCATGGACAAATTCACCTGGAAGACGTCTCCCGCTGCGATATAGGCCTGAATCCGGCGGACAGCCGTCTCGAAATCAGCCTGTCCAAACGACGTAGTCCAGCCTTCTTCGGCCATAGGCGTGCTCAAATCCCAATCCGGGGGAGAAGCCGCAAGCTTCCGGCGGATTTGATGGGTTTCGGAGGCCTCAGCCTGACGCCCCACCTCTTCCCAAAGGTCCAGCATACCTTCGGCTCTGCGGGCAGCCTCTTCATACAGCTTGTACAGATGCTCGGCGGATAGGTGTTCCTCCGCTGGAACAGAGTTGTCCGGAAGGCCGCCCAAGACATCCGTACGCTTCAGCTCGGCCTCGGGGGGCGTTGTTTTTCCAGCTTTCCCTGGTTTGCTTGTTGGCACAGCTCCCGGCCCCGGTTTCTCCTCCTCAATCCCTTGGGCGGCGTCCCTGACCGGCACATGCACCAAGGCATAGACATCCCTGGTTTCGTGATCGTAGATCCAAACCTCCTCCATCCGCATCCAGATATAATCATCCAGTTGAAGATCATCTTCGGCCTGATGGGGGAGCTTCTCCAGGGAACGGGCCACATCGTAGCTCAAATACCCGACAAAACCGCCGCCGAATTTGGGCAGCTCCTGCAGGACGGGAGCGGTGTAAGGCCGCATCCAGCTGTCTAGAATTTGAAGGGGCGGGCCTACGAGCGCCTCTTTATGTTTTTTTTCCACGTGAAACAATTCGGCGGCCCCGCCTTTGCCCCGCAGCACTTCCACAGGGTGAATACCCGCTATCGTATATCGCCCGTCTTTGCCGCTCTCCAGCACAAATGAGTAAGGAGAGGCTTGCTGCCACAAGTGTTCCCAGCTTTGGGGGAGCTGCAACCCTCGACGTTTGACGGCAACGGGCAGCAGTCCCCAACCCTCTTGCCGCCAGGATTTCCATTGATCAAAAGCTGTCAAAACCGTACTCATTTCATCCCCCGTTACGCATTTTCTCTTCGTTATTGTCTGCTAGTATACTAAACGGTTCCGTTCTTGACCAGCCGCTAAAAAGAGACATAGTGAATCAAAAAGTGAATCAAAAAATAAACCCCGCCTTTCCTTATTCAGGATCAGCGGGGCCGAGGAAGGACAGGATTAACCTTCGAAGTTGTAGAGTGGAGTACTCAGGTAACGTTCCCCGTTACTTGGAATAACCGCGATAACACGTTTGCCTTTGCCCAGCTCTTTCGCCACTTTCAGAGCTGCAAATACGGCGGCACCAGAGGAAATGCCGGACAAAATGCCTTCTTCTCTAGCTACGATACGGGCCTGTTCAAAGGCTTCCTCATTCTCAACATGAATGATTTCGTCATAGATTTCTCGGTTCAAAATTTCAGGGATGAAGTTGGCACCCAAGCCTTGGATCTTATGAGGTCCTGGTTTGCCGCCCGATAGGATCGGGGAAGCTGCAGGCTCTACCGCATAGATTTTGATGCCAGGGAAGTTTTGCTTCAGCACCTCACCGGCACCGGAAATGGTGCCTCCTGTACCAATGCCCGCTACAAAAGCGTCCAGCTTACCATCCAGGGAGTTGATCGCTTCCACGATTTCCGGGCCTGTAGTTTCACGGTGGATTTTCACGTTAGCCTGGTTACGGAACTGGTCGGCCAGGAAATAATCCGGATTTTCAGCCAAAATTTCTTCGGCTTTTTTAACGGCTCCGTTCATGCCTTCCGATCCCGGAGTGAGCACCAGCTCGGCACCATAAGCGCGCAGCAGGTTGCGGCGTTCAATACTCATCGTTTCAGGCATAACGATAATGGCTTTATAACCTTTGGCTGCGGCGACAAGCGCAAGACCAATACCCGTGTTGCCGCTGGTAGCTTCCACAATCGTTCCGCCGGGTTTCAAACGGCCCGATTTCTCGGCTTCCTCAACGATGCTATAAGCAATACGGTCTTTAACGCTCGAACCCGGGTTTTGATATTCCAGCTTCACGTAGATTTCCGCGCTATCCTCAGGCACGATACGGTTCAGACGCACAAGCGGAGTGTCCCCAATCAGTTCGATTACGTTGTTTACGATTCTAGCCATAATGTATACCTCCTCAAATTAATAAATAGAAGATAAAATGAATTTTGCTTATCTTTGATGAATTGAATAATACATGCGATTTCAGCAAGAGAAATCCCTGAGAAAAAATAATAGCCAAACTAGAAGCTAAATCCAGGGATTTTATTTCCGAGTTATTAAGTGGGTATTTGTTACTATTATCTTAACAATCTTCGTTATCTCTTGTCAACAATAACCGCTGGAGAACCGGACCGAGTCCGGGTGCCGCAACAAAAAGGCCTCGCTTCATAAAGAAGGAGACCTTTACTAATTGGTTAAGCCTTCGCCTGTTCCAGTAGTTCTCTCATTTGGTTCCCGTTAAACTGATAAGCCTCGCGGCAGAAGTCGCAGACAACCTCCGTCACTTCCTCTTCCTCGATCAAGCGGACCAGTTCCTCTTCGCCCAAGCTGATCAGCGTGCGCTCCACGCGCTCCCGGGAACAGCTGCATTTAAAGGTGATATCCATTTCGCTCATGATTTCCACGTCAGGCAGCAGCCAGCGCAGCATTTCCTCCACGCTCATGCCCTGCTCCAGCAGCGAAGTCACCGGCGGCATTTGCGCCACCGCCTGTTCTATGGTCGAGATTTCGCTGTCTTCCAGACCCGGCAGCAGCTGAATGATGAAACCGCCCGCCACGATAACCGAATTGTCGGTGTCCACCAGCACGCCAAGCCCAACGGCAGAAGGCGTCTGCTCAGACAAGGCAAAATAGTACGTGAAGTCCTCGCCCAGCTCGCCTGAAATAATCGGCACGCTGCCGCGATACGGTTCTTTCAGGCCAAGGTCTTTAGTTACATGGATGAATCCGGTCGTGCCCACCGCACCCGCAACATCCAGTTTCCCCAAACTATTGGCCGGCAAATGAACATGCGGTTCATAAACGTATCCGCGCACCTCGCCTTTGGCGTTGGCATCAACGACGATTTGGCCCAGCGGACCGTCGCCTTTGACCTGAATGGTCAGCCTTTCCTCGCCTTTCAGCATGGCGCCCATCATGGCACCGGCCGTCAGCGTACGGCCCAATGCGGCTGTGGCTGTAGGGTAAGTGTCATGCCGGGAACGAAGCTCCTCAACCAAAGCTGTGGTCCGCACCGCGAAAGCACGTACTTTACCATCCATCGCGATTCCCCGGATTAACCGGTCTTTTTCCTGTTCCATTTGTACATGCCTCCTTCTTCCTTGCAGGGACTACTGGAGCTCGAATCCCGCATCTTCTTATGTGATCTTCCCAAGACTGAATCGTATTAAGTCTTATTATGCCCTCAGGCATTACGCTCGTAAATCAGACGAAGGCCCTCCAGCGTAAGCATCGGATTCACCTCATGGATCGTCTCCGCTTCGCCGGCAATCAGCTCAGCAAGGCCGCCGGTAGCAATCACCTTGGGCGCTGCGTTCATTTCCTTGGCGATCCGGTTAACGATGCCGTCCACTTGACCCGCATAGCCGAAAATAATGCCGGACTGCATGGCATGGACGGTGTTGCGCCCGATTACTTTCTTAGGCTTCTCCAGCTCGATGCGCGGGAGTTTGGAAGCCCGCAGATATAAAGCCTCCGTCGAGATGCCGATGCCGGGCACAATGGCCCCACCCAAATAGTTGTTGTCTGCATCGATGCAATCGAAAGTAGTCGCCGTACCGAAGTCCACCACGACCAACGGCCCGCCTCCATAATGCTCCACAGCGGCCACCGCATTGACAATGCGGTCGGCACCCACTTCGCGCGGGTTCTCATACCGGAGATTAAGCCCAGTTTTGATACCGGGTCCTACGACGAGAGGTTTTTTCTTCAAATAGATTTCGCACATCCGCTCGATCACATGCATCAGCGGCGGAACTACCGAAGAAATGATGACCCCTTCTATATCCCCTACATCAATTTTGGACATTTGAAACAAGTTGTAAATCAACACGCCGTATTCGTCCGTCGTTGCCTGGCGGTTGGTACTGAGCCTGAAATGATGCAGGAGCTCCTTTTTCTCGTATATGCCCAATACGATATTCGTATTGCCTACATCCACCACAACAATCATGGTTTACCTCTCTTTCTTCGCGTTCAAGTCGAGGCTGATATCCAGATTTTCAAAAGAATAAGTCAACCGTCCAACGGAAATAAGGTCAACGCCGGTTTCCGCAATGGACCGGATCGTCTGCAGATTGACGTTGCCGGAAGCTTCCACTCTCACGTGAGGAGCGGCCGCTTTAATTCTCCTTACGGCTTCGCTCATCAGCTCGTTCGGCATATTATCCAGCATGATGATATCGGCTCCAGCCGCGAGCGCTTCTTCGACCTGCTGCAGATTTTCGGTTTCCACTTCTATGGTCATCGTATGCGGAATCTGGGCCCGCGCCCGGCTTACTGCCTGACTAATGCCACCCGCACCTTTAATATGATTATCTTTGATCATAACGGCATCATATAATCCGAAACGGTGGTTATGGCCGCCTCCGGTCCGCACCGCATATTTTTCCAGCATCCGGTGTCCGGGCGTCGTTTTCCGCGTATCAACCAAGCGGGCCGAAAGGCCCTCCAGGGCATCGACATAAGTTCTGGTACGCGTAGCTATGCCGGATAACCGCTGCATCAGGTTCAAAGCCAGACGTTCCCCCGTTAAAATACTGTGCGTGCTGCCTTCCACAGTAGCCAATACAGTGCCTTTGGAGACCTTGTCGCCATCCTTCACCTTAGGGGTAAATACAAGGCTCGGATCTACGATCTCAAAAACCAACCCGGCAATAGGCATGCCTGCCATAATCCCGTCGTCTTTGGCGTGGATAATGCCCATCGACTGTTCTCCGGGTGCAACCGTAGCCATCGTGCTGATATCCCCGGAGCCGACATCTTCCCTGAGCCAGCCCTTGATCGACTCGACCAAAGCTTCATTATAACCGTTCAGAATCATAGACTTTGTACCTCCAGCATTTCTTGATTGCGGCTGCAAAGCTGATGTTTGCGCCACACCTCGTCCCTCCGCTCCGGAAAATCCTCCCGGTAATGGCCCCCGCGGCTTTCCTCGCGCTGCAGCGCCATTTCGGTTATAAGCAGGGAGGAAGTGAGCATGTTGGCAAACTCCAGCTGCTCGGTGGTTTCCAATTTGGCGCAAAAAATCTCCTGCTCCCGTTTCAGCTCCCGCAGTCCCTCCTGCAAAAGCTCTCCTGTCCGGCGCAGACCTACTTTGCGTACCATTGTTTTTTGCAAATTGAGTTTTCTTTCGGGAAGATCCCGGGCCGGTTCAGTCGTACGGCCGCCATCAAAGCTGGCGCACTCATGCTCCGGCAACACTTCGAGCTCGAGAATTCTTTTTACAATACGGGCACCAAAAACCAACGCTTCCGATAACGAGTTGCTGGCCAGTCGATTGGCCCCATGCACGCCGGTTGAGGAAACTTCCCCGCAGGCAAATAAACGAGGGATGTTCGTTTCCCCATCCAGGTTCGTCCGAACGCCTCCCATCATATAATGCGCAGCCGGAGCCACGGGAATCCAATCCGTCGTCATATCCAGCCCGTAACTTAAGCAGGTTTCATATATAGTAGGAAAACGATGCCGGATCAGCTCCGGTTTCTCGTGGGTAATATCCAGATAGACCATCTGGGCATGCGTCTGCTCCATCTCGCTGACAATCGCCCTGGCCACCACATCGCGAGGTGCCAGCTCGAGCTGTGGATGGTATTTTTCCATAAAACGTTCCCCGCGGCTGTTCCGCAGCACCGCCCCTTCGCCGCGCACCGCCTCAGAGATCAGAAAACGGGGAGCGCCCGCATAACAAAGGGCCGTAGGATGAAACTGGATAAATTCAGCATCCCGGATGACAGCCCCGGCGCGATAAGCCATGGCCAGACCGTCAGCCGTAGCGACTTCGGGATTGGTCGTATAACGATACAACTGGCCGGCTCCGCCTGAACATAAGACAACGGCCGTGCTTTGCAGATAAAAACGTCCGCCGTCTGGACGCTGAACCAGCACGCCGCGGCAGGCCTGTTCATCCTGAACGAGGTCGATGACATAATGATGCTCCAACAGCTTTATATTGGCATGATTTTTAGCTTTGACCGCTAAAGCACGGACAACCTCGTACCCGGTCGCGTCGCCGTTGGCATGTAAAATCCGCCGGTGGCTGTGCGCCCCTTCCTTCGTCAGCGCGAGCCGGCCGTTCTCAAGGTCAAATTCCGCTCCAAGGGCAATCAGCTCGCGGACGGCAGCAGGCCCTTCTTCAGCCAGCACCTGCACGGCCTCCGGACGGCATAATCCGGCTCCGGCGATCAGCGTATCCTCCACATGCTCGGCCGTCGAATCCTCTTCGGACATGACGGCGGCAATGCCGCCTTGGGCGTAGCGGGTGTTGCTTTCCATCAGCTCTTTTTTTGTAATCAAGGTTACCTTGCGGGTCTCTGCTGCTTTTAAAGCGGTGAACAGACCGGCAATTCCAGATCCGATAATGACGACATCGGTATAAGCCGACGGCATTTTTTTCAAATCAAAATCGACCAAATATTGCGGTATCATAACCTTCACCTATCTAAACAAGAGAGTAGCGCATGCTACTGAACTTGTAACATGCGCTCTAGGGATGTTCTGGCCTTGTCGGCGACCTCGGTTGGAACGTAAATCTGCGGCTGCATCGTTTCAAGACATTTGACCAGCTTCTTCAGGTTGTTAACTTTCATGTTGGGACAAACCAGAAATTTGGTGGCAAAAATAAATTCCTTGTCCGGGCTGTCGAGGCGAAGCTGGTAACCGGTTCCGTCTTCCGTGCCGACAATAAACCGCTTGGCCGGGGAATTTTTGCAATAGTCCAAGATTGCTGTAGTGCTGCCTACAAAGTCGCCCATAGCGACTACTTCAGGCCGGCATTCAGGGTGTACGACGAATTCGGCATCCGGGTATTTGGCTTTCATCTCCATTACATGTTTGACCGTGAGCATGTCGTGGGTGTTGCAGTAGCCTTCCCAGATGATCATCTTTTTGTCTGTGTGCTGCTGGACGTAATGACCGAGATTTTTATCCGGTACCCAAATGATTTCTTCCGCATCAAGCGACTGGATCACTTTGACGGCATTGGATGATGTACAGCAAATATCCGTTTCCGCTTTGATTTCAGCCGAAGAGTTGATATAGGTAACGACCTTGGCATTTGGATGCTGGGCTTTCAGCTTGCGAAGTCCGTCCACGTTGACCATATCGGCCATCGGACAACCGGCCCGTTCGTCCGGAATCAACACCGTTTTATTCGGCGCCAGAATCTTGGCGCTTTCCCCCATAAAATGAACCCCGCAAAAAACGATAACATCAGCGTCGGTAGCCGCCGCTTTCTGGGCAAGCAGAAAAGAGTCCCCTCTAAAATCGGCGACCTCCTGAATTTCATCCCGCTGATAATAATGAGCAAGTATGATGGCGTTGCGTTCTTTCTTAAGACGAAGAAGCTTCTCTCGCAGCTCGCGGTTTTGCTCCGCTTTCCGCTCCAAAGCCAATGCTTCCACCTTAGTCCCCCCTAAACTCTCGCAGCTTCAGCAGCCGCGGCGTCTATAATATGCTTATAAAGATAAGTTTCATAGAAAAGTCTTTATTGATAACAACTAATTTACACAACGTTAGTCCCCCTGTCAATTGACACAGCGGCTGTAACAGCTTGGAAAACCCCGATTTAGATCGTGAACAAAAAAATTTTGGCATATTTAAAACCTTTGCTGCAAATTTCTCTCCAAGTCAAGTCTCAGACCTTTAAGAAAGCCCGCAAGCCTTCATTTTCCTTCATTTCTCTAACAAAAAAGACTGCCTTTAAAGGAAACCCTTTAAAGACAGTCTTGTTCAAACCTAGGAAGGAGCGTCGATTTAACCCGAACAGGCATGAAACCTGAAACAGATTAAACCGTGCGGTTGCCCCCGCCGTTTGGATCATTATTGTTGTCGCCATTCTCAGGCGGGTTGTTCGGAAGATCGTTTACCGTACCGTCAGGGGTATCCACCGGAACATCGCGGGAAGGTTCGCCTTCGCCAGGAATATTATTCGGGATATCTCCTTCAGGGATGTTAGGTTCCGTTCCTTCTTTCCCTTGAATACGGACTCTGACATCGCCAACATTGTCGATGATCGGAGCGCCGGATTCATTGCTGCCGTTGTCGCTACCGCCGTTATCGTTGTTGTCTTCCTGGATATGGCCGCTTTCGATCAACTGCTTGATATCATCAAGCTCAAGCGTTTCACGCTCAAGCAGCGTTTCGGCAATCAGGTGAACTTCTTTGGAATGTTTCGTCAGAAGCTCGCGGCAGCGCTCGTAGCAATCGCTGATGAAACGCTGCATTTCCTGATCGATCTCGTAAGCGATCTGATCGCTGTAGTTCTGCTCGTGTCCGATATCCCGGCCCAGGAATACCTGGCCTTGGGAGGTGCCGAACTGCATCGGTCCAAGCTTCTCGCTCATGCCATATTCGACGATCATGCTGCGGACAATGCTTGTCGCCTGCTGGAAGTCGCTGTGCGCACCGGTTCCGATTTCCCCGATGAACAATTCTTCCGCTACACGGCCGCCAAGCAAACCGGTAACGCGGTCAAGCAGCTCCTGCTTCGTAACGAGCATGCGGTCTTCCTTCGGCATCATGATGACATATCCGCCGGCGCGTCCGCGAGGAATAATCGTTACTTTGTGAACCATATCGGCATGCTCCAGGAAGTAGCCGACGATCGTATGACCCGCTTCATGGAAAGCTACAATCCGTTTCTCGCGGTCGCTGATCACGCGGCTGCGTTTCTCGGTACCGACGATAACGCGGTCGATGGCTTCGTCCACCTCAGTCATCGAAATATCTCTGCGGTTGCGTCTCGCCGCCAGGAGGGCCGCTTCGTTAAGCAAATTCTCCAAATCGGCTCCGGTAAAGCCGGTAGTGCGCTTCGCGATGGTGTTCAGATTGACGTTCTTCGTCAGCGGCTTGTTGCGAGCGTGTACTTTCAGCACAGCCTCGCGGCCTTTAACGTCAGGACGGTCAACCGTGATTTGACGGTCAAAACGGCCTGGACGGAGCAGCGCCGGATCCAGAATGTCCGGACGGTTGGTTGCCGCCACGATGATAATACCTTCATTTGCGCCGAAGCCGTCCATTTCAACGAGCAACTGGTTGAGGGTTTGCTCGCGTTCGTCATGCCCGCCGCCAAGTCCGGCGCCGCGCTGACGGCCTACTGCGTCAATTTCATCGATAAAAATGATACATGGGGCATTCTTCTTGGCATTTTCGAACAAGTCGCGGACACGGGATGCACCCACGCCGACGAACATTTCCACAAAGTCGGAACCGGAAATGCTGAAGAACGGTACGCCAGCTTCGCCGGCTACGGCTCTGGCAAGGAGTGTCTTACCTGTTCCCGGAGGACCTACGAGCAGTACCCCTTTCGGAATACGCGCCCCGACTGCCGAGAACTTGCGAGGATCTTTCAGGAATTCAACAACTTCGACAAGCTCTTGTTTCTCTTCGTCTGCCCCCGCTACATCTTCAAAAGTAACCTTCTTCTTCTCTTCATTATATAAGCGCGCACGGCTTTTGCCGAAATTCATGACCTTGCCGCCGCCACCCTGAGCTTGATTAAAGAGGAAGAAGAACAAAATAAACATAATCGCCAACGGAATAATGGAGGTCAGGAAAGTAAGCCAAATGCTTTCCCCTTCCATTGGCTTCATACTGAATTTAACGTTATTCTGCTGGGCTTTAATCGTTAATTCGCTTATGACCGCAGTATCATAAGGAACGTAGGTGGTAAAGTTTTTGGATTTATTGTCCCCAATTTGCTCTCTGTATTTGCCGGTCACCCGATAGGTGTAGCCGTCAAACTGTGCGGTCATTTCCTCTATCTGATTCGCTGCAAGCTGTTGGCGCAGTTCATCGTATCGAGGGGTGTTTGCCGATTCATTACCGCCGCTTAGGAATTGGACAATGCCCACCACTACTAAGAAAAGTATCAAATAAAAACCAGAATTCCGGATGAACCGATTCATCCCCTACCTCCTCTCAAGACACATTAGTTATTTTACCATAGCCGTTGCGGCGTTCTCAACCGGACGGGCCGGCGGTGCGGGCAAGGCCAGCGCCTTTGTCCTTAGGTTGTATAAATCTCTGGCTTTAGCACTCCGATGAAAGGGAGGTTGCGATACTTCTCGGCGTAATCCAAACCATAACCTACAACAAACTCGTCTGGCAATACAAAGCCGGTGTAGTCCGCCTGCAGATCCACCGTCCGGCGGGCCGGCTTGTCGAACAGCGTAACCACAACCGTCGACTTCGCCCCGCGGCGGCGCAGCACGTCAATCAGGTACGTAAGCGTCAATCCGCTGTCGATGATGTCTTCAACAATCAGGACGTCGCGTCCTTCAACAGAGGTGTCCAGATCTTTAATAATCTTAACCACTCCGGAAGATTTCGTTGAAGCCCCGTAGCTCGAAACAGCCATAAAATCAAGCTCGATCGGCACCGTGATTTCCTTAACCAGATCCGCCATAAAAATAAACGCGCCTTTGAGCACGCAAATCACCAACGGATTGCGTCCCTCGTATTCCTTGCTGAGGATGGCTCCCAATTCGGCTACCTTATCCTCGATTTGTTTCCGTGTGATCAGTACTTCTTGAATGTCATTCTGCAACTTAACGCGAACCTCCTAAAGTTATACTATGAATATCCGTCTCCACCCATGACCAGCCCGGCATTGCCGCTTTCGGCCTCCCAGCTCATCGAAATGACGGATTCCGTTCCTTGCCGGACCAGTGCCGCATCCGAGCGCCGGATGCCAGGAATCCAGAGGATCCGGCCCGAAGCATCCGTGATTACGGGAATCGCATCGCGCGAGGAGGGTGGAACCTTGTCATCAATAAAGATGTCTTTGACCTTCTTGCTTCCGGCAAGCCCCATCACCCGGATGGTGTCGCCCGGAAGCCGGGTACGTACGGTAAGCGGACAGGCCAGCTCGTCCGCATCAAACAGGGCTTCGTCTTTGCTAAGCGGTTTCAATGTCTTAGGCAGTCCGATCTTCGGCAGCCGCCGGATATGTAAAATCCGGCCTGTTCCCGGTACGGGGACTACAGCCGGCAAAGCTTCCACCAGACATTGAAAAACAGCCTCTTTCCCAGCCTCTTTGCGTGCAAGGAAACTTAAGGCATCATACTCTCGGCGGCAGATCAGTCCGCCGCCCAGATCGATTCGCCAGGTGGTCGGCTGCTTCTGCAGCGCCCCCCGCCGAACTGCTTCAACCTTGGCAAAGTCCGATTCTTCCGTATTTAAAGGCAGATAAGTTAATATTAGTTTAATCAACCTCCGTTGTAAAGCGACATGTAGCCCGGCCAAAGACGCGCAGCTCAAGTTCAGGGAACCGCTCCTATCGCGGCTCACCAGACGCTCCATTTCTTCTTCCGCAGCTTGGTTCATAAAGTCGTCTTCACTTTCGGCTATACTGGCCAGCCTGTTTAAAGAGGGAACCAACTGACCATTATATTGCCCCAAAAAAGGAAGCACATCCAGCCTGATTGCATTTCTTGCATATTTGTTTAGCAAGTTGCTGCTGTCTGTCACAAACCCCAGTCCGCTTTCCTCGCAGATCCGGATAAGGTCCGTCTTGTACATACGGAGCAGAGGCCGGATAAGTTCCACATTTTTTTCCTTCCGTTTTATCCGCATGCCTCCAAGGCCCGTTAGCCCGCTGCCTCTTAGCAGTTTAAGCAAAACCGTCTCCGCCTGATCGTCTCCGTGATGGGCAAGGGCTATGGATTTTGCCCCATATTTTTGAGCCACACGGTGCAGAAATTCATACCGCAGTTTCCTTGCCGCTTCCTGGCCGCCCATTCCGTGTTCCTTCATATAAAGGGGAACGTCCAGCTCAGCCAGCTCGAAAGGCCAGCCGTAAACCTCCGCCAAGCGTCGGACGAATTCTACTTCTTCGGCGGATTCCACTGGCCGGAACCCGTGATTTACGTGAGCGACGATCAGCTGCAGTCCCGCCCTGTCCTCTCCGGCAATCCGGCTCAGGATATGCAAAAGGGCCACAGAGTCCGGACCTCCCGAAACTGCGACCACAATAGTATCTCCAGGCGACCATAAGCCGTTCTCCTGTGCGAGTTCTTTTACCTGTTCCACCGTACGGCTTAGGTTCGGCTCCATCAGGAATTCCTTCTTTCCATCTTCACTTCATTCATCAAGGTCTGCCTTTAACAGGCATTTATTCTATGTAAGTTACCGTAGGGCCGTTTATCGATTATCGCTTATCGCATCGTTACCGAAGAAATAAATATAAGGCGCAAAGCAGCAGCACGACCGATAACGCAAAAGCTCCTGTCAGCCAGCCGGGAGTCGATCTCCGGGAAATACGCCCGGAAGGACGTCTGCAAATGGTCCGATCCCAGAGATGGAAAGCCTCCCTGCCGTTCTCGAACCTCCCTGTGAGCCCCCGCTTTAACCAGCCTGAATAAGGCTTAAGCCGCGGCTGGCTGTTCACGATGTTCAAAAGATCGTCCACCGTCCGCATCTGGGGAATGGTTTTGGCCGCTTTTCTGAGTTCATCCCCGCAGAGAAGATGGATGCAGACCACGGAGAAGGAAAACCAGTCATAAGCTTCATCCGCCGTGCGGCTCCCCGCATTCCAAAATCCCCGGTCATACCACTCGGTAAACTGTTTGACGCTGCGGCCAATTTGGCTCACTCCGCCGTAATCGATCAGCTCGACGTCGCCATAACCTCCGGCCATGATGTTGTCGGGTTTTAGATCGCCGAATACATATCCGCTTTCATGCAGCATCCGCAGCTGCTTCAGCACATTCAGCCCGGTCAAATCCAGCCAATCCGGACCTTTGCGTGAAATATACACGCTTAAAGGTTCTCCTTTTACATACCTCATCACGTAAAAAGGAACCTTGCCGCCCGCCAGCTCGGCATCGTCCACCTCGACCAGGAAAGCGGCCCCGTTATCCGGGGTCCTGCGGTTTCCCGTATTCTGCAGCGTCTTAAGCACATTGATTTCCGATTGCAGATCCACCGTATCAAAACCCAGCTTTAGCGCGTAACTCCGGCCGCCATTTTCCTGCTGAACGAGGTAAACCACCCCGTTTGCTCCTTTGCCGAGCAGCCTTCGGATCCGATAGCTGCCCCCGCGCCAGCGGCCGCGGATAACCGTCCCCGGCGATAAAGCCAGATCAGTGGACGTAGTCACTGAGAATTCCTTCTCCTGCACCATTTTCACCCAGATCTGTTTGGTATCCATTAAGTGTACCATATCGGAAGAAATCAATCACCTTCAGCAGGGCAGGTCCGGTAGGCGTAGCCCCTTTCATCACCAGACGCTGGAACAGCGAACGCGTGCTGCCCAAATCCGTGGTCCAATCGATATCCAGCACAACTTCCTCGCCGCCATGATTTCCCGGAAAATGAAAAACGGCAAGCCGGCTTTGACCCTCCCGGGCCCCCAGGCTAAGCATTAAATCCCGGATCGCTTCCTCCACGGCGGCAAGCTTCGGTTTCATGCTGGCACTGACGTCGATCAACAGAGCTACATCCAGCGGTGAAGTTTCGGTCAGCTCATCCATCACTTCCACCACTTCGCCCCGTTTGGCCGGCGGCAAATCCTCCAGGGATTCATTTCCCAGAATTTGCTTTAACTCCTTATTAACCGCCTGCTGGATAGTCTGAACCACCGTTTTGCGCGTCATCATCTGCATCGTTTTGGCCAGCTGCTTGGTGTCGGCCAGACGGCTCATTCCCCCGCCCGCCTTGGCGATCTCCTGAATTTCCTGCGCGCCAAGCTCGCCGATCGTGCCGTAGTCGATAATGCCCACCACATTGACCGTAATGCCTTCTTGTCTGGCAAAAGAAGCAGCCATGACCGGACTTTGCCCCACATTCGAACACCCGTCTGTTATTAAAAGAATTTGCTTCATCTTCGT
Source organism: Paenibacillus mobilis (assembly GCF_058267595.1). NCBI lineage: Bacteria > Bacillati > Bacillota > Bacilli > Caryophanales > Paenibacillaceae > Paenibacillus > Paenibacillus mobilis. The sequence goes on from NZ_JBZCMS010000019.1 coordinate 22,478, forward strand.
TTCCCCCGTTTCGATGGTCCGCCTGACGGGCGGAGCCGGATCCTTCCTGACCGAGATCGTGTTGATCCCGTTTATCTCTAGCTTTTCCATCGAAACTAGCATTTAAACTCTGAGAATAAGATTTAATAGGGACATAAAGAGGACGGGAAGAAGACGGGAAGAAAAAGAAAAGCAGAAAAAAGCCGCACCTCACCGTACGGCCCTTTTCTGCTTTTTGTTCCGTATATAAATGGCTCAAATGGCATGTAGCCATTCGTACCTTTTTAAATTGAATCTCAAGCGCACACCTTCCTTTTCATATAATTGCACGGAACTAAAGATCACTAAAAGTCAGCTGACGGTCCGAGGCCGGTCCATCCGCTGAAGCCCCGGAATCTGCAGTGTCGACCAGGCCGGCATGTGGTGATTCACCTTGGCGATGACCACGGTCATGTCGTCCTGAATTTGATTTTTCTGATAGCGGATCACCGACTCGAGCAGGCAGTCGGCCATTTCCTGCGGATCGTCGCTTTCGATTTCCGTAATCAGGCGTTTGATCCAGAGCTCTTTGTTAATCGCATGGCCCGGGGCGTCATAGATCCCGTCCGTCATCATAATAAGCGTATCGCCGGGATGCAGCTGCAGGGTCACCAGGTCGATTTCGATATCCTGAATGATCCCGATAGGCAGATTGCTGGCGCTGACCGGAATCACCTCGCTGCCCCGTTTGATGAAGCTTGGCGAGGAGCCGATTTTCAGAAATGTCGTTCTTGCCGAATATTCGTCGATCAAAGCCATATCCACCGTAGCATATACTTCGTCCGGCGAACGCAGCATCAGCACCGAGTTAACCGATTTGATCGCCAACGTTTCGTCCATGCCGGACTGCAGCAGCTGTTCCAAAATGCCCAGTGCGGTGCTGCTCTCCAGCTTCGCCCGCTCGCCGTTGCCCATCCCGTCGCTCAGCGCAACGGCAAATTTGCCGTTGCCGAGCTCGACCGCGCTGAAGCTGTCGCCGGACAGCAGGTCGCCTCCTTTTGCAGTACCGGCTACTCCGGTTACAATCTCGAAGGTCTTGGCCGAACCGAACGTCACCATCCGGATACCTTCTTTCATGCCCGGCGTTTCGTTCACCACCGTAATCTGTTCCCCCAAAATGTCCGAAAGAAGCGGCGCAATCAGTTTGCGGCATTCGTCATAACCTTTTGTGAAATTGTGCATCATCTCGATCTCGACCTGGCCGTGATCCAAAGAAATAATATCGACGCTGTGAATGGACAACCCCATCTGTTCCAAAGCTTCGCGGATCTGCTCCTCCTGCAGGGACATTTCCTGCCCTTCCCGCTTAATTTCCTTAGCCAAATCCTCCATAACCTGCGAAACGCCGGACAGCTGCTCCGCCACAAGCTGGCGGCTGTCGTATATTTGGCGTTTCCAGTGCATATCATGTTGGTAGAGATCATATTCGTGTTTCATGACGGCCAATACCTGATCCGTTTTGCAGCAGATTTTGTTCCAACTTGGCGGTATGTCTTCCTTGCGGAATTCCGGATTCTCTTCGATCGCCGACATCATTTCCGTCATATATTTATATGTCTGATAGAACTTCCCGTCCCAGCACTGGTTTTTTCGGAAGCAGGTCGCACAGGCGCTATCGGTTGCCGCATTCATGAAATGATCCAGCTCCTGAGTCCGCTTGGAGATTTCCGAGGAGCCGGCCATCTGGCCGAAGCTGCGGGACAGCTGCTTAAATACCTGCGAGAACTGCGTTACTCTTTCCGCTGTAATATCCCGGATTCTTTTTGCATATTCATGTTGTGACTGGCTGTGATCCTGCGTTCCCGGCACATACTTAGCGATCATTCCCGTAACAGCCTTAGGGGTTAGCAAAAATAACGCGACGGAGATGCAGGTCTCCCAGGTGGAGGCCATAATGTCACCCGGCCCTGATAGATAGATCGACAATATGGAAGAACCGAGCAGCATGCCGAAGCCAACCGCCCACTTTTTCCCTTCCCTCAGCATGCCTGCCAGCATACCCGAAAAAGCCAGCAAACTCATCTGATAAATCGCCGACATGTCGGCCAAACTGAGGATCAGCCCCGTCACGACCCCTACGGAGGCGCCGAGCGGGGCTCCCCCCACTAAAGCAAACAGCAAAATGAGGTACCTGGATAAAATATGCTCCAACGAAAGCCCGTACACCTTCCAGCCCACCGCACCGGTCATGACGGAGGCCAGCAGAATGATCAGACATAAGATCTCTTCGTTCCTGAGCTGAACCGATTTCTTCCGAAATGTAAACACCGGCAGGGCCTGAATGAAGACCAGCGTCAGCACAAAGCCGAGCACCGCATCCATCACCGCCATTGTCAGCGCATACCAGGTAAGCGAAGGCCCGATGACCGCTTCGAACAGATTCACAAAAAAGGAGGCCGTAAACACCATAATGGGCGCATACGACAATTCGGAGCGTTCAAAGGTCTCCATCCCCTTTTTCATCAGCAGGATCATGACCATCTCGCATAAAACGGTCGGCAGATGCGGCTGTACCGCAAACAGCGAACCCAGCAAAACGGCGCCGAACACCGGAATCACCAAATCCCTCCGCATGAAAGCGATCACCGCGAAATAAGCGGCTGCAAAAGGACTAAGCTCATTCAATATGGTTGCCTTGCCGAGAAGGAATCCAACCAAGGTCAGCAGCATGCCCCATTTGTTGGCCGTAACGAACCGAATGAACCGAGCCGCTGCAGGCCATTCTTTCCACTTGTCAGCCAAGCCATTCTTTTCCCCTTGTTCCTTACTTCTCTTCATTCCCGGAAACGCAATCACATTTCGCTTCTCCATTAACCGCACCACCTGTTCTCAAGTTTGGGTATGTCCCATTATAGGCGGCGCGTTTTGGAAAGTTTGTCAAACAAGGGAGGCCCCCCTAAAGAAATTTACGACAAATTGAGAGACCTCCGCGTATTTTTGCAACCCCCTATCCCTGCTGGAAAAAGAACGCCTAAGGCGCTTTTATGTTCCCCTTTTTCAGCACCGGTCCTAACGTTTGTTCCTGCCTGAAGGCTAGCGATTCCCCCTGAGATTGATGGAAATGCGTAATAAACTGTCGGCAATTGATCCGGACACGACAAAAAAACCATACAAGAGGCGGCTATCCTCCAAAAAGCTCGTTTAAGACCTAGCGGGACCTCCGAATACCGCGCTCGAAACGGATCTTTCGCAGCCAATGGCCAAAACACGGCACAAAAAAACCGCAGCGCGCTAAAATAGCGCCTACGGTTTTGAATTATATAGGGTACAACTACATGCGTTTCGCGCCGCGTCCACCGCGTTTGCCTTCGGTGTTCTTCTTCAGCGACGAAATGCGTTCTTCACTATCCTTCAGGAAGCGTGACACCTTATCTTCAAATGAAGTCTTGCCGGCTGGAGGTTTAAAAGAACGTCCGCCACGATCACGGTTATAACCGCCGCCACCGCCGCCGTTTCCACCGAAGTCTCCGCCTTGACGATCCGGTCTTGGTGCGCGAGGAGGTCTTGGCGTGGATTCAACCGGCTTATCAACGGCCTGCTTAATCGACAATCCGATCTTGCCGTCCTTATCAACATTGATTACTTTGACGGTCACAACGTCGTTAAGCTTCAGGTGGTCGTTGACATCTTTAACATAATTATCGGCGATTTCCGAGATGTGAACGAGACCCGTGACACCTCCTGACAGATCCACAAATGCTCCAAAATGCGTGATGCCTGTCACTTTACCCTCTAACTTGGTGCCCACTTCAATTGCCATAAAATAAAATGATCCTCCCTTAAAAATATACAGCAAGACTTTAGGTACTCTGCTGCGGTGATTTGATTATACCCAATGACACATAACAGGTCAACCAGTCGGAAGCCTGTTATAGCAAGGAAAGTCCCGGGTGAGGACCCTTAATCTATATTATGTTCAATTCCCGTCCGTTGACTTTCTGATCGGCGTTTCCCCCGGCTTGTACAAGCCATATTTTTTACGGGCGAGCTGACCGATGTATTCCGGATCATTCAGACGGTTAATTTCGTATTTGATCTGATTCAAATTATCTTGAGTTACCTTCTCCTGGGCACGAACCTCTTGGAGCTGTTTGGATTTATCATCCAGCTCAGACGCCTGGGAATAAAACGCATAACCTGCCCAACCTACAAAAAGAATGACAAAACAAAACCACAACCTGAGCCTTCTCTTGGCACCGGCGTTGCTGGTTGTTTTCTGTTCCCGTTGATTTGCAGTGGACGCAGCACGCATGCGAATCCCTCCGTCTTGTTCGTTATTGCTTTCTGAACCACCAGTTGCGGATTGCTTCAGCCTTATGAATCACCCATTGCCAAGCAGCGGGCAGCTTCAGCCTCCGAACGAGCGGAAGAAGGAAAAACTTCAGCAGTTTCCAGATAGGGAGCAGCATCCGAAGCAGGAATAGCAGCGTTACCCACAGGAACCCGAGCAGAAGTTTGGCAGCTTTCAGGACAAACCTGAGCGGTCCGATGATTAGAATCTGCACCAGACGTACGCAGGTGAAATATACCTTGTCCACTACCTTCAATAACATTAACACAAAACGTGCGGCCGGAACACTTAACATCCAAAAATAGATCAATATTCCTAGGAATAGTCCTAAAAACACATAAAACCTTAGCTCCCCGTGATTGCTGTGGTACAAAGTGCGGAATACGTAAAGCGCTGCCCAGATCCAATAGATCAGATCAAGCGCATGAATGCTCCATCTCGGAAACCGGTACCTGGTTTCGACAATCCTTACACCGTCGAAAACGACTCCCAGCACGCAGCCCGAGACGAGCATCCACAGCAGCGTTATCCATTGCATCTCCAGGTTCATCGCAGAAGTTTGCCCAGCAGTCCTTTATTTTTGGGTTGGGAGCCCGGATTCAAGTAGGACAAGGAATTGACCGTGCCTTCAATGGAGACAAATCCCTGTTCCAGATTCAAATTCTTAATGTGGAGATTCGAGCCGCGAATCGTCAAATGGCCCAGTTCGGTCTGCAATAAAAACTCTTCATTGTCGAAGCTTTCGACATTATTAACTCCCGAGATTTCTAGCAGCTTGCGGCTATGTAACCTGATGTCTTGCACCTTGTTATTGGTTTTACCCGTCTCGATCATGGCCTGTACCCCTCCTTCTATTGATAAGCTTATGGAGCGATACAAGGCTTTAGAACAATTAGTTCCGTCCTGAAAAAAAGAAAAGAAGCATATCCCGGGGATATGCTTCTTCATCGGTCTTAAGCGGAAAACGAGTTCCCGCCTAAAGGTCCGCAGGTTACCAGTCCAATCCGCTGCTCTTGGCAATCGGCTCTTCCTTCACCACGGTATACATCGTTGCCGCCTCATCCTTGCGGGTCGTTTCGGCCAAACGCTCTACGCGAACGGTCACCAGCTTCTGACCGAACTGAACGGTTATTTCGTCTCCGATTTTAACCGTACTGCTCGGTTTCGCTTCGCGGCCGTTGATGATCACGCGGCCTTGCTCCGAAACGTCTTTGGCAACGGTACGCCGCTTGATCAGACGCGACACCTTCAAGAATTTATCTAAGCGCATTACTTAACAGCTTCTTTAAGTTTGTTGCCCGCTTTGAATGCAGGAACGTTAGCTTCAGGAATTTCGATCGTTCCGCCGGTTTGCGGGTTACGGCCGGTACGTCCGGAGCGTTTGCGAGTTTCGAAAGTACCGAAGCCGATGAGCTGAACCTTGTCGCCGCCGGAAAGAGCATCGGTGATTTCGCTGAGCAGACCATTCAATACGACTTCTACGTCGCGTTTGGTCAAACCGCTTTTGCCTGCAATATTGTTGATCAGATCTTGTTTGTTCATGTTTAAAAGCCTCCCAAATTCCAAAAAATAGTTCTTCTCCTCGTCCGTCCGATGTTTCCACCGGTTACGGACAGCCAAGCTCCGGAACGGAAATTTTTCCGGGTTCCGGGTCCCGACATAAATACTAATTCTTGTTTCCTTATCAAAATCCTGCCCGTCCGACAAAATATTTTGTCGAGTCCTTCGTCGAAGGACGATCCCATCCCTTGAAAGCCTTCAATTCAGTCAGGCTCTTCTTTGTTCAGGCCTTGAGCCGCAAAGACTTCCAGGCTTTTGGAACGAAAGCGAGAGGCTGCGGAAAGAGCTTCGGCGCAAAAGGGCGGGTAAAGGATTCCCCGGGCCAGGCTTCTCCGTTTAGCTCTCCGATCGTTCAAGCTCCTTGGCTTCATCCCAAAGCTTGTCCATTTCGGCCAGCGTGCTTTCCCCCGGAGCCGAGCCTTGTTCCCTTAGCTTGTCCTCCACGTAACGGAAACGGGCAACAAACTTGCGGTTCGTTCTCGACAAGGCTTCCTCCGGGTCGGCGCCGACAAATCGGGCCGCGTTCACGACCGAAAACAGGACATCGCCCAGCTCCAGCTCGATTTCCGAGGCTGGCAGCCCCTGTTCAACCGCCTTTTTGAGCTCAGACAGCTCCTCTTCCATCTTGGCCAAAGCACCTGTGGCATCCGGCCAGTCGAAGCCGACTTTAGCGGCTTTCTTCTGCAGCTTGTAGGCCTTCATCAGGGCCGGCAGATCGCGCGGCACGCCGTCCAGCGCGGACATGGCTTCCGGGTTCAGGCCTTTGCGGCGTTTCTCCTCCGCCTTCATGGCCTCCCAATTGCCGAGAGCTTCCGCGGCATCGCCGGCGCTCCGGTCGCCAAATACGTGAGGATGACGGAAGATGAGTTTTTCGTTAAGGGTTCCAATCACGTCATAAACGGTAAACGTCCCCTCTTCTTCTTCCATTTGCGAATGCAGCATCACTTGAAGCAGCAAATCCCCAAGCTCCTCCTGCATATGCTCAGGATCATCCTCGTCGATCGTTTCCAGCACTTCGTAGGCCTCTTCGATCAGATTTCTCCGCAAGGAGCTGTGCGTCTGTTCCCGGTCCCAAGGGCATCCGCCCGGACTGCGCAAAATCTCGACAATCTCATGCAGCCGCGCAAAACTCTTCATCTGCAATCTGTCGTCATCGCTCCGCGGAACGTAGATCAGCGAAAGATTGCCGTAGTCCTGAATCCGGTCAAGCTCATACAAAGGCACCTTCAGGATCTGCTCTTGGCCTTCTACCCCGAGGGCATGGCCGACAACCACCTCGTAGTCCTCCGGATAGAGCTCCATCAAGCTAAGCTTCACATCCGAGGCCGTAAAGGCATCATACACTTGTCCGATCAGGGTATGCAAATTCGGCTTCAAATCCTGCATGGCCAGTCCCGCCGCATCCAGCAGCTGAAAGCCTTCAATCGGATCAAACCCGAGGCGCGCAAAAGCCTCGTCGAGGAAGCTTTCTCCGCCTACAACATCCAGCCGGATGTTCTGTTCCGGGCATTTTTCCCTAAGCAGCTTCACCGTTGCTTCAGCCACCATCGGATGGCCCGGAACCGCATAGGTAATCGACGATATTTCGTCTTTTAAGACCTCCGTGATCAGACGTTCAGCAATCTCGCTGTAAACGGACGGAAAATCGTCGTTAGCTTCATAAACGCTGTCGAAAGACTCGAAGGTTACCCCAGAAGCCGCCAGCCAGTCCAGCACCGGATGATCCTTCGTCCGGACGTAAAGCTTGTCCGCTTCCTGAAGTTTCTTTAAATTCCCCAAGGTCAGCCGGTCCGGATCGCCCGATCCCAGACCGACCACGGTTATCGTTCCCTTCACTCTCACTCACTCCCCGGCGCTCCATTTCATGTGGACACTTATCCATTACGACCACTATATCACTTGCAGCCGGCCAGCACCAAACTTTCGGGAAGCCTCGGAGAAGGGACGAAGCGAAAAAGGCACGGTCCGGCAAAGGCCTGGCTATTGCCGGGGGAGCAGGCGCAGCTTGCCCAGCACAGCGGCAAGCTTGGGCCCGATCCGGGGCAGGGCGGCCAGCTCCGCCCCGTTAATCAGCCGCAGGCGCAGCGCTGCGGCCAGGAACACGGCGGCGCCCAGCCCGACGCCGAGCACGCTTTCGGCGGCCGCATCAAGCCGCCGGCCGTTCAGCCCTGCGGCGGCGAAGCCGAGCCGCAGGAGCAGCACTGCCGCTGCCATGGCCGCAAGGGCCAGCAGCGGGCGCCACAGCGCCGTCCGCAGGGACGGCGCAAATCCCAGGCGCCGCGCCAGCAGCGCCAGGTTCAGGCCCGCCGCGAGCCCATACGCGGCGAGCCCCGCGAGGGCCGCGCCGTCGACGCCCAGCTCCGGCACGAGCAGCACGTTCAGCACCGCCTTCAACACGGCGGCGAGCACCATCGCCAGGGCAGGGGCCCTGACCGTGCCCAGCCCCTGCAGCAGGGCGGCCGAGACCGTGGCCATGGCCGCCGGTGCCGCCGTAAAAGCCAGCCAGAGCAGCGTATCGCTGCCTGTGTTATTTTTGTACAGCATAATATTAATCGGTTCCGCAAGCGCTCCAAGCCCTACCGAAGCGGCGCAGCCGATCAGCCAGAACCAGCGCAGCGCCGTCCCCGCCTGGCCCGCCGCCGCCTTGATGTCACCCTTATATTTAAGCTCAGCCATAGCCGGAATGAACAAAACGGACAGGGAAGTCGCCATCATATTGATGAGCTGCACCAGCGGAATCCCGCGGTTATATATTCCGATTTGCTCCATTACGGATGTGTGGCACTCCGCGAGCAGCCTTGGAAGCGTGAAAGTGTCCACCAGACTAAGCAGCGGGACAGCCAGAGCCGCAAGACAAATCGGAAGCGCGTAGGCCAAAAGAGGTTTGATCAGCCGAATGCTCCGGTGATTTGCCTGCTCTCCCCCTGTATGCGACCGATTGGCCGATTGTACGGATTGCCCCAGCGGATTTGGCTGCAGCTGAAGCGGGTCTAACCTTTGCCCTTGCAGGGACGCCACGCCGCCTTTAGAGGAGGTCTTCTTCTTAGCGCTCCGCCAAAAGAGCAGCATAGCGATAAGTCCGGCCGCGCCGCCCGCCGCCGAACCAAACATGGCTCCGCCGGCAATGGAAGCATCGGAGACGCCGAGCGAAGTCAAATAAAGCAGCAGCAAAATCATCGTAGCCACCCGTATGGCCTGTTCGCTTACCTGTGAGACAGCCGTCGGCAGCATATTCTGCTGTCCCTGGAAATAGCCGCGAAGTGCGGCAGACGCGGGGACGAACAGCAGGGCCGGCGCTGATGCGCGGAGCGCCGGAACCAGCTGCCTGCTGCCGATCCAGTCGGCAAGCAAGGAGGCGCCGAAGAATAGCAGGAGGCTTCCGATCAAACCCAGCGCCATCATGATGAAGGCCGAGATTTTCAGCACCTCCCGCGCGCCGCGTTCATCCTGGTCTGCTTCGCGTTCCGCCACGAACTTCGAAACGGCCGACGGAAAACCGGCCGTAGCCAAAGTCACGAGCAGCGTATAGAAAGGATATACCGTATTATAAATGCCAAAAACCCCGTCCCCGCCCAGGTTTTGAAGCGGAATCTTTTGCAGGGTGCCGAGCAGTTTCGAGACGATAGCTGCCAGTCCAAGTAGCGCCGCCCCCTTTAACAGCTTTGATGCCGCCGATGATGGTTTCATGGTCCTCTTTCCTGTAGCCCTGCAGCCCTACTGACTGCCTGGCCGCCTTTTATAAGGTTAGTTATTCCGGTAGCCCGGTGTAGATCAAAGTCCATTATAAAAGGTTTCCCGGACATGCAAAAGCTCCTGTGGTCCGATTCTCCCTTCAGCAAGGGGGAAACGGGCAGGAGCTTTTGTCAGCAAGCGTATTTCTACTGCTCCATCTGCTTCGCAAGGAAGCCGGCAGCAGTTTCCGCCATTTTGGTCTCCAACTGGGACATTTTGACGGATTCGTCTTTGTTCAGCAGCACGACAGTGCCGATAGGATCTCCGCCCGCAATAATCGGGGCGATGACAAAGGTGGAGATTTTCTCCGAATGATCTTTCGTTAATTCATAGGAACCCGTATTGGTTTCCATGACGGACTTGCGGCCGTCCATGCAGTTTTCGAGCAGCGGCCCGACCTGCTTGTCCAGATATTCCTTTTTGGACGCACCGGCAACGGCGATTAACGTGTCGCGGTCCGAAATAAGCGTAATATGGCCAGTACTTTCATAAAGGGATTCCGCGTATTCTTTTGCGAAATCACCCAGTTCGCCGATTGGCGAATATTTCTTCAAAATGACTTCCCCGTCCCGATCCACAAAAATCTCAAGCGGGTCTCCTTCACGAATGCGGAGCGTACGGCGGATTTCCTTAGGAATAACCACCCTTCCGAGATCATCAATACGGCGCACTATACCAGTAGCTTTCATAACATGTTGCCTCGCTTTCTTAAGAAGTATTGGACTACGGTGTGGAGGTGAAGCTTTAGCAAACGCACCGGGGTGCTATTTGTTTTTTTTGGAATACAGACCATAACTTCAGGACGCCCGAACGCTTCCGGTATCCAGCCAATCCTCCGCCCTGTGCAGGGAGCCTGTTTGTTGACGTCTTACCGGCTCATTAGAAGTTCCAAGTTTGGTTAAATTCTTGACCATAGTATTCATCTGTTCCCAATTCCTTATTCATCAGCCTGTTAAATCGGGAAGGTCTCTCCGGCAATGACAAATTAACCCCTCGCCAAGCCCCGAAAGCCCGCTGCCTCTTTAAGTCCTTAGAGGCTTACAAAAAGGACGATACCCGGTCAGGTATCGTCCTCAAGCTTGCGAATATTTTATATACGTTTAAGGTCTCCGATTTGTTACTTTGAAGAGTCTGGCGAAGCAGACGTTTCCGGTGCCGCGCTTTCAGCCGGAGCGGAAGGGCTTGTCCCGCTGCCCGCGTCGGCGCCGGCGGAAGGAGCCGCCACTTTAGGCAGGTCGATCTTTTTGATGATCTTGCTTTCCAGATCGCCCGACATGAACTCGTCCAGCTTTTGGGAACCGATCGTATTCTTGATGGTATCTTTCTGCTCGGCGGTCAAATCCTCGAACGTTTTAGCCTGGCGGGATTCAACGCGCATAATGTGGTAACCGTAGCTTGTCTCTACAGGATCGCTGATCGTATTGAGCGGAAGGGTCAGCGCAGCCTTTTTAAATTCATCTACCCAAGTGCTGACTTCCGTATTTTCATACAGGCCGCCGTTGTCTTTAGAGCCCGGATCTTCGGAATACTGCTTGGCCAGGTCGGCGAAGTTTTTGCCGCCGTCGGCATCCAGCTTGGCTTTAACCTCTTTAGCCAGCTTCAGGGCATCATCCTTCGAACGCTCTTGGCCTTCGGCATCTTCAAAGGTAATCAGAATATGGCGTACAGAAGCAACGGTGTAATCGTCTTTGGTCGCTTCGAATTGTTTTTTCACTTCATCATCGGTAACTTTGGAGGTTTCGGTTTGCACCACGGTAAAAATACGGACCATATAGTCCTTAAATTGCTGCTCGGTGACGTTTTGTTCCTTCAGCATGCTTGCAAAACCTTCATCGCCAAGCTGGGTCTTGATTTGGGAAAGCTGGGTATCCGCTTGTTTGGCGCCCGCTTCCTTCTCTTTATCGTCGGCTTTGGCAGCCAGGTATTTATAAGCGATCTCCTGTTTCAGCAAATACTGGCGGAAATCGTCGTTGGATGCGTACTGCTCCATCTCGGGGGAAAGAATCAACATAATCCGCTGTTCGAGGTCATATTCGCCCTCCGTGATCTGGCCTCCGTCGTAAGTAGCTACCACTTTAGTGCTGTCCGCAGTACTGCTGCCGCCGTTAGCGGCGCTGTTTGAACTTTCAGGCGCATTGCCCGCATTGTTTTTCTTGCTGCATCCTGACAACACCACGGCAAAGCTCAGTACGGCTACCAGAGCAATAAACGCGATTTTCCAGGAACGCCTCTTATTTTGCAACATCTTGTAGTTCCCCTTTCGATTTGAATACCGGCTGTAAAGAGCCCAGGAATTTCTCAAGCAGCTCCAGCATCTCCTTGTCGTCCATTCCTTTGGCTTTGATATGGATGACCAGATCAGGCCCTTGAGTAAATTGTACACGTCTTCCATACTGATTGCCAACCTCAGCCAGCTTGGAAGGAACCATATCCTTGGCCTTTTGCGGATAAAATTTTAAAACCACGTCATCGCCGCGCCGGTTCATGGACTCGATCCCGTAAGTTCTGCCGTAAATCTTAAGACGGGCCACCGACAGCAGGTTGCTGACCGCTGCAGGCGGTTCCCCGAAGCGGTCAATCAATTCATCCGCAAGTTCGGATACTTCTTCAAACGTGGAAACGGCAGCCGTTTTCTTATAAATTTCAATCTTCTGTACGCTGTCGTAAATATATTCAGGCGGAAGATAGGCGTCGATCGCCAGATCGAGCGTCGTATTCCACTTCTTGTCCTCCGGCTCCTCTTCGCCCAGCATCGTCACTTTGCGTTTCTGAATTTCTTCGGCCAGCATTTGCGAATAAAGATCAAAACCGACGGAGGCAATAAAGCCGTGCTGCTCAGCCCCCAGCAGATTGCCCGCCCCGCGGATCGAAAGGTCGCGCATCGCGATTTTGAAGCCGGAGCCGAGCTCGGTGAACTCCTTGATCGACTGCAGGCGTTTCTCCGCCACTTCGGTCAACGATTTATCCCGCTGATAAGTGAAGTAGGCATAAGCGATCCGGTTGGAACGACCTACGCGGCCCCGCAGCTGATACAGCTGGGAAAGGCCCATTTTGTCCGCGTCATGCACGATCAGGGTGTTTACGTTCGGAATATCGACGCCCGTTTCAATGATGCTGGTACTGACGAGCACATCGTACTCTCCGTCCAGAAAATCGAGGATCGTCTTCTCCAGCTCCTGCTCCGACATTTGTCCATGGCCGATCCCGACTCTCGCCTCAGGCACAAGCGCCGAGATTTGCGCGGCCATCTCCTGAATGCCCTGTACGCGGTTATACAAATAATAAACCTGCCCCCCCCGGGCCAATTCGCGCTCAATCGATTCACGCACCAAAGCCTGGCTGTGCTCCACCACATAGGTCTGAACCGGGAAGCGGTTCTCCGGCGGCGTCTCGATGACCGACAAATCGCGTACGCCCAGCATGGACATATGCAAAGTCCGCGGAATTGGCGTCGCGGTAAGAGTCAGCACGTCGACGTTCACTTTCAGCCTCTTCAGCTTCTCTTTATGGGTAACGCCGAAACGCTGTTCCTCATCGACAATAAGCAGGCCCAGATCCTTAAACACAAGGTCCTGCGACAGCAGCCGGTGCGTTCCGATCACGACGTCGACCGTTCCTGCCCGTACGCCTTTAATCGTCTCGTTCTGCTCCTTGCGGCTGCGGAAACGGCTAAGCACCTGAATGTTAAAAGGATAGTCGGCAAAACGCTCCCGGAACGTCTCGTAGTGCTGCTGGGCAAGGATGGTGGTCGGCACCAGCACCGCCACCTGTTTGCCTTCGATGGCGGCTTTAAAGGCGGCGCGGATGGCCACCTCGGTTTTGCCGTAGCCCACGTCGCCGCACAGCAGGCGGTCCATGGGACGTTTTTTCTGCATATCTTTCTTGATTTCCTCAATCGCCCGAAGCTGATCGCGCGTTTCTTCATAAGGGAACATGTTCTCGAACTCGCGCTGCTCCGGCGTGTCCTTGTCGAAGCCGTAGCCCTCCGTCGCCTGACGTTCCGCATAGAGCTTGATCAGGTCGTCGGCAATGTCCTCCACAGAAGAACGGACTTTGTTTTTAACCCGGGTCCATTCGCTGCCTCCGAGCTTGTATACCTTCGGCTCCTTGTCTTCCGAACCGACATATTTCTGAATCAGGTCAATCTGTTCGATCGGCACCGAAAGCTTGTCGCCCCCGGCATAAAGGATATGCATGTAGTCCTTGTGGATCCCGCCGACTTCAAGCGTGCCGATGCCCATGTATTTGCCGATCCCGTGATTCTGGTGAACCACGTAATCGCCGACTTTAAGCTCCGTATAACTTTTGATCCGTTCCGCGTTATCCATGCTGCGGCCGCCCTTGCGGACCTTCCGCTGCTTCTGGGAAAACATTTCGCCTTCGGTAATGACTACCAAATGCGCGGCCGGCAGTTCAAAACCGGTCTGCAGGTTGCCCTGCAGAATCATAGGCTCCGGAATGCTGTAGTCTTCCAAGACACGGATCATCCGGTCTTTACGCTCGGCATTGCTGGCCAGCATGATGATTTCCGCGCCGCTTTTCTTCCAGCGCTCCATTTCGGATTTCAGCACGTTCATCTGCCCATGGAAGTCCTGCATGCCGCGAGTTACGAAGTTCAGGATATTTTGCGGCTGCGTATGCGGCACCTGGCGAAGGAAAATCGACAGGAACAAGGTCTGGAACGGCCGATGATACAGCACTTTATCGCTGTGGACGGAAAGCGGCAGCTCCGGCAGGCTTTTTCCATTCTGGAACAAATGCAGATTCCATTCCGCCTCATCGCGTTCAAGCTGCTTGGCCGTCTCCAGAAGCCGGGCAGGCTCATCCAGGATAAGCAGCGTATCTTCCGGCATATAGTCGAACAAGGTATGATGCTCCGGATAAATCAAAGAGATGTATTTATAAATGTCTGCAAAATAAACATGCTCGCGCAGCATCTCCATCTCGCGGGAAATTTCTCCCTGCAGCAGGCCTTTGGCCTGGCGGTCCGTCATTTTCTCAAGCTGGGCAGACAACCGCTGGCTGATCTGCTCCGCGGCCCGGTCCAAACGCTCACCTTCCGCAATCAGCTCTTTGCAAGGCGCGATATAGATCTCCTTAACCTGCTCCACGGAACGCTGATCGGCCGGATCAAACACCCGGATCGAATCCACGTCCTCGTCAAACAGCTCAATCCGGTAAGCGAGCCCTGACGGAGACATCAGCGGAAAGAAATCGACGATGCCCCCGCGTACGCTCATTTCCCCGCGCGATTCCACGCGCTCTACGCGTTCATAGCCAAGCTCTATCATTTTCGTCAAAAAAGAGTCCAGCTGCAACGTTCCTCCCAGCTCGACCTGAATACCCGCCGCAGCCATCGCTCCCGGAGCAGGAAGCAGCTTCCGGACGCCGGAATAAGGCACGACAATAATGCCGCGGAATCCCTTCGAGGATTTCAGCAGCACGTCGATCCGCTGGGAGAGCGTCTCCGGGCTTGAAATGGCCGATTCTGCGGCTACCAGCTCATTAGCGGGATATAGGAGCACTTTTTCCGTTGAAAGCGCTTCCTGTAAATCATCTGCGATTTTTTGAGCCGAGAACATATTATGAGTTACAACGAGCAATGGACGCTGCGTTTGTTCATGGAGGGCAGCCAGCATAATTTGTCTGGAAGAACCCGACAATCCCGAAACGAGCTGTTCCTTCATGCCGGCATCAATGCCGGCGGCCAGCGATCCAAAGTCGGAATCTTTAGTAAAAGCTTGTATAAGTGCTTGTAACAAAAGCGGCACCTCTCTCATTCGCCATGATAGGCATCCTCTCGCGTCAGCTGCCTTCGAAGTTCTTTTTATAACTAACCAAAATAAGCCTCAGCAAAAGGGCCAAGGCTCTATAATAACCGTTCCTGAATTCGTTTCATTATTGTCAATGAGTCTGCTGCTAGGATCTAATGCTCACAGACAGCACGGAAAGCTCCCGCTTCTATAAGCTTCCGTTTATCATCCAGCGGTCTAAATCTGCAAACCGGGGTTGACCGCTTACTGCAGCGGGGTTCCCACCAGCACCAGCTCCGGATTCATCGCCATCGCTTCCGCGCAATAATCGCACGTAACGCGCACCGTGATGTCCCCATTGGAATCATACGCTATTATATCTCTACGTTCTTCGGGGGTCAAGGCGGTAAAACCGAGCTGGCCCTCGGAAACAAACGGCGAATCTATGCGCCCGATATGAGTTTTACAGTGTCTGCAAACGTAATGTACTGCCATGTATATGCCTCCTGAAGGTTGATTTATACCTTCATTATGCCCGGAGGCCCTGCTTGCTAGCCGTTCGACGAGAAATTATCGGTTAAATTTTGCCATAGTTTGCTCAAAGGTAGCCTGCAGGCTGAATTCCAGCGCATCACAGGTTTGCTCAATCGAAGACTTCAGCGCATCCGCCTCTTTCTTCGGAAACGTCCCCAGCACATAATCGATAATGGCATAACCCGGTTCCGGCCTGGAGATCCCCATGCGAACCCGGTTGAACGTTTGGGTGCCCGTATGCTGAATAATCGATTTAATTCCGTTATGTCCGCCTGAGCTTCCCTGGTAACGAAGCCGGATTTTACCCACTTCTGTATCCAAATCATCGTAGACGACGATTAAATCTTCAAGCGGAACCTTATAATAATCCATAAAGGCGCGAACCGATTCTCCGGAAAGATTCATGAAGGTCATCGGTTTAATCAGGTACACTTTGGTACCGGCAATATTCCCTTCGCCTATCAGCGCCTTGCATTTATTTTGTTTAATGTCGATTTGGTGGCGGGCGGCCAGGGCATCCAGGGCCATCCAGCCGATGTTATGGCGAGTCTTCTCATATTTGGGACCCGGATTTCCAAGCCCTACAATCCATTTCATCGCTCTACAATCCTTTCTATTCACAAATAACGCTATCTTCCTTCCAGGGAAAAACCTGTTAATCCCTATCCGTTCTTTGGTACAATAGGGAAACAAACCGGAGATGAGCATTTGATTCAGAAGAAGGTGAAGACGTATCCCCCCAGCATTTGGCTCAGAACTTATCGTGGATTCCCATTTCGACGAACATCTCAAACAGTCTATACCCGTACAGGTTTACTACAAAGGCGTACACGAGCAAATCGGCCGGGTTACGGCTTACGACCGTTTTTTTGTGGAGGTCGAGGGTACGCTTTACAACCGGAAAATGTTCACCTTCATTTCACGGCCCGGCTACTAGGCGGTCCGGGTCCAGGTCATTCATGAATGACCTGGACCCCTTGTCCCCGAAAAGGCCCTCTTGTTGAATTTGCCTGCTGTATATGAACCTGTCCGGCTGTTAACGATGAGCTGTTTGTTCCTGCAAATAAGAATACCGCTACGTCAATATAGGGGCTAATCCTCCCGCCTGGGGAAGATTAGCCCCTTTTATTGCTTCCGCTCAGCCCTTAATGCGGACTGTACAGATTATTCAATTTCAAACAGCTTGCTGATGGACAACTCTTCATGAACGCGAATAATCGCTTCGCCCATCAAAGGAGCTACGGACAAAACCTTCAGCTTGCTGGTCGGGTTCGGATGCGTAATCGGGATCGTGTCGGTAACCACGACTTCTTTAAGCGGGGAGTTTTCCAGACGCTCCATAGCCGGACCGGATAAAACCGGGTGGGTACAGCAAGCGTAAACTTCCTTGACGCCCCCTTCTTTAAGGGCATTGGCACCTAAAACGATTGTTCCAGCCGTATCGATGATGTCATCCACCAGGATGGCTGTCTTGCCTTCGATATGACCGATAATATTCATGACTTCACTCACATTAGGCTCAGGCCGGCGTTTATCGATAATCGCAAGCGGAGCATTCAGGAAGTCCGCAAGCTTGCGGGCCCTAACAACGCCGCCGTGGTCCGGGGAAACGACAACCGGATTTTCGATATGCTTGGAACGGAAGTACTGTGCCAGGATCGGCACGCCCAGCATATGGTCAACCGGAATATCGAAGAAGCCCTGAATCTGCATCGCATGGAGATCCATCGTAATTACGCGGTGAGCTCCGGCTTTCTCGATCAGATTCGCCACAAGCTTGGCTGTAATCGGGTCACGGGAACGGGCTTTACGGTCCTGACGCGCATAACCGTAATAAGGAATAACGACATTTATACTTTTGGCCGAAGCGCGTTTCAACGCATCCACCATAACAAGCAGCTCCATTAGATTATCGTTAACTGGCGCACAAGTAGACTGGACTACATAAACGTGCGAACCGCGTACACTTTCGGAGAGCTTAACCTGAATCTCGCCGTCGCTGAAGCTGGTAATATTCGAATCGCCCATCGGAATGCCGATGTAATCCGCAATTTGATGAGCCAGCTTAGGGTTGGAGTTGCAGGTGAATATTTTTAACTTTGAATCAAAATAAGTCATGAATAAAAACCCTCCGTGCTATATAGATTGCTAGATCACAATCTGTAAGGTCATTATAAAAATCGGTACTGCAAAAGCTGCTCCGACAAGCCGACGTCAATGGAAATGGCTTCTTATCTTGCTTCCCCTTTTATTTCCGGTCTTGTTTCTCTTTTTTGGCTTTGGCACGGGCACGGATCTTCTCGGCATAACCCGGCTTGTTCTCCTGACGCTGGCGGGCAATGGCCAAATCGTTATCGGGCACGGAATGAGTAATAGTTGATCCGGCCACCACATAAGCGCCTTTGCCGACTTTGACCGGTGCGATCAAATTCACATTGCTGCCGATAAAAGCATCGTCGCCGATTTCGGTAATGGACTTATTATACCCATCGTAGTTTACGGTTATCGCACCGCATCCGATATTTACATTCTCGCCTACAGTAGCGTCACCGATGTAACTGAGGTGAGAGACCTTCGAGCCGTTGCCCAGCTTTGCATTTTTAATCTCGACAAAATCCCCGACCTTGACGTCTTCCCCAAGAACGGAACCGGGACGCAAATAAGCAAAAGGCCCAACCGAAGTGGAAGCGCCAACCTCCGCTTTGGAAAGAACGGATTGCTTGACGGCAGCTCCATTATGGATCACGCTGTCTTCAATCTGCGTTTGTGGACCGATGACGCAGTCCTCGCCGATTTTGGTATTTCCGCTCAGCACGGTTCCCGGATAAATCACGGTATCCGCACCGATCTCGACATCGGCTCCGATATAGGTCGAGCTTGGATCGATAAGGGTCACTCCGCCAATCATGTGACGTTTATTAATGCGCGCACGCATGTAGCCTTCCGCTTCCGAAAGCGCCACGCGGTCGTTAACGCCGATAGATTCGGCATAATCAGCCGTCATATAAGCGGCTGCCTTTTCACCTTGTGAGACCAGAATACCGATCACATCGGTCAAATAATACTCCTGCTGGGCATTGTGATTCGTAACCTTGTCAAGAGCATCAAAAAGTTTGGCATTGTCGAAACAATACGTGCCCGTATTGATTTCCTTAACAAGATTCTCCTCCTCGGAGCAATCCTTCTGCTCAACGATCCGGTTGACATGACCTGCTTCGTCACGGATCACGCGGCCGTAGCCATGAGGTTCATCTATGGAAGCTGTAAGCACGGTTGCAGCCGCGCCAGTTTGTTCATGATGCACGAAAAGAGCCTCCAGCGTTTCCGGCGTCACGAGAGGCGTATCTCCGCAAACGATGACGGTCGTCCCGTTCTCGCTTCCGAGGAGTTCTTTCGCCTGTTTAACGGCGTGACCCGTTCCCAGCTGCTGCTCTTGTAATACGTACTCTGCTTTTGTTCCCAGATAGGTCTTGACGGCTTCCGCACCGTGGCCGACGATGACAACCTTACGCTCGCAATTGACTTTGTCCACGGCGTCCAGCACATGTCCAACCATAGGTTTACCACAGACAGGATGGAGCACCTTATATAGTTTCGATTTCATGCGCTTGCCCTGCCCTGCGGCAAGAACAATGGCTAATCTCTTCAAGTCCCCGTCCTCCTTCACTTAAACTCCATACTGAATATATCTCATTCTGCACAAAAAGAAAAGAGAACCATGGGACATGGCCTCTTTTCTTGAACCCCAATTAAGTTTGAAAAAAATAACGACAGAAGGTTATGCTCCTTCTTCAATGACTTCTTCATCCAGCGCGGCTCGCTCATATTCGGCAAGCACTGCAGCTTGGATTTTCTCACGCGTTCCTGAAGAGATTGGATGAGCGATGTCGCGGAATTCGCCATCCGGCGTACGTTTGCTCGGCATAGCAACAAACATCCCGTTGTTCCCATCAATGACGCGAATGTCATGGACGACAAATTCGTTGTCAATGGTAATGGAAGCAATGGCCTTCATTCTGCCTTCCGAGCTCACTCGGCGGAGTCTTACGTCCGTAATTTGCATGTGTGTTCACCACCTTTTTCCAAATAAGACTTGGTGTAATATTCCACACAGCAATTCGATTTCCTCTTTTTTAAACGAACAAATTAACCTAAATTCAGGAATTTTTTTTTAAAATCCAAACATTTCGACAAATTTCACAAAATTTCGACTGTTTTCTTGGAATTCCTTACTATTTCTTCAATTAAAACGCTTGCTTAAAGCCGTTCAAAATAATTTCCGGGATGAACCGTCACGCTTTTGTTTTTAGCGTCTACTGCTCCGAGCGAAGCCAAGGATACATAATCCTGCAAAAGCCGCTGATCCGTCTCTACAGCCCCGGATTCCACCAAGACGCCTACGCCCGCTACCGTAGCGTTAAACTCTGCCAGCAGATCGACCATGCCCTGCACAGTGCCGCCCGCTTTCATAAAATCGTCCACGATGAGCACCCGGGATTTTTCCTTCAGCGCCCTTCTCGACAAAGTCATCGTATGCAGGCTCTTATGGGAACCGGATACATAATTGATGCTTACCGCCGAACCCTCCGTCACCTGATGGTCCCGTCTGACCAAGACAACTGGCAGGTTGAGCTGTGCCCCCGTAGCATAAGCCAGAGGAATGCCTTTGGTTTCCACCGTCATGATGACGTCGATTTCACGGTTGCCAAACACGGTGGCAAATAGTTTACCCGCCTCGTTCATCAGTCCGGGAAGACCGAGGAGGTCGGACATATATAAATATTCCCCCGGCAAAATACGGTCCGGTTCGGATAACTTTTCACATAACTGGTCGATAAAAGCCTGTGCCTGGCTCCGGCCAACCTTGGGTATGAACTTTACGCCGCCCGCCGCTCCTGCAAGCGTCTGCAATTCCCCCATGCCGTCGTCCTCAAAGACTTCCTTGATAATGGCCAAGTCTTCGCTGATCGAAGATTTGGCTGCCCCGTACTGGTCGGCAAAAGTCGTGAGCGGAATCAACTGATGCGGCCGGGCCAGCAAATATTCCGTCATCTCCACCAAACGCGCGCTTCTTTTTAACTTCTTCACGAAAACCCCTCGCTAAAAATCCGAATATTTTATAGAAAGAATATCATTTTTGTACGTGTTTATCAAATAAAATTCCGGATTTTGGGTTTGTGGCATTAAGTTAGGAGCCGCACGGCATAAACTTCTTTGCAAAATCCCCGCAGTCCGTTATAAATGCGGGCCACTTTCGCCTCTTTGGAAACAAGCCCAAAAACGGTCGGACCGCTTCCGGACATAAGCACCCCGTCGGCGCCAAGCCGCTTCATCGTTTCTTTCAGCTGCTGCACTTCCGGATGAAGCTGAAAGGTCACATCCTCCAATACATTGCCCAGCTGACGGCAAACGTCGCCAAAGGATTGACGGTTAATGGCTTGAATCATCTCTTGGGCTGAAGGATGCTGCTTCACCCGGTCCACCCGAAATTTGCCGTAGACCTCGGCCGTCGACACGTTGATCGGCAGCTTGGCCAGGATCACCCAGCACTGGGGCGGATTTTCGAGCTGCGTAAGCACTTCGCCCCGGCCTGTAGCCAGGGCCGTGCCGCCCGTCACGCAGAAGGGCACGTCGGAGCCCAGCTCGGCTCCAAGCTCCTGCAGCTCCTCGGCGCCGATGCCGAGGTTCCAAAGCCGATTCAGGCCGCGTAGTGTAGCCGCCGCATCGCTGCTTCCCCCGGCCAGCCCTGCGGCCACCGGGATATGTTTATCCAAATGAATATAAACGCCGCTGCGGACGTTATAACGCTCTTTGATCAGGCGCGCAGCCTGAAAAGCGAGATTTTTTTCATCTAACGGAATATACCCGGCCTGACTAGAAATAATAATGGTATCCCGCGGCAACGCGCTCATTTCCAGCCGGTCCGCCAGATCCACCATCGTCATGACCATCTCAACCTCATGGTACCCATCCGGTCTTTTATGTAATACATCCAGCATCAAATTAATTTTAGCCGGTGCCTTCTCGTAAATTTTCAAGGCGTTCACCCACCTTTAGTCTGTCCAACTAAACAACTTAACATATTATAGGGAAATGGAAGCGGAAAGTCCATTCTTTTGACAAGCGAATGCCTGCCTCTTTTCCCCATTTTAGCAGAAAGTGGGCCTCTCTCCCAACTAAGGAAACACGAACGCTCGAGAACGGCAATTTGCCCCTCTTTCCAAACAGATGGAGGTCTATTGACGCCAAAAAAGGAAAAGTCCCCGGACAGGACCGGAGACCTTGCCTTTCATCCTTATTTGCGTTCGGAGGCCGCTTTTTCGGCAAGCTCGATGGCTCTCTTCACCATATTGCCCGCATCCTTGGCTTTAATGCCGCCCCAGCCCTCTTGCTGGACCGTATCGTAAAACCCCAGCTCCTTGGCAAGCTCGACCTTCAGGTTTTCGGACATGACGCTGCGTCTTCTTCGTGACATGACGTTTTTCCTCCTGACCATAATGGATTATAGGGACGATACCAGTATTCGCTTGACCGAGGGGGTCCTATGCGCGGGAATCCCTGGCCTTGGCTATGTATACCCCTTTCGGGGCAGAAAAAAGGCGACCTCCAGGGCCGCCGCAAGTTATCTCATGCTGTCTCAGGAAAAAATCTGTGGTTCGCTTCCATCCCGGAACAGGGTCACCTCAACGGTTTCCGTCAGGACGTCGGCATAACTATAAGACACTCTTTTAGAAGTCTCTTGCTCCTCATCCAGCTTAACGATGAATACAGAAGGGTAGGTTTCTTCCAGGATGCCTGTGCGCTCCACCGTCTTGCGACGGCCACCGTTCGCACGAAGCGTAATCTTCTGGCCTACGTAAGCATCAAGACTGTGTTTGATATCAGATAAAGCATTTTTAGCCATACCTGTAACCACCTCTTTCCTAACCTATTATAACACCACCTATATTAAAAGTCAAATTTTATATTATATCAGGGATAAAACTTTAGTGTCAACGGTTATTTTCGTGAAAATTGAAAGTAATGCAAAGAAAATTAGAGTTTTTTTTGAACACCGCATTTTTGGCAAAACAATAAAAAGAACCGGCTGAACAGCCGGTTCCTTCTGGGAACTGATGTTTGTTTATTTGCCTGGGTTTTTGTATGCCTACATTACCGACGGTACCACGTTCAACTTGCTCAGATCCTGAAATTTCGGCAACCCGATCCGGTAGCTGCCGCGGGTCTCGATACCGCCGACACCCTGAATGCCGCTGATCGTATGCTTCAGCACATCCGTGATGTTAATGGTCCCGCGAACAGAGGTAAACGCCGCTTTAGCCGCAATGTAGACTGGATCCAGCGCATGAATCAAAATACGCCCGGGGGAGCTGGCAAAATTGGCCCCGGCCTGCAGCAAAGCCTCAAAATGCGACTGGCAGGCCCCGGCCACGATCGTCAGCGCATCAAAATTGCGCTCGTACTGACGGGCCACCTGAATAGCGTCAACGAAGCTGCGGGAATTTTTGTAGCTGGACAAGCTGTACAGGTCATTGTTAAGCCTGCTCTTGAGCACGCCGTCATGACCGGTAATAACCACGATATCGGGCCTTACATTCGGCAGAAGGCGGTATAAAGCGTCGGCCATGGATTTTTCGTTCACATAGTGGCCTTGAGCCGGTACGCGAAGCTTCTCGTACAAGTCCATACTCTTCTTTAAATAAAGCGGATCCCCGTCCAAATGAAGCACCATGCCAGGCACTTCAAAATAAGACTGTGCGGAATAGTCGCTTGGCAGGACGGACCTTTCTATCCCTAACAAAGCCCGGTTTTGTTCCTCAAGCGACTTGCGGTCATGCTGCAGCTTCTGCAGTCCTTCCGCCGCTTTAATGCGGGCTTCCTTGGCTTTTCCGGTCGGGACATCGCTGGTCACGGGAACCAGGTCATATACGGGAGCGTCGGCCAGCAAACGGAATTCGGTTCCTTTAATGATTGCCCGGTTGCGCTCCAAAGCCTCGACACGGAAAGTCAAATCCCGGCCGTAGGATTGGCGGACCACCAGGTCTCCTATATTCGTCAAGTCGATCACCTCTTCTCCCATGGTATGGGCGTCTGAGGATATTGGTTCCTTTTTAGCGCAGACCCGCCTCGTAGAAAACATTCGCAAGCCGCGCAAATTCCTCCAGGCTGAGGGTCTCCGCCCGGCGGACGGGCTCGATGTCGGCCAGATCCAGCAGGCGCTCCAGCTCGGTCCGGTCCCCTTTGGCAAAGAAGCGGCTTTTCAGGTTGTTGGCGATCGTTTTGCGGCGCTGGGAGAAGGAGGCCTGTACCACGTTAAAAAAGAAAGCTTCATCCGTAACTTCAACCGGCCGTTCCTGCCTTACTTTTAAGCGGATTACCGCGGAATCGACATTAGGCTGCGGAATAAAGACGGTATGCGGCACAACGCAAACCAGCTCGGGTTCGCTGAAATACTGAACGGCGATGCTGAGGCTGCCGTAGTCCTTGCCTCCCGGCGATGCCGCCATCCGTTCAGCGACCTCCTTCTGAATCATGACCACGATGTTCTCCAGCGGCAGACGTTCCTCCAGCAGCTTCATCAGGATCGGCGTCGTCACGTAATAAGGCAGGTTGGCGACTACGCTGACTCCGGATACGTCCTTAAATTCCTCCTGGAACAGCTGCTGCAGATCCAGCTTCAGTACATCGCCATGCACCACCTTAACATGCGAAAAAGGCTGCAGCACGTCGCCGAGAATCGGCAGAAGCCGCTGATCGATCTCCACGGCTACAACTTTGCCTGCGGCGTCCGCAAGCTTCTCGGTCAAAGCACCGATGCCGGGACCGATCTCCAGCGCTCCTTTGGACGCGTCCAAACCGGCGGCCCCCACGATTTTGCCGAGAATATTCTGATCGATCAGGAAGTTCTGACCGAGGCTCTTTTTAAACTGAAAACCGTATTTCTGAATGATCTCCTTCGTCCGTCTGGGCGTAGAGACCTCTTCTCTCCTGTTCATGTCCACTAAACTCCTTTATCCTCCAATTGGCGCAGCGCATCCGCGAATTCCTCGCGGCTGATTCTGAACACCGCCAAACGTTTGTGAAATTGCTTGCCGTTGCAATAGCCGATGCCCAGCACCTCGCCCATAAACCGGCGTCGGTCCGACGCTCTTGGATGGACGATGAGCCCTGCGGTCATCAGGTCCTCCCAGTCGATCTGGGGCTGCTCCTCAGGGACTTCGCTGCGCACCCGGGCCAGCGCTTCCCGGATAGCCTCCGGAGAGGCGTTCTCGACGCCGATATCGCCTTTCTTGGTGGCGGCCGACTCGGTCAAAAAAGCGTGCTTGCAGCCGGGAACCTTGGCGGCCACGATTTTGCGGATCCGTTCCCCGGCATGATCGGGATCGGTCAGGATAATGACTCCCCGCCGCTCTTGAGCCAGCGCTATCTTGCGCAGCACGACAGGCCCGATGGCCGATCCCCCGGTTTCGATCGTATCCGCTTCAACGGCTCTTTTAATCGCCACTGTATCGTCTTTACCCTCCACGACAATGACTTCCTTAATCATTTCCCGGCGCCTTCTTTCCATGAGCTTCTTCTTTAGCTGACGTTTTTATTCCAAACAAAAAGAAGAGGAATTCTCCTCTTCTCTGTATACTCTATAGTCAACAATATAATAGCGAATTCCCAAGCTAAAGTAAACGAATCAGTTCAGTTCAGGTTTGACAGGCCCGATCACGTAAACCGTGCGGCCCGTTTTGCGGCCGAAGTTGTTTGCCGCTTTAATGGTGTCGTAATAAACGTCGATTTTGTTGCCTTTGATCGCTCCGCCCGTATCTTCCGCGCGGCGGAAACCCAAACCTTCGATGTATACCCACCAGCCCAATGGAATTATGTTTTTATCTACGGCGATGGTTCTGCCTTCCATAACGCGAGTACCGGATGCTGTCTTGGTTCCAATGCCGGCTTCTTCCGAAGAATAAGCGGTCATAGATACATTTTTAAGCACTTTTTTATATTTAAAGCTTACGCCGTTCTTCGTGACCGAATTGGTGCCGCTGACGGAAACCGTATTGGCTTTGCGTGTAATGCTGGCCGCAAGCACCTCCGTTTTAGGCTCTTCTTTCTTTGTGCCTACCGCGATGACCTGAACGGTTGCCGGTTTGGCTACCGTCTTGCCGACCCAGCGCTTGGAGATCATTTCCCCGTCCTGGAAAACCTTCTCGATCGTATGAACGACCTGGCCGTTGCTGCCGTGTTGAATGGTCTTCGTTTTGCCCTTCAGCAGGTTTGGATCCGAAGTCTTCACTACCGTGTAGGGCACCGTCTGAGGCATCTTCACCATCACCTTGTTGACGCGCACTACATGAATTTTCATGTTCGGCGTCACTTCCGCATTCAGCTCCGGATAAACCTTATCCTGCTCGGAGACGGAAATCCCCGACTCGAGCAAAGCGCTTTTTACGGTGTCTGCTGTCGTATATTTCTGGCTGCTCGATCCGTCCGCAATCAAAGTCACGGGAGCGGCACGGTCGATAACCACCTGGTCGCCGTCCTTCAGCGTACTGCTTAGCGCCGGCGTAATTTTGTCTTGTGTCTGAATGTCTACTTCCTGCTCGTTCAGCAAACCTTCCACATTGTCCTGCCGGGTTTCTACGGCTACTGCCTTGCCGTCAATCATCAGCTGCACGTTTTTCTTGCCCTGGGTGTAAAGATAAGCCAGAAAAACAGATGTAACCGCAACAGCAAGTATGGCATAGATTGCAATTTGACGAGCATTTTGATAACTCCACCGCAAAACGTAAGACATACTGGATGATCGTGATTCATGGGTTTCGTTAGTTCTTAAAAAGCCCACTTCTTCAGTCCTCCTCCATAGCCCCGCCGTCCTAGGTCGATATAAAATGTATATGACGCGACTATTTACCGATTTTTGTACGAAATACGCCGGAAAGCGCGCATTCCGCATCCTTCCCCAGTCTGCCCCGGACTCATCCATTGCGCCGTATAGATCACAATATGATGACCCTATCGCATTTTATTCAAAACAAAAAAAGCCGCAAAAAGAGTTAGAGGAACTCTTCCGTGGCTTCCGTTACTGTCTTGGATGCTATAGGATGCACGAGGTTGCCTCTCTCATAGACGCTTACGGGGTTAGCTGTCGGGTTCGGACGAATGAGAGACGTCCTATCTCGATTCACCCGCTCATGGCGGATGATCTCAAATTCACCCCATAGACTCACGTAAAGAAATCAAATGCAATCAGCTGCGGCTTATGTAAACAACCATGCCCGGCAGACAGCTGCATCGGTTCCCCCGTTCTCCATTCGGAGATTCAGCGAGACTGGTTCATGGAACCAAAGAATCGAAGTGACGTAACGGCGTCAGCCAATTACGCAAATCGATTACTGAAAAGATTCTATCCTTTTTGGATACCGGTTGTAAAGGAGTAATCAACCACGTATTTAAAAATAAATGGTTAAAAATCTGTAATAATCAGCGAATTATTGATTAAAATTCTTTAATATGTCCCGAATGCTCGTTTTTTCGTTCTTTTTACTCCTGTTTTCAGCAAATACCAAATCGTTCCAGCGCATTTCGGGTTGTCAGCCTTGAAATTTCTTCCAGAGTTATCCCTTTAAGTTCAGCTGCCGCTTCCGCCACCAATTTGACGTAACCGGACTCGTTTCTTTTGCCCCGGAAAGGGTGTGGAGTGAGGTATGGAGCATCCGTTTCGAGCAGCAAACGGTCATCCGGAACCTGAACCAGTACCTCTTTAGGCTGTCTCGCGTTTTTGAACGTAATCGGTCCGCCGAAAGACAGATGAAATCCCATATTCAGACAAATTTTGGCGGTTTCCCAGCTACCCGAGAAGGAGTGCATGATGCCTCCAACCTCGCTTGCTTTTTCCTCGCGTAAAATTTTGACCACATCTTCATGGGCGTCGCGATTGTGGATCACGATAGGCATTTTCAACTCTCTGGCCAAGCCGATCTGGCGGCGGAAAACCTTATGCTGCACGTCTTTCGGGGACGTATCCCAGTGGTAGTCCAGACCGATTTCGCCGATGGCAACCACCTTCTCGTGCCGGCAAAGCTCCGCAATCCAATCCAGGTCCCCGTCCTGCATTGTAATCGCATCTACCGGGTGCCAACCTACGGCCGCATAAATAAAATCATACGTTTCGGCAAGCTTCATCGTCGTTGGGATCGTTTCCCTATTAAATCCGACATTTACCATGCGAGTGACCCCTTGTTCAACAGCTCTCGCTATCGTTTCCTCCCGGTCCCCGTCAAATTGTTCCGCATCCAGGTGCGTATGAGTATCAAATAACATGCTCTAATTTCCTCCTTATAAGTCAAAAAAAGTCCGGATCGCCGCAGGCAGCTTGTCCTTCGCCTGAAGCAGCTTATCCTGCGGGAAATACAGCTGATAACGTCCTCTGTGAATCCCGCTGATGGAGCGCACGATATCGGAAACCTCCGAAATTTCCTTCAGCCTTTCCTGTCGGTCCAGCAGCAGAATCTGATGGGTCGTAAGCCCATCCTCCGGCCGGAATACGTCGTAAGGCAGATCCGCAGGGGAATCAATTTCCAGATCGTAAACCGGATCCAGGCCGGCAGCCTCGAAAGCTTGTCTAAATTCTTCAATAGACTCGCTGTCCGTTTTTTCAATTTCTACATATTTATACAGATTCCGATTCATGAAACGTTCACACAAATTTCTCAGGGTCACATCTTCTTCCTGCTGCCATTTCATAAATACGGTTTGGATCAAAGCTTCGTCCAGCTGCAGGTATTCCTCCACCGTCAGTTCACGGGTAAACAGGCCCGGCAGCGGATCAAGCATCATTTTGAATGAATATCCGGAGGCCCATAGCTCCTTCGCCCGGCGGAAAATTTGCCGCAGCAAGATTTCGGAGCTTCGCGTTACCGGATGGAAGTACACCTGCCAATACATCTGGTAGCGGGACATCAAATAATCCTCCACCGCATGCATCCCCGATTCCTTCACGACCACCCGGCCATGGAAAGGACGAAGCATCCGCAAAATCCGGTCAATGTCGATGGTCCCGTAGTTCACGCCCGTAAAATAGGCATCGCGCAGCAGGTAGTCCATTCGGTCCGCGTCGAGCGGGCTGGAGACCAGGTTCACGACAATCGGTTTGTCGTAGTCCTTTCTAATTACTGCGGCCACCTTATTCGGGAAATTTTCCGAAATCTGCTTCAGCAGCCGGTTCACTTCGGTATCGCCGAGCAGGATTTTACAGGTCCAGTCCTCGTGGTGCATTTCAAAAGCTTCCTCTATAGAATGGGAAAAAGGTCCGTGCCCCAAATCATGCAGCAGCGCCGCGCACAATGCGACCATCCGCTCCTCTTTGGGCCAGTCGCTGTACCCGCTCCGTTCAAACTGCGAGATGATTCTCCGCGTAATTTCGTAAACTCCAAGAGAATGGGAGAAGCGGCTGTGCTCCGCCCCATGAAACGTCAGAAACGTGGTCCCAAGCTGCCTGATCCGGCGCAAACGCTGAAATTCCGGCGTATTGATCAACGCCCAAATCAGTTCGTCCTGCACATGGATATAGTTATGTACGGGATCTTTGAACACTTTTTCTTCACCCAACGGTTTTCGCATCGATAAATACCTCCTTTAGTGTCGAAAAGAAACAGGATTTTCGCATATTTTGTCGAATTATGTAGAATTATAGATTGGTTATCCCGCTTCCCTTAGATTATCGGCTAATATTCAAAAAAACCTGATACAACGCGTATTTCTCGGACATGCCCAAATAACTTAAGGAATTGTGGCGCATATTTTCCATTAATAGGTTGACTATTATGGCAATGGTTGGTATTATAATTATCATAAAAGATAGAATCATGTCGAATAATGACATTTTAAATTGATAGCGAGAGGGGCAATCATCGGTTATGATGAAATCAACAGGTATTGTTAGAAAAGTAGATGAACTGGGACGCGTTGTTATCCCTATTGAACTGCGCCGCACACTTGGCATCGGTGAGAAAGATGCCCTTGAAATTTACGTCGACGGCGAACGGATCATGCTTAAGAAATATGAGCCGGCTTGTATCTTCTGCGGCAATGCAGAAAACGTTACTTACTTTAAAGGAAAAATTGTTTGTCACGAATGCCTCAGCGAAATGCCTACACCTGTGACAAATTAAGAGTTATAGGTTATAATAGGTTTACTGAAACTGTTAATTCTAACCTTTTCATATCTCCTTGTACCTTCCTTGGCTTGAACCCGGCCAAGTGAAGGTCTTTTTTTTGTCCATCTGTTGATGCATCTTCTAATTATTCCCTGTATTTGTCTCTCCCGATTATAACAACGCATTATAAATATCTCTTTTGGAGACGCCGCGGTCGGCTGCGGTTTTTTTCATAGCTTCTTTTCGGGACAGCCCATCCTTCTCGTAATGCGCAACATGCTGCTCCATCGTCAGCTCCTGCCACCAGAACCCCTGCTGTTCCTCCAGTTCTCCTGCCTGAATGCCTTCTATGACCAGGCAGTATTCGCCAAGGGGAGGATGCTCCTCCAGCCAGGCCAAACAAGCTTCAATCGTGCCGCGGGCCATCTCTTCATAACGTTTAGTCAGCTCACGGGCCAACACGATCTTCCGGTTCCCCAGATGCTCGAGCAAATCCTGCAGCGTTCTGACAACCCGGTGCGGCGATTCATACATCAAGACGGTTCCTTCGTAACCCTTAAACCGGTTTATTGAACGTTCCCGCCCCTTCTTGTCCCGGGGCAAAAAACCGATAAACTGAAATCGTTCCGTGGACAGGCCGGACACTATCAGCGCAGACAATGCCGCATTGGCCCCGGGGACCGGAACGACATCAATGCCCTGCTCGATCGCCAGGCTGACCAAGTCGCTGCCCGGGTCGGAAATGGCCGGCAGACCGGCATCGCTGACGAGTGCCAAATTTTTTCCTTCTATTATAAGTCTAACCAATTCCGGACCGCTTGCCGCTTTATTATGCTCGTGATAACTATACAGCTTCTTGGGCGTAATTTCGAAATGCGTCAGCAGCTTCCGGGTTTGCCGGGTATCCTCGGCCGCAATCAAATCCGCCTCCCGCAAAATCCGGACTGCCCTGAAGGTCATGTCCTCCAAATTGCCGATTGGCGTGGCTACCAGATACAGCTTTCCTGCTCCCCCCGTGCTTTCATCAGCATAACTTTTTTGTACCGCGATCTCCAAACCTTCCTTCATGCTTCTCCCTCACTGTTTCCATAATAAATCTCCATTAACTCATCCGTATACCTGCCATCCGGTTCATACACAATCAAAGGCGGTTTAAGCCGGATATCCGGTTTCCCGCCGCGTAAAGCCTCGATCAGAACCATATTGGCTTCCTGCGTCAGCTTCGGATGGACAAAACGGATAACCTTGGGCTCCAGCTTGTACTGCCTCAGCAGGGAAATAATCTCCCCAAGCCGCTGAGGTTTATGCACCATAAAAAACTTCCCGCCCGGCCGGAGAAGCCGCATCGCCGCCTCAATCATTTCCTCCAAGCCGCCATGCAGCTCATGTCTCGCCATCGCCTGGTGCGGATTCAGCTTCCGATCCCCGGTCTGCAGAGGCATATAAGGCGGATTAATCGTGATCACGTCATAGACGTTAGCTCCAACTTCACGGGTAAGCTCCCTCAGATCCCCGGTCCGAATAGTTACCCGTTCCTCCAAACCGTTCAGCCTGACACTGCGCCGCGCCATATCCGCCAGCCGCTCCTGAATTTCAATCCCTTCAATCTGGCCCCCGGTCCGGGCGGACAACAGAATGGGGATAACCCCGTTTCCGGTACACATATCCAGTATTCTTCCCTTTTTCGGCAGGGAGGCAAACCTTGAAAGCAGCACGGCATCCATGGAAAAGCTGAACACCTCATCACTTTGGATCAGCCTAAGCCCCTGATTCATCAAATCATCGATTCGTTCCTGCTCGTAAATCTCGACGCGTTCGTTCATAATCGACGTTACCTGCCCCACTTTCCCTTATTCCGCACCTTTCAGATGACGCTTCAGCTCGGTCCGCAAACCACTTTCTTCTATTATAATAAACTATATTAAATAACCCCACAAAAGTGGGGCTTGTCTTGCCTTATTCCATACTTAAAAAAAACCGTAGGTTCTCACCTACGGCCCTTTATTTATTCAAAAATGACAGGCAGAACAGACAGTCGCCTTCCGTTCTCAAATGCCCGTAATACACATTGCATATATGAAAACCTTCATGATAAAGTCGGGCCAGATTATCGTGGCCTTCTCCGATCACATCGGTTTTGGGCTCTTCCTCGCTGACGGTCGTAGCCTGTTCGCCCGATGCGGGAGCTTCCCCCGGTTCCCCGGCTTCACGCTTCAGCACCCTGCGTAGCTGTTCGTTCTCCGTCATCAGCCGCTGATTCTCTTCCAGCAGCTTTTTGACCTCCAGCTTCAGCGTCCCCAGCTCGGTCTGAGCCTCACCCATTTGCGATTCCATCTGCTGTAAATGTGCAAAAATATCTATTTTCTCCAAGTTCCCACCCCAGAGTCAGTCTCTATGGTATTTACTTGATGACGACGTCATCGAGCGAAAGTTCCTTCACTTTGCCGATTTCAAAGAGTTGAACATGAACGGTACGAGAACCGGTATTGAGTCCGACAACCTTGCCGTCCCCCAGAGAAGTTACCACCATTTTACCTACGCTTGGCAGCTCTTCCTTGACGCTTTCGTAATTATCATGCTCAAACTTCAAGCAGCACATCAATCTTCCGCACAATCCGGAAATTTTTGTTGGGTTCAGGGACAAGCTTTGATCCTTCGCCATCTTGATCGAAACGGGTTCGAAATCGCCCAGCCAGGAGGAGCAGCAGAGGATACGTCCGCAAGGACCGATGCCCCCCAGCATTTTCGCTTCATCCCTTACGCCGATCTGCCGAAGCTCGATGCGGGTCCGGAAAATGCTCGCCAGATCCTTTACCAGTTCCCGGAAATCGACGCGTCCGTCGGCCGTGAAATAGAAAATGACCTTGTTGCGGTCAAACGTGTATTCCACGTCCACCAGCTTCATTTTCAAATCATGGTCCTTGATTTTATTTAAACATGTGGAGAAGGCATTTTTGGCCGCGGCCTTATTCTCCTCCACAACACTGCTGTCCGACTCATCGGCGATTCGGATGACTTTCTTCAGCGGCAGCACTACATCCGACTCTTCCACGACTTTCTTGCCAATGACTACTTTGCCATATTCGACCCCGCGCGCCGTTTCGACGATCACGCATTGCTCTTTCTCCACGGGAAAATCAAGCGGGTCGAAATAATATATTTTGCCCGCCTTCTTAAAGCGGACACCCACTACAGTGTACAAAAACTAACCCCCTTATATCAGCACATGGTTCATAAAAAAATGGCGGAAAGCTGAGCTTTCCTAAACCTTCAACTTCTGGGAGATAGCTTGTCTCTTCAGTTCCAGGCCGGAACCGCATGTCCTACATTCAATAAAAATTGCTCTAAACAAAGCTGGCCATTCATATTGTACCGGAGCTTTTTCTTGGATTCCGCCGCAAATGCCATGCAGGAAACCCAGGCTCCGGCGCTGCGGGTTCCGGCTGTCTTGGAGATAAACTCCCATTCATCTATAAAAACGATACGATCGTGTCTGTTCGCCTGTGCCTGAATCATATCTTTGAACCATAAGTGGAACAGATCAAAAATCATCTCCAGGTGGTCACCCAAACCGGCCTTAAACACGCTCTGCTGAGCGGTTATCAGCGGAGATCCGCCTCTGCCTGCGGATTCCTTCCCTAATTGTAACACTACGTTTCTAATTTCTGCAAACCAATTCTGACCTGCCAATTCCCGGCAGGCCGGCAATCCGGCCGCCAAATGCACAACACTTCGGGCAATAGCATCCGGCACGCCTTCATCGCTAAGCTTCTGCAGCATCAGCATCGGATCCAATGCCGAGAAGGACACCCATTGGGCTCTCGACTGAATGGTCGGAAGCAGGGCTTTGCCATTGCTGGACAACAAAATAGCCACCGCCGGAGAAGGCGGCTCTTCCAGAAACTTAAGCAGGCTGTTGGCCGCCTGCACATTCATTTTATCGG
Organism: Paenibacillus mobilis; assembly: GCF_058267595.1. Taxonomy (NCBI): domain Bacteria; kingdom Bacillati; phylum Bacillota; class Bacilli; order Caryophanales; family Paenibacillaceae; genus Paenibacillus; species Paenibacillus mobilis. The sequence goes on from NZ_JBZCMS010000019.1 coordinate 56,460, forward strand.
CTTGATCAATGATATAAGCCTTGGGATTGCCGTTCTCGGAACGGTAGGAGAAGATCCGCTGCAAATCGCGAATCTGGTCAATTTTGATATTAGCGCCGTCCGGGCTGACAATCTGCAGATCCGGATGGTTCCCATGCAGCAGCTTACGGCATTCGAGACAGGTCCCGCATGCTTCATCCGTCCCGTTGGTGCAGAACAAGGCCTGTACGAAAGCCAGCGCCATTTCCATCTGTCCGCTTCCGGGAGGTCCGTTAAAAATGTAAGCATGCGATATCCGGTTTTGTCTCAAGCCGTTCTGCAGCAGCTTCTTGGGACCCTCCTGGCCAGCGATTTCTTTAAATAACATCGCACTCACACTTTCTACCGTAAGCTTTAATTTATCCGTAAAGAAGACTTAACAAAAAAGCTTCATAAATGATATCGCTTGGACTTGGAAAATTCCCCGCCGGTTTTATGACTTAAAACTAAAAAGTAAGATTGATCAGCAGGCCGCGAATTTCTCCGATCTTTTGCAGAAGCTCCAGTCTGCCCTGCTCCGACTCCAGCAGCTCTTCACCCATGCCGAGCAGGCTGGCATCAATTTCATCAAGCAGCTTGTAGCGTTTTCCCCGGCCCCGCCGGTCCCAGCCTTTAGTTTCCTTCATGCCGACGCCGCGGCGAACGGTTTCCTCAAGGAACCTTTTCACCATCATCCGGTAGGCTTTTAATTCACGTACGGTCATGGAGCGCGCCAGCCGGTCTCCTTGAAGCTGTATGTCTTGAAGCTTGCGGTTCAGCTCCTCCTGAGAAGCCTGCTCTCCTTGCTGATGCATGGCGTCCGAGAAGCTTTTGGCAGCAACCTGTTTGGCCGCCACCTCCGACAATCCTCTATTGCTTGTTAAGGGTCTGTACCCCGGCTCGATTTTCACCTGACCTACCGCCTATCTCTAACCGAATATTTTTAAACATGCAGAAACGGCTACTTGAACCTTCCGGATCCCGTAACCGCCTGCCATCCGGCAAACGGAATTTGTTTCCCGCCTGCCGATCCTTGTCTTTATCCCTTTAATGCCCTATTAGAAATGCTCAAACCGGTCGACCGGGAGCACAAATACGGTAGCTCCGCCTACTTGTACCTCAACAGGAAGCGGCAAATACGAATCCGTCGTTCCGCTCATTGGCGTTACAGGCGTTACAAGCTGCTCTCTAACCTTACAACTGCTCCGGATGACGCCCAGCACCGTCTCGACCTGACTATCGTCAACCCCGATCATAAACGTTGTGTTCCCTGCACGCAGAAATCCACCGGTACTTGCAAGCTTGGTCGCCCGAAAATTCGCCTTCACCAAAGCTCCGGATAAACGGTTGCTGTCTTTGTCCTGAATAATCGCAACAATCAGCTTCATATTGCAGTCCCTCCTCATTAGTTTAGTTTCATGAAAATAAAACAGAGATTAACTTAAGGAAATCCCTATAAAACTTCTTGAGGCCTGTACGCTATATCTCACCCCGGTTTATCAGGTTTGAAGCATAGAGTACTATAATCTATTATAACGCATATTTTCTTATTTATTTGATAAATTTGGCCCGAAATCCTCTAAAATCGCCTTTAATTGCTTTTTCATGCTGTCAGCAACCTCTTCCGGCCCCATGGATGCATCTACAACCGTAATCCGCTCCGGATACATGGCCGCTACTTTCTGATAGCCTTCCCTTACGAGATGATGGAAATGCAGCGCCTCAAGGTCAAGCCTGTTGACCTCCCGACCTTTTCCGGCCGCGATCCGCGCCAGCCCTGTCTCCGGCTCAATATCCAAATAAAACGTATGATCCGGGAACCGGCCTTCCGTAGCAAAAGCATTGATGGAAAGCACCTCGGCAATGCCGATCCCCCTCGCATACCCCTGATAAGCCAGGCTGCTGTCTATGAATCTGTCGCACAACACGATAGTCCCCTGCTCCAGCGCCGGCTCCACCTTCTCGACCAGATGCTGGCGGCGGGCTGCCGCATAGAGCAAAGCTTCCGTACGGATATCCATCTCTGTATGATCAGGATGCAGCAGCAGCTCACGGATGCCTTCCGCAATCCGGATGCCGCCGGGTTCACGGGTTACGATATAGGGCAAGCCCCGCTGCTCCAGCATTTTGGCCAGCTTTTGCATCATCGTGGTTTTTCCCGAACCTTCGCCTCCCTCCAGCGTAATAAAAAGCCCCTTGCGTTTCACGTCAATCATTGCTTCTCCTCCGGTGTTTGATCATCCTTTAAATATACTTGAATGCGCCGCAAAGCGGAATCCTTGGCAGCGTGGAACCGTGCGCCTGCTTCTCTTAATGCCGTTAGCCTGGCCGCCGTTTCGGCGGTAATTCTTTCACCAGGGTATAACAGCGGAATGCCCGGCGGGTAGGGGATCACCATTTCTGCCGCTATTCGCCCCGCTCCATCCTCAAGCATAATATTTTCCGTTTCTTCCTCCACCGGAGGGGCCAAGTCAAAAGCAACGGGCTCAGAGACCGCCTCTCCCTTCAGATTGTTCCACGTGGAAAGCAGGGGATGCCCGTTTCCCATCTCCTCCCCGGGACAATGGCCCATCTCTGCTTCCAGTGTATGCAGAACCTGCAGCAAATGGTTAACATCGTCCATCGTGGTGCCCGGTCCCAAAGCCAATACGGTATAGCGTTCATCGCTCATCTCCGGCACGCATTTCCCTTGCTCCAGCTTCTCTTGGAGCTGGTACCCGCTCCATTCCCACCGGCGGTCAAATAAAACCGCTTTAAGGGGATCGTGATGAATAGGCCGATTAACTGTATTTCCCTCTTCCTCTACCGTATTCTGATTGGCTGGAGGATCCCAATTATAGCGTTTGGCCGAAGGGTCCAGTTTGGCCAAAGGCTCCAATTGGGCCGGAAGGTCCCGTTTAGCCGTTAGCTTCTGTTGGACCAGAATGTCTCGTTCTGCCGGCTTCTCTCCGCCTTCTGGCTTGCTTCCCCACTTCTTATTACCACCATTAGGCAGGTTGTTAACTTCCGGTTCTAAAATCCCGATCCGCTTCAGCTTTCGTACGCCCTCGCGCAGCCGGGCCGCGGCGGCCAAGCTTTCGGCAAACGCGGCCGGGCCCTGCTGCTCCAGCAGGCTTCTACACAGATCCAGCGAAGCCATGATCGGATAAGACGGACTAGAGCTCTGCACCATCGCCAGCCGCTGGCGGAGCAGCGGACGGTTCAGCAGCGGTCCCTGCACATGCAGCATGGCGCCCATCGTCATGGCGCCCAGCATCTTGTGCGTGGACTGCACGACCCCGTCCGCGCCCTGAGACAGCGCGCTGCGCGGCAGCTCTGCGGCCAATCCGTAATGCGCTCCGTGGGCTTCGTCCACGAGCAGCGGCACGCCGGCCGCATGGCATAGCGCCGCCAGCGGCGCTAGCGGCGCTCCCATGCCGTAGTAGTTCGGGTGGGTGACCAGCACGCCCTTTGCGCCCGGATAGCGGCGCAGGGCCTCACCCACCGTCTCCGGCGACGGCATGGTCGCAAGTCCGCTGGCGCCGTCCACCTCCGGCGCCAGAAAAACCGCCCGTGCGCGGGCCAGCATCAATCCGTGAAGCACGGATTTGTGCACGTTCCGCTGCACCAAGAGCACATCGCCCGGCTGACTGCATGCCGTCAGCACGAGCGCCAGGTTCCCCACCGTACTTCCTCCTATCAGGAAGTACGTCTCCTCGGCCCCGAAGAAAAGGGCCGCCTTCTCCTGTGCTTCCTCAATTACGCCTTCAGGATGATGCAGATCATCCAGCCCTGTAATTTCGGTAGCATCTATACCCAGCACCTCTTGCAGCGGGCCGCTTCCTGTAGGTGCATACATTTTTCCGTTCTTATGCCCCGGAACATGAAAAGAAACATCCTTGTCCCTCTTATAGCGCTGCAGCGCCTCCCATAGCGGGGCGTCGATAACTCGTTGTTTATCCAGTTCAAACACTTCCCATCCAAACTCTTGCTTCATCCTTTTATTTTAAAAGATAAAAATGCCGAAGTATACGAATTCCTCCACAATTCCCTCCACAGCTAAAAAAGAGCCCGCATCGCCTGCAGGCCCCCTTAATCCTTATTATGCATTCAGCTGCACCCAAATCTGCTTCATCTGGTGAATAAAAAAATCATACTTATCGTCCTTAACATCCGTATGCACCATCTCGGCTTCGCAATCCTCACAAATAAACTCGGAAACGATCTTTATTCCATGGGTTTTATTTTGCCCGCATATAATACAGGTCTCCTCGGTATCGTGCTTCAACAGAGCATCCGGTTTGATGATGTCTTCCATCTGCGATCCCACCTTGTCGCTTTTACTATCAGTATGCCACAGAATCTATCTTTTTATACAAGTCTGCTAGCCTTTTGACCCTATATTCTATGCCAAAAGCCCAAAAATGGTGATTACCGTCCCCTTTGGCTCAACAAACCCTCATTTTGTGCCGATATATTAACCAGGTGTCCTTGCACTCGTTATTTCAGGGAGGGCTGTAAACGTTTATGAATCTTGACCAAAATACAAAAGCAACCTTTTATCAATATCGGCTTTTAAAAAGATCCGTTTTCCCAAGACCTTTGATTCTCAGCCTTCTAGCTATTCCTCTTATCTGCCTGATTGCCGAAATCATAGGTTTTGGAGCTTTTAGCATTTTGACCTTTATCGTGGCTGCACCTATTGCTCTTTGGATTCAATTCGTCATCTGCCGTTCGGTTATTATCATCGTCAGCCATTCTTATCGTCCTAATTGGCATTTCTCCTGGAAAATGCCTTGGCTGGGCTACAACCCTGCCCAATACATAAGTTATTCAACCTATAGAAAAACGCAGCTCCACTACGCCTGGATCGGCCTAGCCCTGATCGCCATACTGATCCCTTGGTCTCCGGTCAGCCTGGTCGTCTCCTTGTTTTTTTGGCACTTGTGGATGCTGTTCCCCCGGCTGTACGCCTTCCTCGTTCTGACCAAACAGCGTAAGGATGGGATGATCAAATTTACGGACCAGGAATTGTCCTATTACATTCAATAAATTCCACTCGATAAATACGTCGCAAAAAACCTGCCCTCCTCATCAATAGGAAAGCAGGTTTTTATTTTGACTCAAACAGGCAAGCCGATTCACTCATTTGTCCTATAAGGTAGATTCCCTAGGGACTATTAGTCGTAGCGTCCAGACTGCGGGCAGCCACATCTTGCGTTTTAGGGATATATAAAATAAAAGCATTTTTCTGCAGCGATAATTGAATAACCTGATCGTTTTTTATAAAAACCCGTGTGGATCCCGATTGTTCATCTTTATTCTCCGTCCAACCCCAAGCCTTGATTTCTTCCTCGTAGGCCTCCGGGAGTTTGCTGTTCTCCTTTAACCCCGGAACGGAATAACGGACATACTCCATCTTTGAACTTTTTAATGCCGCTTCCGCCTTACTGGCTTCCTTTGGAACCGGAAAACTTTTATCTACAGCCGAACCCTCATACACCTTCCACGACGAATTAACGGAGTTACAGCCCGAAAGGATCAACAACAGCATCAAAGCCGATAGCAAGCAGAATAAATACCATTTCGCTTTCCTATTCATGATATTTCTCCTCCTTACCCTAATTAGATTAACGCCCTAAAAGGTCCAAAGCTCCCTATTTAATCCCGGTTTATCCAACTAAGTTCCTAACTTATTATATATTCAGTTCCCCTGCCAGGAGTAACAAAACGGTTACATTCATTTCCCATCCCTTTTATATTATTACTATCATCCTTCTCTACATTTATAACCATAAAACATAGTCCCGAAAAAAATAAAAACCACCACCGATCATCGGCAGTGGTTCTTCGCTTGGCGGCATCCTACTCTCCCAGGACCCTGCGGTCCAAGTACCATCGGCGCTGGAGGGCTTAACGGTCGTGTTCGGGATGGGTACGTGTGGAACCCCTCCGCCATCGCCACCAAACAT